>JAUNJD010000071.1 GCA_030523205.1 Bacteroides sp.
CTCCAAACGACCTTGTGGAAATGAAGCGTGCGCTCGACAAACTGAAGGTGCCTACCGACGGCAGACGTCTTGTGCTGTGTCCTGACCATGTGAACGATTTGTTGCTGGTTAGCCAGAACTTCCGTGAACAGTATAATATCGACCGCAATACCGGCAAGGTCGGCAACCTGTATGGCTTCCAAATCTACGAGTATGGCAACAATCCGCTGTACACGACTGCCGGCGAGAAGAAAGACGTGGGCGCAACCGCCGACACCGGCGAGTTCCAATGTTCGTTCGCATTCTATACTCCGCGTGTGTTCAAGGCTACAGGAAGCACCAAGATGTACTTCTCTGAGGCCAGCAACGACCCGGAATATCAGCGTAACAAGATAAACTTCCGTCACTACTTCATCTGCATGTTCAAGAAGGCAGACGCCGGCGTGGTGATGAGAAGCGGTTACAGTTCCACTGAAAGCGCTACCACCGAATGAGTAAGAGCCTGAAATATCTCGTGATCCATTGCACGGCCACCCCTGAAGGGCGTGAGGTGTCGGCTGCGGATATCCGCAACTGGCACACCTCGCCTGTAAGCAAGGGCGGCAGGGGGTGGAAGCAGGTAGGCTATACGGACCTCATCCATCTGGACGGAAAAATAGAACGCCTCGTTGACAACAACGAGGACGCATGGGTGGACGACTGGGAAGTGACCAATGGAGTGGCGGGATACAACAGCGTGAGCCGCCATGTAGTCTATTCTGGCGGGGTGGCGAAAGACGGGAAGACCGCCAAAGACACCAGGACACCGGCGCAGACACAAGCGATGGCGGAATACGTGAAGGACTTTCACAAGCGATTCCCGTCTGTAAGGATTGTGGGACATAACGAGTTGGCCGCAAAAGCATGTCCGTCGTTTGACGTGCAGAAGTGGCTGAAGTCTATAGGTATTAATCAATAACAAGGAGGCGAGTGGTATGGAACTCAGTGAAATATTCAATCTGATACTGGGCGGCGGTCTTGTGGCCACGATAATAGCCATCATCACATTGAAATCGACAGTTAGAGAAGCGAAGGCGAAAGCCGAGAAGGCGGTGGCCGATGCCGAGACAGTCAGGATTGACAACACCGAGCATGCCACCCGGATCTTGATAGAGAACATTGTAAAACCTTTAAAAGAAGAACTTAGTGCGACACGCGAAGAACTTAACAACACACGGAAAGACCTGCAGGCCACCAAGCGCGAGATGGCGCGGCTGCGCAAGGCTATCGATACTGCCAACAGTTGCAAGCATCATGACGATTGTCCTGTGCTTATCGGGATGCGCGAGCACACGAAAGGCGGAGAAGACAACGAGCAGCGTGCAAACGGTGGCAGTCGCCGACAGCGCACTCAGTGTGACGAAGGGCATGATGACGGTGGGAGTGCCGAAGTCGGAGGTGAGCCTGACACTGAGGATGGACAGCCTCCGTAAGCTGCCTGACGGCGCAGCCTATACTGCGCACAGTGGACAGGCGAGCGTGAACGTGAGCAGAAGCCCGGACGCTGAGAGCGTTGTGGTATATGCCTCATGTGACAGTCTGCAGCAGCTGGTGTGGTGGTATGAGCAAGAATTGTCGCGCACCAGGAGCGGAACTTCCGAAAGCTCGCAAGCGGAGGAGGTTCGCACGGAAGAAGAACGGCGTTCGTGGCCTGTTCGGATTATGATAATCGCGTTTTTTGCCGGAGCAGCGACCGGCGCAATAGTAACCATCAAAATCAAAAAGAAATGAGCAAGAAATTCATGTACGGCATTGCCGCAGTAACGTTTGGAAGCCTTACGATAGGATATATTGAAAAAGGTTCATGGGACTGGGGCGGCACAAAGCCCGAAAGTACGGACGTGGAGGCGGAGCAGGTGCCAGACGCTCCCGTGCTGACGCTGGCGAACAAAAACGGCCAGATATCCCCTACGTTCAACATCATCCAGCTTGACTACGAAAACATACAGGCTGTGCTTGGTGGCACGTTGGTAGGAGCGGATGGCGCCTATACCGGCTGGAAGGCTCCGACGAGTCTTGTGCAGCTGTCCGGCAAGTGGACGATAGCGTTTGCCTCCGGACAGACCATGACCATTCCCAACGGTACCATACTGGCCAACCTTGGCGGCAAGCTGACGTTGACGGAAGTGTCGAAGTTGGAATGCGAGCTGAAGGTGAACAAGCCTGAAGATGGCAGCGCTCCCTACGAGATCAACGACACGGTTGATTCGAGCGAAAGTAGCAGTTCAGAAACCGCGTAAACGAATAGTTGTAGTGTATGGATGAATCTGTGATTAGGCAAGTGGAACGGGAGACAGCGGACGCTCTGCTGGACGTTGGTGTGAGCATTCCGCTGAAGTCGTTCCGCCTGCCGTTCAGGAAGAAGCCGGTGCAACTGCGCGTGACGATGAGACGTCCGACCATGAACGGAGTTATCCGCATATCGCGTGAATACCTGAAAATGGGAGTCAGCAGCGAAGAGATGTGGCATTTTGACAAGGAAGAAGAGATGCAGTTCCTTGCCGAGCATGGAAAGGGAGTGAGCCGCATGATAGCCCACACCATCTGCAGGGGTTGGTTATCCCGGCATCTCTTAGTGGGTCTTACCGCATGGCTCATCCGCAACTGGGTGGAGCATGAATATCTGCTGGCTGCGATGACCAAATTTGTCTGCCTGATGGGCACAGACCCTTTTATACCTATTATCAGATCGGCGGAACGAATCAACCCGATGAAGCCGAGGCTGAGCCACGAAAAGAAGGGGAGTTAAGGAGCGAATACGAAGGCTCCCATAGCCCCTTCGGTTTTGTCTGGCAAGTGGCAAGCGCAACAGGCTGGAGCGTGGACTACATCCTAAATGGGATAAACTACCAGACGCTAATCATGATGCTGAGCGACGCCCCCCGTTATGTGCGAAAAAAATCGGGAAGCGACCGCACGGAAGAGGAGGAGGCGGCTGACATCGTAGGTTTCTTCCAATCGAAACTGAAGAACTGAAAAACTAAAGAAATCTGAAATCCGCATGGCTAACCCTGTAGAAATAGAATTTTTCATGAGAGACCGTCTGACCCCCGGCCTTGACAAAGCCGGGAAGAAGGTGGACGAGCTGACCGAAAAGGCCAACAGGGCCAATGCGGGCATGCGCCAACTGGGCGACGCGGCACAGCTTGTTGGCAGTGCCGTGTCGCGGTTGGCGGCCGCGTTCACTCTGAAGGAAGTGATAAGCAACGTCACGCGCGTGCGTGGTGAGTTCCAAAAATTGGAAGTGGCCTTCACGACCATGCTGGGCAGTGCGGACAAGGCGGAGGCGCTGATGAGCCAATTGGTGCAGACCGCTGCCATCACCCCCTTCGGCATGTCGGACATAGCCAACTCTGCCAAACAACTGCTGGCCTACGGCGTGGAAGCCGACAAGGTGAACGAAACGCTTATCCGGTTGGGCGACATTGCAGCCGGCCTTTCCATCCCCATCAATGACCTGGCCTATCTGTATGGAACGACGATGGTGCAGGGGCGCATGTACACACAAGACTTGAACCAGTTCTTAGGGCGCGGCATCCCCCTGACCAAAGAACTTGCCGCCCAGTTTGGCGTGGCCGAAAGCAAGGTGAAGAGCCTTGTGGAAGAAGGCCGTGTGGGCTTCCCCGAACTGGAGAAAGCCATCATCAGTCTTACCGACGAAGGAGGGCAGTTTGGCGGCTTGATGATGGAGCAGAGCAAGACTATCGCCGGTCAGTTGTCCAACATTGAGGATGCCGTGGAGACGATGATGAACGAGATAGGGAAAAGTAACGAAGGGCTGATTAATGACGTGCTGTCCGGCGTGTCGTTTCTGGTAGAGAATTATCGCTCCGTTGGACAGGCCATTCAGGACATTGTGGTGGTATATGGCTCCTATCGGGCTGCAGTGATACTGGTGTCGGCTGCACAGTCGGCTCACATGGCCATACTTCGCCAAGCCGTGGTGGAGAAACGCTTGGCCGTAGCAGCCGGCATCGCCTTGTCGAATTCGGAAGCCATAGCCACGGCTCAAACCAAGTTGCTGACAATCGCCCAACGGTCGTTGTTGAAGACCTTGAGATCCGTGAAGGCGGCCATGGCCACCAACCCGTATACATTGGCGGCGCTGGCCATTACCGGCGTGGTATATGGCTTGTATAAATTCGCCACTGCGGAGACTATCGCAGAGCGGACGATAAGGACTGCCAATGAGCAGCTGGCAGCGCATAAGAATCACTACAACGAACTGGAAGATACGGTCAGCGGGCTTGTGAGCGCCATCACCTCCGAGACCGCCGCCACCTCTCAAAAAATAGAAAAACTGAAAGAACTGCAGCGACTGATGCCCGGCTTGTTTGGCGACATGGACTTGGAAGCCGTGAAGCGCGCCAATCTGACGGAGCTGCTGAAGAAGTCCAATGAAGAACTGGAAAGACAGCGACTGATAGGCGCCAAGGTGAAGTTAGTGCAGGCACAGCAGAAACTGACGGGTATCAACAACCGGATTACGCTCACACAGAATAAGGGTGGTTATACCGGTCCGCTTAAGGAACAGCGCAAAGCCGCGCAAGAAGCCGTTGCCCTATGGCAAAAGACGGTGGATGACATTGTGACCGCACAGAAGGAAGCCCAAAAAGCAGAGGCGAAGACGGCTACCGTACAAGACAAGTCGTACTGGGAGAAGAAGAAAAAGGAAGCAGAGAACGCCCGCGACGCATTGGACGTGTCCAAAGTAAATTCCAAAGAATGGAAAGAATACACCAAACAGATACAGGAGGCCGAAACTCAATTGGCGAAATATGGCTCCCCTTCCAAACAGGAGAAGAGTGAAGAGAAGGAAGAAAATAAAGAGAGAAAGGCGCAAGAAAAAGTCGCAGAACAAACATTGTCGCTCCGCCGTGAGACCCAACAAGCCGAAATAGACCTGATGAAGGACGGCACAAAGAAGAAGCTGGCGCAGGTAGAACTGGACTATCAGCAGGAAATTGATGCCATCAAGAAGCAGCGCAAGGAATGGGAGGATGCGCAAGGTGGTACGCTGACTGACGAGCAGACGACCCTGCTTGGCACTCGCGCCCAAGGAGCGGCGCAGAGCCGCGAAAAAGGCATAGCCGACGCATGGAAAGAACGAACCGACGCAGAAAAGGAGGCAATGAACGCCTACCTGAGAGAATATGGGACCTTCTACGAAAAGCGGCAAGCCATAACGGAAGACTACAACCGACAGATAGCCGCCGCGGACACCGAAGGCGAGAAACTGTCTCTGCAAAAGCAAATGGAGGAAGCCTTGGCCAACGTGGACATGGAGCAACTGAAGCAAGGCATTAACTGGGAACTTATCTTCAGCGACTTAGACAATGTAGCCAAGACAACCCTTGAGAAGGTTCGGGGGCAATTGGAGCAGTTCATGAAGAGCGCGGAATACCAAAACATGACCGTGGACCAAAAGAAGGTGGTGAACGACGCGCTGAACAGCATACGGACGACCATTGCCGACAAGGGTGGACTATTGGGCGACCTGCCCGAACAGGTAGCGGCCCTAACCACGGCACAAAAAAAGCTGCGCACCGCGCAAGGAGAACTGACCGCTGCGCAGAACGAGTATAACGAGGCTCTGAAGAACGGCACGGAAGACGAGAAGAAAGCCGCGTCGAAGAAGTTGGAGAATGCGCAGAACAAGAAGAATGATGCGGAGAAGAATCAGCAGAATCAGCAGCAAAAGGTGGAACAATCGTCGTCGGCGGCGACATCGAAGGTAGCGACCTTGGCGGACGCCATCGGGCAGTTGGGCAGCTCATCGGAGATGTCGTTGGCGCAGGTTGGTCAAGTGGCATCTCAGATTGTGGAGATTTTCTCCCAGTCGGGAGATAAGGTGTCCGGCATCATCGCGGCAGTATTCTCCCTATTGGATGTCATATCGAAGCAAGGAATCGACTCCTTCCTTGGTAATGTCATTTCGAGTATAGCCAACGCCGCAGCAAGCATCTGGAATACTGTTTTCGGGTGGTCGGGACTGGACTTCGGAGGCGAGAGCGACCCGCATCTGGCGGAGGACATCGAGGCTCTGACCGCGAGCAACCAATCTTTGCAGAACGCCATTGACCGACTGAGCGACAAAATGGACGATGCCACGTTGGTAGAATCGACCTCCATCTACAATCAGCAGGTAGCCGACCTGCAGCAGTCGATGAAGAATACGCAGGAGATGATGGCACGTAGTGGTGCGGCCTACAGCAACGGATTCCTCGGAATAGGTGGCTCGCACAGCAGCAACAACAAGATAGACAATGCCATGACCGCAACCGAGTGGGCGCAGATAAGCGAAATCGTCGGCCGCACCATCGACAGCGCGGGCGACTTTTGGTCGCTGTCGAGCGAGGAGATGTGGAAAGTGGCAGACCAAGCCTATAGCATTTATGCGAAGATTCAGCAATATGCCGATGACGGGCACGAGAACGCTGCGCAGTACATGGACGAGTACATAGAGTACTACGAGCAACTGCAGGAGTTGCAGGATGCCTATAGGGAGAAGTTGACAAGCTATTCTTTCGACGACATAGAGAGCGAGTTCAAGAATGTGCTGCTGGACATGGAGGCCGATGCCGAGGACTTTGCCGAGAGCTTTGAGGAGATGATGCAGCAGGCCGTCATTAATTCGATGATGAGTAACACTTACTCGGCAAAGCTGAGGGAATGGTATGAAGACTTTGCCACCGCACTGGAAAGCGGAGGTGAAATGACCAATGCCGAGCAAGAAGCCCTGCGTCAGCAGTACCAAGACATTGTGGACGCTGCATTGGCGGAACGCGACGCCTTGATGGAGACGATGGGATGGGACGGCAGCTCTTCTTCTTCGCAGAGCGCCTCCACCGGCAGTTTTGACGCCATGACCCAAGACCAAGGCACAAAGCTGGAGGGTATGTTTACGAGTGGGCTGCAGCATTGGAGCAGCATGGATAGCCGTCTGGAAGATGTGTCCGCGAAAATGGATACGGCCGAGGGGCATCTGGCTCGCATAGCCGAGAACACCGGGGCGAGCGCCACACACCTCAGCGAAATAAAGGAGAGCATACTGAAAATAATAAGGGACGGACTAAAAGTGAAATGATATGGACAAGATACTTAGCGGGCTGGTTCTCATCAACGAGACGGACATTTGGACCACATACGGCGCATTCCTTGTTGAAGACAAGCGGGGCGGCATGGATAACCTTACTTCCATACTCACCCCAAGCAAGGCCAAAGAGGACACGGCCGTTGACTTCCGCGAGGAACATGGGGAAAAGTACTTATCCACATTGACCCCACGGAACGAGGCGAGGGACGTCACGCTCCACTTCGCCCTCTATGCCCAGACGCAGGCGACGTGGTTGACCAAGTATCGGGCTTTCATCTCTTTCCTGAAGACGGGAACGAATGGCTGGTTGGACATCAATTTCCCACAGATAGACTTGACGCTGCACGTGAAGTATAGTGACAGCACTAAGTTTACCCCGCTTACTTATTTATGGAAAGAGGGCGTTCACGCAGCCAAGTTCAAGGTGAAATTCAGGGAACCCGTACCTATCATTTAAACGGCATTCATACGGCATTATAATGGGATTCTAAAGACACATGTTGACGATATACGACAGCTTGGGAAACAAGCAGGCGGAGATTGAGCCGAACGACAGTTCCTCTCAGTCGAAGGAAGTTCAGAGCGACAATGAGCTGAACCTGACCTTTACGCACTATGACTTCATAAACCTCGACGTAAACTACTATACGGATTTTGCCGGTGAGCGGTATTGGCTGATGGAGCGATACACTCCCAAGCAAATAAGCGACGGAGAGTGGGAATACGACATGAAGCTGTATGGGATAGAGAGCTTGATCAAGCGCTTCCTGGTAATTGAGACCACGGATGGCAATGCGGAACCGGTATTTACCCTGACGGCATCTCCGGCAGAACACG
The DNA here is from genome assembly GCA_030523205.1 of Bacteroides sp. Classification (GTDB taxonomy): domain Bacteria; phylum Bacteroidota; class Bacteroidia; order Bacteroidales; family Bacteroidaceae; genus Bacteroides. The sequence goes on from JAUNJD010000071.1 coordinate 7,952, forward strand.
TGGCCATGATAGTGAAGTGTATCAATTCCGGCATGGGCACCGAGGACTGGAAAGTTGGGCGAGTGGACGGCACCGACAATATCACCATCGACTATGAAGGCAAATATTGCGATGAGGCTTTGAAAGAAATAGCCGAGGCCGTAGGTGGAAAGGCTGAATGGTGGGTGGAAGGACAAACGGTCAACATTTGTCGCTGTGAGCATGGGGAGGAAATCACCCTCGGATATAACAAGGGGCTAACTGAGTTGGAGCGCGACACAAGTAATACCAATCAGTTCTACACACGTTTGTTCCCTATCGGAAGTAGCCGTAACATTGACGCAGAGAAATACGGCTATAGTCGGTTAATGCTACCAGGGGGTAAGCAATATGTGGAATTGCATGTCGATGAGTACGGAATCTTTGACCGGTATGAATCGGATGCCTTCAGTGGGATATACCCGCGCCGTGTGGGCACTGTGTCTAGTGTACGCAGTGAGGAAGTGACAGACGAGGACGGCACTACGTTCACGGTTTACTACTTCAAAGATGATACCTTGGATTTCGACCCTAACGATTATGAATTGGCAGGTGAAACCAAGCGGGTATCTTTTCAAGACGGCGACCTTGCCGGACTTGGCAGTACGGAGGACCACTATTTTGAAGTGAACTATGACTCGAACACGAAAGAGTTTGAGATTATCACCATTTGGCCATACGATGATGACACGCAGCTACCTGGTGGCAGTCTTGTCCCCAGAGTTGGTGATAGCTATATACTATGGAACATTTCCATGCCGGATGAATATTACACGGCTGCCGAGGAGGAGTTTGCGGCCGCCGTAGAAGCCTATAATGAAGAAGAGTGGCAGGATATTTCTGTATATAAGAGTTCGACTGACCATGTATATATAGAAGAAAACGGCATAGACTTATATATAGGTCTACGCATCAGGTTGGAGAGCGAAAAGTATTTCCCTGATACTGGTTACAAGAGCAGCCGCATCACAAAGATAACCCGGAAGGTCAAACTGCCGGGGCAAATGGATATTGAAATAAGCGATGCGCTACAAACTGGTGCATTGGACAGGGTGAATAATGATGTCTCGGAGCTGCGGACTTACGTTAAATCGAAGACTGAAAGTTCTGCATTGCCTGATATCGTGCGTACAGGCGACAGCACTCTGTTGACGGACAACAACCTGCTGTCTGCGCGCCGCACGATAAAAGAAATACTCTCCCGAGCCTTGAGCCGGACGGGCGATGATATCGCGCAAGGACTGATTCGTTTTCTCAAAGGCATCAAGATTGGTAGTGGGAGCCACGGCATCACCATTGAATCGGATGGAGTCATCGCCATCCTCGACATTCTTCAAGGACTCACCAAGATTGCGTCCACAGGCTTTTCGTCTGGGGAACTGGGTAGCGGCTTCGTGCTGAAGCAGGAGAATGGACGCAGTTATTTAGAGGTAGACGAAATACTGGCGCGCAAGATAGCGTATTTCGTTTCTGTGGCCATCAAGGAACTGAAGCATGTTGGCGGCAGCATCATACTCTCCCCGGCCTCGATGACCTGCTATAAAGTAGAGGAACATACCATTACGGAAGTGACAGATGCGGATGGGAATGTGACACAGGTGGACAATGGAGTGCCGGATGATGTCTACAGATGTTATTTCCAACAAGACGATGGTGAAAAATCCATCAGCCAGCAGTTTGTAGTGGGTGATCAGGCGCGATGTCAGACGTACAATATTAAAAGTGGCACTAGCTACAACGTCAGTAATGCCTACTATTGGCGTTTGGTCGTTGGTGTCGGTGACGATTATATCGACCTCTCCAAAACCGACTGTGACGAAGGCAGCGGCATACCGTCGGCCAAGGACGAGATTGTCCAGCTGGGCAATCGTACAGACACCACTCGGCAGAATGCCATCATCCTTTCTGCCGTGGGCGATGATGCCCCAAGCATCAAGCAATACAAGGGTATCAACTCCTATTCGTTGACCGATGAAATGGCTGTGACCATCCTATCACCTTCGGGCAATAGCATAGTAGGAAAATTTATTTCGGTGGCCACGGGCAAATCCATTGACGAAGCCCTGTCGGAGATTATCACCGACATGGAGAATCTACAAGCCGATATGGACCTTGTGCGCGAGCAGACGGATAAAGAATATACGCTATGGTTCTACGACGAAGACCCCACGCTTACGAATCTCCCTGCCTCGGAGTGGACTACGGATGAACTGCTTGCTCTACACGTGGAGGACATGTACTACAATAGGACTACGGGCTACGCTTACCGCTTTGAACTGAACGATGATGGTACGTATAGCTGGAATAGCATCACCGACCAGCAGACTATCAAGGCGTTGGAGGATGCAGCGGTGGCACAAGATACGGCAGATAGTAAGCGCAGGGTGTTCGTGGAACAGCCTACCGATGCGCAGGCGTATGACGTGGGCGATATGTGGGTGAATGCCTCATACACGGAGGGCGAGGTGACGTACTACATGAATGATTCCCTTGTGTGCATCGCCTCAAAGGCTAAAGGAGAAGCCTTTTCTATCGTCCATTGGCAAGCATCGAGCAATGCCACCACTGCCAACATCAAGAATCTTGAGGATAGAATTCTGTTGCAGGTGTCGGAACATGTGAGCACCATCAACGGTACAATCACGTCGATGCAGAGCACCATCGAGCAACAGGCAAGCAGCATTTCGGTGCTTACTTCCCGCTTCAACGAGGATGGTACATTGGCAAATACGTCGGGGCTGGTGACGACGGCAGATTTCGCCACGCTTTTCACTTCGGCCATGACTGACAACGAAGTGGTGGTGAAAAGCGAGATTACTTCGTTTGTCTCGATGGATGAAAATGGGGTGTTACAATCGGGAGTGACGATTTCAGCCGACCAAATAAACTTCCTTGGAAAGACGATTATCAATGGGAATTTTGTTGTTGCGGAGGACGGTAGTCTGACGGTGAACAACGCCACCGTCAGCGGAACACTATCCGGCGTGACGGGCACCTTCAGCAAGCTGACCTGTGTCAATGCCTCCGGTGATGAAATGGGAAGCATCGCCTTCGGTGCAGGTGGTGGCGTATCCATAGCCGCGGCTGACGGTTCATCCATCTTGATGGGCAGCAACATCTACCATAATGGGGCGAGTACACTCACCTTTTTCGGGGTTAACCTTTGGGCACGCAGCACCTTCGGTGCACGTCGGCGTACCTTCATCCAGTGTACAGGCTCTGCGCTGTATTACTACCCTTACGGCGTGGACGGCAGTTCGGCCTACGTAGAACTCACGTCGGCCACCGATTCTGCAGGCAATAAGTATTACACCATCCCGCTTTACGGAGTGCTGGACAACATAGCGGCAGGGATGCCCGTTGACACCGTGGTATTCCGCTGCACTGTCACGTCGGTCAACCGATACGTGCTCAGCTTCACCGAGACGCAGCGCGTCCTGCTGGTCAACGTCTATACCTCCACTATCTACCTTGTGGTCAACGGCGCGGACGTGGCATTGCCTCCCCGCTCCGTGCGCGAGGCCGTATGCTACGCTTCCCTTTGTTATCCGACGATAGGCGACAGCGTACTAGGGCGTGGCATTCTACTGGGACCCGTATATGAAAATGCCTCATGGTCATAACTGAGTTATTAACAGATAAAAAGATACAGAAATGAAAATCAACTTCAAAAACTTTCAAGCGCAAATTTCCTTCGACGGTACGAAGCAAACCTTCGACATCGCTAAGGAGATGGGCAACATGATGATGTACAACAGCAGCGTCCTCCTCGATATTGGCTTTGAGGACTTAGCTAAAACCATCTACTACTCCGAAGAGGAAGTGGAGATACCGCAGAAGTATGCTGCCGCCATCATCCAAGTGGTGAAGCAGAGCAACTTCATTGTGGCCGTGAAGCGAGAACTTATTAATCAATTAACCCCTAAAAAGCAATGATATGAACAAGAATGTGGAAGACCTTTTGCAACAACTGAATGTAATAGAAATTTCCTCCGAGAGCTTGGATGATTTAGAACGGACTCTCGCAAAATGCGCAGTCGTAGACCACCAAGCAAAATCTTCTCCTGCACCCAAGTCAATGAACCGCTATAGAAGGGGCTGGTTTAACCGCCCTTTCCCTGCTTTCCCGGACTATGTAATTGGGCTGGATAATGAGCTACATAAAGTTCGTCCTTAACAAGCGGCTTGTGGACGGTGAGAAGCCGTACAACGCTGTGATAAGCCGTATCGAAAGCGATATGGCCGACACATCGTTGCTTGAGACGAACATCATCATGCACGCCTTGGCAGCTATCGGCGGTAAGGTCGTAGACGTAACGGAATTTATTCTTGACAGCAGTCAACTTGACACAGATATTTTAGGATAACTATGGATATACTTGACAAGACCTTTGTAAAGGGAGCGGTGCTTACCGCAGCAGAAATGAATGCAATCGTTGCGAAACTCAACGAGTTGATTCAGAACCACATCACTATTGGCACGACCGAAGGCACTGCGTATGATGGTGCAAAAGGTGCTGCCTTGGAGGAGATAGTAGAGGCATTGTCGGCAGGAAGCGGGATGATGTACAGCGTGTACATCCGCAATAATCTCTCCTCGTTGGCATTCGCTGCACAGTACGGTGAGAGTTGCGAGATTGACTTTACGTTTGTCTCGCAGTATAGGGATACCGTGACTGACCCCTACAAGGCAACGGGGGAGCTGGGCATCTGCACCGTGATGATTAAGAATTCCACGTATTCAGATTTCACCACGGTGAAGGAGATTGAGATTGCTTCGGGTACGCCCGTCAAGGTGGATGTGGCTGAATTCTTGACATCGGGCAGTAACTCGGTGAAGATAAGCGTGAAGGGTGAGAACACCGACATGACTACTGCCTCCGTGACGTGGACGGTGACGCTGACATCGCTCGGCATCAGCGCACCGAACTTTAGTTGGTGGAATGCCTTTTCGAGCGACATCACCATCCCTATGGTGGTGAACGGTAATATCAGCAAGATATTGCATGTCACGGTGACGGGAGATGGGTATTCGCAGAGCTACACGCAGAGTCTTGGTACGGCTACCTATACCGATACGCCATACAACTATTCCATTCCGCACCCGGGCACGACGGGCGTGTACACTATCACCTTCTATCTCTCCAATTCGGACAACACGATACAGACCAAATCGGTGACGTTCAATGTTATGTGCATTACGTCATCTACGGAAGAGGTGAAACTGTTGTGCATCAACAATGTGGCTGATTCGCTCACTAACTGGCAGGATAATACGCTATTCGATTACGCTATCTATGATGGGCAATCCACCACGACCAATGCCGAGTTTACCGTCACGAAGGACGGAACGGTAGTCTATTCGCAAGAATACTCTGCTGTCGCCACCAACACGAAGAATACTCTTACCTATCCCATGGAGGTGGAAACGGACGACGATTCGGACTTCTCCGTCATCGTCAATTCGTATAGCGATGACACCGAGTTGGCAGATGCCATCACGCTTGCGGTATCCAATTCCTTGGGCTATTCCGCAACGGCAGGTGCGGTGTTCTATCTCAATCCGAAAACTCGCTCTAATAGCCAATCGAACTATCAGAGCGTGGTGAATGAGGTGGATAACTCAGAGATTTCCGTGACGTGGAGTAACGTCAATTGGGGTAATGACGGTTGGCAGACCGACGATGACGGTGTGCGCATCCTTAAGCTGTTGGCAGGCAGCAAAGCCGTTGTCAACTATCAGCCTTTGGCTACCGAGGCGGCACGTAAGGGTAAGACTATTGAGATTGACTTTAAGGTGGACAACGTGTCAGATTCTTCGGAGAACATCATCACCATTGCGGAGAGTTTGTTGGGATTCCGCTTGTCGCCCGAAAACGTCTCGCTCTACTCGCAGAACCGTCAGGACAGCACTACGCAAGACGTGCCCATCGACAATGGAGTACGTATCAGACTGACGGTCGTTATCATGCCCGATGCGTATTCCAATAGCGGGTTTAATTTGGTCTGCGTATATATAAATGGCAAGAAGAATCGTCAGTTTGCTTATGAGAGCAATGACTACTTTGCCAATAGCGGCTACTTGACTCTTGGCAATGACTACGCAACATTGGCATTGTACGGGTTGCGCATCTACGATTCCGCTTTGACCTCCGAAGCCGTTGAGAAGAACTATCGGAATCAGCTTTCCACCACTACGGAGAAGGACGCACACGCAGCAGAGAATGACGTATTGGATGCTGAAGGAACGACAATAGATTATAACGCAACCAAGCTGTTGTATAATGTATTCATGCTTGATGTGGTATTCCCGAATTTGAACAATCCTTCGGATGTTGAAGGTAATCTGTGGGTGTTCTTTGCCGATAAGCCCGAAAGGGATTTTAGTTGGACATTCTTGCAAATCCAAGGGCAGGGCACGTCGAGTATGAGATATTTGGAATGGAATATCCGTATGCGTGGAGGAAGGCTCAAAGACTCTTCGGGCAACAAGATTAACTCTATCGCCACCTATGCTGACGGAACCACCGACACGAATAAGGTGCTCATGTTTGAAGGTGTGCCCAAAAGCGGACGGTTGACAGCCAAGAAAAATTGGGCATCATCCATGCAAGACCATAAGGCAGGGAGTGTGGCGGCATTCAATGACTTGTTCAAGCAACTCGGTTTGACTAACGAGGCGATAGAGCTTGACAATGATGTGCGTGTGGCTGTGTATCAAGAACCGTTTATCGGTTTCTCTCGTACGACGAATGAGGAGGGAGAATATGTATATACCTGCATGGGTGAATACACCTTCGGACCCGACAAAGGAGATGATAACTGCTTCGGGTACGACACCGACACTTTCCCGAATCTCATATCGGTGGAAGGTTCTGATAATGCACCTTTGGGTGCTCTGTTTAGAGTGCCTTGGAATCGGAGCAAGTCATATTGGACGTTCAATGCGGACGAGGAAGCCTTCCAATACAACTCGACAAACTGCTGGGATTTTGACGCTGGCGAGTTGAATGCCGGCGAGACCGAACCTCTATCGACGCAGCGTTGGGTGGATGCCTACAACACGGTGTATCTGTGTAGCAACCGTATTAAGCCCTACGATGGTACGCTTGATGAGTTGAATGCTGACGTCACGACATATCGTAGCACGGGCTATGAGTATTGGATTGCCAAATCAGGTGATGCCAATCTCTATAACCTATATTATTATGAAGCCGCGGAAGGCAAGTTCATCGCCTCCGACATCGGTAATGGTGCAATCAATCTGAAGACGCAGTTATCGAGTTATCTGACAATTACGGACTTCTCATCGTTGTCTAATGACTCAATCAATACGCTCTTCATCACCGCGCGTGTGGCGATGTTTAGGGCAACTGTTCCATCACATTGGGACATCGCAGATGCGATTTTCCACCATAACTTTACTGAGTTTTTTGCCGGCACAGACCAACGGGCGAAGAATACTTATCCGTATTGCTTCGGACTTGCGACAAGCCTATGGAAATGGCGACTGGACGATGCCGACACCATTGGCCCGATTGATAACCAAGGACAAGATAGGAAGCCGTACTATTGTGAGATGCACGACAGCTACGACAATGGTCAGCCTATATGGAATGGAGAGACCTCAGTCTTTTGGAACTTGCTTGAACTTGCGTATCCCAATGAGCTTGCCGCAGGTGCGAAGAACATGCTTTCCGCCATGGAGACGTTGGGTGGGCAAACCACGGGCACAAGCTACGATAAAGTCTATGCTTTCTACAAGAAATACTTCTTGGAAGTTAAGGAGTATTTCCCCGCCACTATCGTGAATGCCGATGCCAAGCGTTATGAGAATGCAAAGTTGGCGTATATCGCAGGAACATATACGAATGATACCGACCCGATTACCCAATCTCATGGCGACTTCTACTCCGCTGAGACTGCATGGTTCAAAAAGAGAATCATGTACATTATGTCGAAGTATTCCTACGGTACATTCAGCGCAGACGGCACGGATACTATCGTGTGTCGTGCGGCAGGTGACTTGATTACTTATGAGATTACGCCCGCCGTGAACATGTACCCCGCAATCGCTAACGGTACATCCATCGTGCGAGGGGATAGGACGAGTGCAGGAGAGACATGTACGATGCCTATCGACCTCGGCGGCTCATCAGACCAACAAAATGCCATACAAGGTGCGAGTTGGCTGCTGTCGATAGGGGATTGGCATGATAAGAATGTCAGCGGCTCCATGATTGTGAGAGGCAAGCGACTGAAAGAGCTAATCTTGGGTAGCAAGACAGATACCGTAGTCATCACCATCACAGCCTTGACACTTTCGGATTGCGGTTCAATGCAAAAGGTGTTGGTATCCAATGTCAGCACCTTGCAGGGTACACTTGACCTTAGTGGATTGGAAAATCTGCGTGAAGTCTACGCGGAAGGCACAGCGTTGACGCAGATTAAGCTGCCCGATGGCGGTTGCTTGCAGACGATAGAATTCCCGGCAGGCAACAAGTATATCAGCTTCCAGAACTTCCCCTTATTGTCTACCGAGGGGCTTATCATGGACGAATGTATGACGGTCATCACGGACGTGTGGATAGAGAACTGTCCGCTCTTGGCACCCATGCAGATTATCAGTGACCTTATTGCCGCGCAAGCAGACCAAGGTACTTCTCACGCCCTGAAACACATTAGGGCTGTGGGCTTTAATGAGACTTATTACACGGCTGATGCGCTTGATATGTTGGCTGAATTGGCTGACGGTACGTATGAAGGATTATCGTCCGAAGGCTTGGCTGGCGAGGATGAACTGCCCGTTTTGGACGGGACAATCACGGTACATTCCAAGTTCTACCAGGACGCGGTGGATGCACTGCGGGCGACGTTTGCCAAGTTGAC
>JAUNJD010000072.1 GCA_030523205.1 Bacteroides sp.
AGTTAAAGGAATTAAGGAGTTAAAGGAGTTAGAAGCCGACAGACTTCTGTGCGCTTCCCTCATTATCAATTATCCATTAATAAACTATCGGCTTTTAACTCCGAGCCCGCTCGCGGGCGATAACTCCCTTTAACTCCTAAAAAAGTTACTTTTCCAAATATTCCTGTACGTTCTTGCCTATTCTTTCGGCGATGTTGCTCGTATCTTCTTTTACGAATTTCTCACCCGTGATGTGTTCGTACAGTTCGATGTAGCGGTCGCTGATGGAAGTGACAATTTCATCTGTCATTTCGGGTACCTGCTGTCCGGCCTTGCCTTGGAAGCCGTTGTCCATCAGCCATTCGCGTACAAACTCCTTGGAGAGTTGCTTTTGCGGTTCGCCTTTGGCAAAGCGTTCTTCGTAGCCTTCGGAGTAGAAATAGCGGCTGGAGTCGGGCGTATGGATTTCGTCCATCAGATAGATTTGGCCGTTGTGCTTGCCAAACTCATATTTGGTATCTACAAGAATCAAGCCTCGTTCGGCGGCAATCTCCGTACCACGTTTGAAGAGGGCCATTGTATATTTTTCGAGCACGGCGTATTCTTCGGGAGTAGCCAGTCCTTTGGCCAAGATTTCTTCCTTGGAGATGTCGGCATCGTGTTCGCCGATTTCAGCTTTCGTGGTCGGGGTGATGATGGGTTCGGGGAACTTTTGGTTCTCTTTCATGCCTTCGGGCAGCTTGATGCCGCAAATCTCACGAACACCACTCTTGTAAGCACGCCATGCGCTTCCGCACAGATAGCCACGTACAATCATTTCAATGGGGAATCCCTCGCACAGCACGCCTACGGTAACCATCGGATCGGGAGTAGCCAGCTTCCAGTTGGGGCAAATGTCGGTAGTGGCATCGAGGAACTTGGCTGCAATCTGGTTCAGCATTTGTCCCTTGAAGGGAATGCCCTTCGGCAGAATGACGTCGAAGGCAGAGATGCGGTCGGTAGCTACCATGACCAATTTCTCACCATTGATGTTGTACACATCGCGCACTTTTCCGTGGTACACGCTCTTCTGTCCCGGAAAGTTGAAATCTGTTTGAGTTAATGCTTTCATAAATTGTTATATATAAATTTTGTAAACATCTTACTTAAAACAACATTGGTTCACTGTTGAATCCTTTCATTGTAAAAACTTTAGGGGAGCGATTGATAACTTCTATATCTGTCATTTGTTTTAGATATTCTGTCATTTTTCTTACGCTCCAGTCCAAAGAAAGCCGTTTTATAATCTCCTTTGAACAGAGTTTTTGTTGCTTGAGTATGGCTCTTATCCTATCATCTATGTTGCCATAAGGTACGGTGGGCTCATTCACACAAATGACGGCTTCTTCCCATAGGTATCTTTCGCCCTGCAAAGATACAGGATTTGCTCCTTTCTCTATCAAAAGTTGATTGGCATTTTTTTCTTCCGATTCAGGTTTTCGTACATATATCTTGCGTTTCTTGCGAAGTCCGTCAATGGCTCCTGCCCATGTTCCGCCTTTACTGTCCGATTCGGCCACATAGATTTCTGTAGCCATCCCATATATATAGACATTCCTTGCCATAGCCAATCCTGTGTTCCAAGGAGCTTTGGGGTGGAAGGTGCTTACTACTAAAACATTGCCTTTAATAATGTCTTTATATAGGGCTTTATATCCAGAAGTAAAGGTTGTGATTCCTTGTGGTAATATAATGATACTTTTGCCACTATATTTTAACGCAGAATCCAAAGCTTGTTTGTCGACTCCCTTGGCATAACCGCTGATTACCACTTTGTTTTCACTTACTGCACGTTTTGCCACGTTGTCAGTAAATTGTAACGAGATTTCTCCCGCTTGCCTGGAACCTACGATGGCAACACTTTCTTCTTGCAATAATAGTTTATTCCCTTTTATATAAATGAGTGGTGGAGAATAGGTCTTTTTTAAGTTAACCTTTATGGATTGGGGATAATCGGGGGACATGATTGGAATCAAGTCATAACCTTGTTCCAACAAGTCTTCGGCCAAAAAGGCATAGTTGGGAAGTTCTGCCTTGGCGACATTTATCCATTCTATCTCTTCATCACTCATCTCGAATGCTTCTTTCCACAGTTGTACGCTGCCATGAAAGAAATCAGATAATTTTATTCCTTTTTCATAGCAACGTATCACGAAGTCATTCTTTCGGGCGATTCTCATCTTTTCTGTATGGGCTAATGCCATCCAATAAGCATATTCTTTTTCCATTTTAATCCCTCCTGTTTATAAATTTTCGCCTCCCACTGTCCTTGCAATGACTAAAGGAGCTATTTCTGTTGTTCCCATATCTGTCAGCATACGGCCGATTTCTTTAATGGTAGCACCACTATCGTAGATGTCATCTATCAACAAGATACTTTTCCCTTTCACTTGTTCCGGTTCTGAGATAATAAATGTATCGCTGACATTATCTTTTTTCAGCAAATGATTCTGAAAAACTTTCTGCGCATTGGTCGTATGCTTCTTTTTTAAGATATCAGAAACCGGTATTTTTAGTATATTGCCTATTTTTAGAGCAAAATGCTTGACTAAATCCCCTGAAATAGTTGGTGGTACATACAAAATAAGGTCGAAATGTTTATCGCCAAACTGCTTGTGATAGGCTTTCAAGGTAGTCTTTACGAGCAAATCGGGAAAATCTTCTTTTCGTCCATATTTGCATGTATGAATGATTGCCCCTACGTGTGACGTTCCATAATATGACCCCGCGACTCCATTTATTAGATTTGTTTTAGTGTCTCCCAATTCTAAAATGGGAAAACAGGTCTCTCGAAACGTATGGATTTGCATTAATTCTTCATTGGTTATTTGAATATGACGTTTCACCAAGTCCGTATTATCACAATTCTTATAATCCTTTCGGCTATAATCTCCTAAAAAATCGCAGAGATATTTCATCCTTGGCTGATTGGTATAGACATATTCTATCATCTTGTCCAAATCTCTCAATTTAGCCAAACGTAATTCTTTAAAGCTGTCAGTATTTAATGATTTAGCATTAAACTGATATTCGTATTTCTTCAGACCATTATATACCACTTCTTTGATGATGCCTTGCTCTATCAAATCGGCCTTGATAACTCTGATGGGAGTTTGCTTTAAGTTTGTTTTTCTCATCAGATCGAATAGACCTAATGGTTCTTCCTGCAACAATGAGATGACTTCTTCGTATTTGTCAATGCTTGGGCGTGCCGACTCAATGAATGTCTTGGGTAACTTATAGTCTTCAGGAATACCATTGTCGTCAATGGCAGAGTTGTAGAACAGAATGATGACAGTAGGTTTGCCATCTCTTCCGGCGCGGCCTATCTCTTGATAATAATGAATAGGAGATGCTGGAATTTGAGTGTGTATAATGAACCGGATGTCTGGTTTATCAATGCCCATTCCTAGAGCATTGGTGGAGATGATGCATTTCCAACGGTTTTCCATTAATCCTTGTTCTATGTCTTTTCGCTGTTCAGCTTCCAAGCCGGCATTATATCCGATGCAATCAATACCTACGTATTTAAGCCATTGTGTGTATTGTTCTGTTTGGATGCGCGTTCCGGTATAAATGAGTCCTGTCCCGGGTAGCCGATTCAGCCATCGTGACAATGCTATCATTTTCTCTTCTTCCGATTTGGTTTCTACGACGTAGAGGCGTAAGTTGCTTCTGACTAATTCTCCTCGAATGGTTTGCAAGTCTCCACCGATTTGTTTCTCAATGTCTCTTTGTACCCGTAGTGTGGCAGTGGCTGTAGTAGCCAATACAGGCATATCTTTGGGCAGCAAGTTTACTAAATTGATGATACGTCTGAATGCAGGGCGAAAATCATGTCCCCATACGGATATTGTATGTGCTTCATCTATGACTATCATTGCCAATTTCATTCGACGGGTTGCTTCTATCCATTCTTGGTTCTCTTGCCGTTCGGGAGCAATATATAGGATTTTTATGTTCCCTTCCAGTGCGTCTTGTATGGATTGGGCGTTTTCTTCTTGCGTTTGTTCGGAGTTAATATATCGTGCAGGGATTCCTTTTGCATTTAGTGTGTTTACTTGGTTACGCATCAGGGCAATGAGTGGTGAAAAGACGATTGTCACTCCTTCAAGTAGCATGGCTGTAAATTGATAGCACAATGATTTGCCAAAGCCGGTTCGTTCAATCAGAAGCATACGTTCTCCGTTGAGCAATCGTTTGATGGTTTTCCATTGCTCATCGTAGAAATGTTCCAGTCCGAAGACTTGTTTTAAGATTGCTTCTGCTTGCGAACGCGGCATGTTCATTCTGCCTTCTCCTCCTTTCTCCTCTCCCGTTCAGCCTTCATCTCCTTCTCGAACTTCTCGTACGCTTCCACTATCTGCGTCACCAATTTATGTCGCACGATGTCTTTCTTGTTCAGTTCGATGAAGCTGATGCCCTTCACGCCTTTCAGGATTTTCAGAGCTTGTACCAGTCCGGAAGTCTGGGAGGCAGGAAGGTCTATCTGCGTCATGTCACCCGTGACAATCATCTTTGTATTTGTTCCCATACGGGTGAGGAACATCTTGATTTGCTGGGTGGTGGTGTTCTGCGCTTCGTCCAGTATGACGACGGCATCGTTCAGTGTGCGTCCGCGCATGAAGGCGAGGGGGGCAATCTGGATGATGTTCAGCTCCATGTATTCTTTCAGCTTGGCGGCGGGAATCATGTCTTGCAGGGCGTCGTACAGTGGTTGCAGGTAGGGGTCTATCTTGTCTTTCATGTCGCCCGGCAGGAAACCGAGTTTTTCTCCGGCTTCTACGGCGGGACGACTGAGAATGATTTTCTTGATTTCTTTGTTCTTCAGGGCGCGGACGGCCAAGGCAATGGCGGTGTATGTCTTTCCTGAGCCGGCAGGACCGATGGCAAACACCATGTCGTTTTTGGCAAAGGCTTCCACCAACTTCAATTGGTTTTCGCTGCGGGGGATGATGGGTTTGCCGGTGACGCTGAATACAATGACGTTGCCCGACTTCTCGGCTTGCGGTGCATTGCCTTTGATGATGTCGATAATGACCTCTTCTTTCAGTGAGTTATATTCGGAGCAGTATTTTTCGAGCTTGGTGATGTTTTCCTCGAATGCACACATTTCTTCCTCGTCTCCCAAAACCTTGATGACATTGCCGCGGGCAACGATGCGCAGTTTGGGATACAGGGCTTTTATCAGTTGCATATTGGCGTTGTTCACGCCGTAAAAGATGACCGGGTCAATATCCTCAAGAACAATCAGTTTTTCTATCATTAATCAGTTTTTAGTTGGCGAATTGACAAACGTTTTGCAAAAATAGTGAAACGTTTGGATAGTTGGACGGTTCTATCTGTTATTTTTTTGTTTCAGATTTCTTAGAATCGCCTTTTATTCAAAGTAAAAGATGCTGCCTCCGTCGGAAGATGCATACTTTTTCAAGAGTTCCTGTATCATTACGGCTGCTTCTTGCAGTCCTTCTTCACCACTGTAACCATTGACGAGGGCCAGTATGTGTCGTGTGCCAAGCTCCATTTTTGTGCGTTCGTTGTCGCTGGTAGGGGTACCGATGCCACCTTCCCGGTCCCTATATACGGGCAATCCTTCGATGTTGAGCACGCCACGCCCGATGCCCTCAAAAGGCTCTTCGGCTTTTCCTACACCCAAGCAGATGTCTGTGCCTTGTATTTTGTCGGCATCGAAACCTCCGATGGAGTATCCTGTGCGCAGGGATACGAGATTGATTAAATCGACCAGTGTATCAATTTGGTATAGCGACAGGCCACGCATCAGTCGGCGGCGCAAAGCTTCGGCCGATGGACGGTAGCGGCTGGGGTCCTTGCCGCAGCGCTTGTACACTTCGCGGGTGGCGGCAATGGCCGGTTGCAGTTTGATGTCTTCGGGGTGAGTACCCGTAATCAACTCATTGGTGAAGCTGTTGATTTCTTCCCAAAGCCCCTCGTTGAAGAGGCTGTTGGTGACTTCGGCATAAACCGCTGCTCCTTTGAATTGGGGGCAGGCATTCTTTATTTCTTCGGATACGGTAATATGATACATAAATTTTGTTTCACTTGAATGCGCAAAAGTAGATAGAAAATTTTAATTCCAATCGTTTGGCAGGATAAATCTTTTCCTGCAAACCATGTGTCCTTGGTGTAGAACTTACCGAAATGAAACGAAAAAAGAAAATGTGCGATAGATGCGATTATTTTACGAGATAGCCGACAGACCTTTGATGAAATAAAAACAACGGCAGACCTGCGAGGAGGTTGCCGATGTTGCTAATGGGCGTATGACAGGAAATTCATCATCGAATAAAACTTGTCATCTGCCATGCTTCCCTTTCGGGTATGGAATGACCACCATCTTTCAAATTACTCAATACCCAAGCCATATTATTCCCCAACGTACGCATGGTTTGAAGCCCTTCAGCATCTTGTGTAGCTTCACCCGGCAATGATCCGTGTACACTATTCCAATACTGAGATGTAACAACAGGCATATTACTTATCATGAAATATTTGTTCAGGCGGTCAAATGTGGCACTTGCCCCACCACGGCGACAGACAACGACTGCCGCAGCAGGCTTGTTTTGCAACAATGGCTCAGAAGAGTAAAACAGCCTATCAAGCAAGGCGCATAAAGAACCGTTAGGTCCTGCATAATAAGTCGGAGAACCGACAATCAGCGCATCTGCCGTTTCCAGTGATTCCCGTACTTTATTATACAATTCGTCTTTGAATATGCAACGCCCATTCTCCCAGCATTTGTTGCAGTTGATACAACCCTGAACAGCCTTGACACCAATAGAAATGATTTCGGTATCAATACCGTTCTTTTGTAGCGATTTTGCAACTTCAGACAGTGCAATATAAGTATTCCCTTCTCGGCGAGGGCTACCATTAATCAATAATACTTTCATATTCTTTTTTTAAAAATAATTACCATAACAATCAAAATGACTTTCCTAACAGATATCTTTCCGGCATCCATAATCTTTCCATCTATCCTTTCTTTTTTCTTCATGAGGATATTCCGAATCCGAGAATCTGTTCAGAGAGTTTTGATATTGCAAAGGTCGGCATTTATCGGGCAACAGGCTTTTCTATTTACCTCAATAAATTTTTCTATTCACCTCAAACTGACATTCTATTTGATGAAGGCGGATAATTGAAACGGTTCTTATAAATGCGGGAAAAGTGAGAAACATTCTCAAATCCGGTAGAATAGCACACGTCGGCTACGGACATGGATGTGTTTTGTAGTAGTTCTTGCGCCTTACTGAGCCTTTTCTCCCTGAGCCATACGGATGGTGCAACATTGTAGATTGCCATGAAGTCGCGCTGAAAACTTGAAAGGCTTCTTCCTGATAAATATGCCAAGTCGGACAAGGATACGGGTTTCATAAAGTTTTGTTCCATCACATCCACTATTTCCGTTCGGACTGGTTGGCGCAGTTGCAGTATTTGTTGTAGCAAATTATGGTCAGCACTTGCCAAGTCGTATAACAGCTCCATTATTTTCAATCGAACCAACCCCTTGTCTATATATTCCTTTTCACGGAAGTACGGTTTCAGCGAAGCCGCAAACGACCGTAGCCTTTCATTCATGGGCTTTACTGCGGTAACCGCCTTTTCTTCCATGCGTTGTATTCTCATATTGGCATTTTGCACGAAATCCCTCAAAAACTCATCTTTCAAGTAGAACATCAAGGAGTCATAATTGTCGTTATGGTCGGGATTTCCTGTCTTATGATAACCCACCAATGTGGCTTTCCGCAAGAAAATCATTTCATCCTTGTGGACAACATATTTTTCTCTCCCGAATGTAAGCGTACTTGTACCATCCAGCACCATCAAAATCAGATGCTCTTTCAGAAACATGCTTCCATTCGTATCCTGTGTTTGGATATAAGATTCTATCACGGAAATATCGTCAATCTTCAGAGAATCATAGGAAAATGGAGATTGACTGAAGTCTTCCGGCACTTTGATGAATTTCATTTCATTATCACTCATATAGCTTTGATTTTAATTTGTTCTTGGCTCTTACATACTACAAAGGTAAGAGATTTATCGCTAATACATTTTTCTTTTTAAGTCAAAATGCTTTTCTATTTTAAGCCTTATACATATATATGGCAGTTACTTATGAAGGAGAAATTAAAAACGGTAAGGAATACGATTGGAACTTTACAAACATCCCATAATAATGTTTCTTATAGCATATTTCCCCAACGAAAATCTGATTTCCATAATCATCTAGGATGATTTCCCATACAGTCAGGAAAGGTATGCCGTTCGGTGCAGGACTGAATGGGATTCGGCCCTACACTCAAGTGTGAAACCTCCATCCCAGTCCCAGCATCAGGTTGTTGGGGTTCTTGAAGTTGCTTAGCTGATAGCCTACGTGCAGGAATAGGTTGCGCGTGATGGAAGTCTTCAGGGCCAGTATCTGATAGAACCCTTCGGTGTCTTCGCCTTGGTAGATTATGTTTTGCCCGATGCCGATGTTGATGGAAAAAATGGGCATGACTAACTCTGCGCGTGCAGAGATGCCTACGGCAAACTGCTCGCGGAAGGGTGGGCGGTAGAACTTCGGGTCACCGTCGTAGTCGCCGGCATAATGTTCTTTCAAGTTGGCGCTCTCGTCATACTGAGCATCGAGCGACAGGCCGGCCCGCAGGTATTTGTTGAAGTTGTACATCGGGTTGAAGTTAAGTCCCAGCACGGCAAACGAACCGGGTACCAAATAGCCGCCGTCTTCTTCGATAATCCCTCTGCGGCGGGTAGAGCCATAAAGGATGAGGTCGTAGCTGAAGTGAGGCCGGAAGATGTTTGTCTGACTAGCTTGCCGATAGGTGTCGGGTGCGCTATTCTCTTTGTCCGTGCCGAAGGTATGCACGATGCCTATTCGTCCTCCAATGGGGTTGACCCCCTTGTTGGGGTAGTTGGTGTTGCCGTTGGAGTAGTGGCTGAAGTCCAGCCCGGCAGTCAGGTTCCATTGCGGTGCAATCTGCCAGTTCAATAGCAGCCCCAGGTTGATGTAAGCGTTTATCTTCGAACCTACTACATCGTTGTAGCCCGGAGCACCATATAATATAGTATACTGAAAGTTGTTGCTGTCGTATTTCTTCCATCCGAAGGATACCCCGAAGTTCCATTCGTAGTCCAATGACAGCTTGGAAGTCAGTTGCTTGATACGCGAACCTTGGAAGACATAGATGTTGACCGGATGCCCCAGTTCATTGCTTGTAGGGAAATGGTTGTAGGAGATGCCGATGCCTTGGTATGTATGTGGATACAGGCTTCCTAGCTTGGTGTTCTCCTTCAGTTGGAACGAATACTTCAGGTGGGCAGACCAAAGCTGACGGATAGGCTCTCCTGCCAAGTTGGAACCACTGAAGAAATTATCGGTAGGCGTGACGTAGTTGGGACGCAAGTCGAAACCTATCCGATGAATCACTTTGCTCTCTTTGTTGTCGGCTTCTTGTGCATACAATGCCCCCATCAGAACCAACCATGCGCATAGGCAGGCGATGGAGCGGCGATAGATGCTTGGATGCCTTTTCATGGTTTTATGGCTTGAGGGTTATTGATTGTCCAACATTTCCAGCAGTTCCTGTGCCGTCATTTTATGGCTCATGTCGGTGCCTTCGAGCAAGGCGTCGGCTAGGTTGCGCTTGGTGTCGTGTAGGCGCATGATTTTCTCTTCGATGGTATGCGTGGCTATCAGGTGATAGGCAGTTACCTTCTGATCCTGTCCGATGCGGTAAGCACGGTCGGTGGCTTGTTGTTCGATGGCAGGATTCCACCAAGGGTCTAGATGAATGATGTAGTTGGCACCCGTCAAGTTCAGCCCCAGTCCTCCGGCTTTCAGACTGATGAGGAAGAAGGGGCATTCACTTTGCTGAAAGTCTTGCACCAATTGGTCACGTCGTTTCACGGGGGTGCTTCCGTCTAAGTACAGATATTCTTCACCGGCCTTGTCCAAAGCTTCTTTAACCAAGGCAAGGAACGATGTGAACTGGCTGAATATCAAGGCACGGTTGCCTCCACTCTTCAGTTCGGTCAGCAATTCGATGAGTATGTTTATCTTGCTGCACTCTCCCTTCCACTTTTTCTCTACCAATGAGGCCGAACAAGCTGCCTGACGTAGTTTGGTTATTTCAGATAGGGCATTCACATTGATGTTGTTGCCTTCTTCCTTCAGCATCTCTTGGGCTTTGCGGCGTACAACTTCGTAAATTCTCATTTCATCTTCCGACAAATCGATGGGCAGGATAATCTCCTGCTTGTCGGGCAGTTCCTCCACTACCTCCTGCTTGGTTCGGCGTAGCATGAACGGATGTACGATGCGGTTCAGTTGTAGCTGACGTTGCTTGTCATGGTCCTGCTCGATGGGGATGATGTATTTTTGGAGGAATTGCTCGTAGTTCCCTAGAAGTCCGGGGTTGATGAACTGGAACAGGTTCCACAGCTCACCCAAATGGTTCTGTATCGGCGTACCGGTCAGAATCAGTCGTTTGGAGGCCTTTAGTTGCATGGCGCACGATGACGTCTTGGTCTCGCGATTCTTGATGGTATGGGCTTCGTCCAGGCATACCACGTTCCAGTCCTTCGCTGTCAGCAGTTCGCTTTCGGAGACTAGTATGCCGTAGGTGGAAAGCACGATGTCAAATTTCCCGGCTTGTTCGACGGTCTGCTTGCGGTTGATGCTTTCGTTCACTATCAGCACGTTCAGCGATGGGGCGAAACGTTGCAATTCTCTTTTCCAGTTGGGGACAACCGATGCCGGTGCCACTACCAGCGATGCACCTTCCTTGGCGGTATATAGCAGGTAGGCAATGGTCTGTATTGTCTTCCCCAGACCCATGTCGTCGGCCAGGCAAGCACCGGCTCCCCAGTAGTTCAGTCGGGCTATCCAGCGTAGTCCTTCTTTCTGGTAGTCGCGTAGTTCGGCATTCAGCTTGGAGGGAGTGCGGATGATGAGTTGCTGGCTATTGGCTATCTTCTTTCGGATTCGGTCGAGCGCAGCATCGTGCTTTATTTTTATTTCACCGTTCAGCACGTCGTCACCCAGCAGTCCTGCCTGAAAATTGGAGATTTTCATTTTCCCATGATCCTTTACGGCGACAGACTCCAAGCGGTTCAACTGTTTGCGCAGGCTGTCGCTTAGGCGGAGGTAGTCGGTCTCATTCAAGCGAATAAACCTGCTGCGGCTTTGTCCGACGTATTCCAGCAATTTGCTCATGCTGATGACAAGGTCGTCGTCCAACTGTACGTCGCCTTCCATCTCCAGCCAGTTCCCTTTGCCTTTCAGGCTGATGTTCCAGTTGGCAGATTGTGGAACATCCCTCAGATGTATCTTTTCGCCCTCCGGCCATTCGACGATGTAGGTGTCACTAAGGGGGTACAGATAGTCCAGCAGCGTGAGCATTTGTTCGGGATTGAGACTGACGGCATAGTCGCGTACAACCACGTCGAAGGTCTCCTCCAGATAGTAAGCCAGTGCTTCGTAGTTGCTTTGTTCCTTAGCCAGATGTCGTTTTACTTGATAGCGCTTGTCTTTTATTTCGTCGATGGTCAGGCCTATGCCTTTGCCGGGTTGCAGCAGTGTGGTACCTTCAAGTATCGGCTTGGCAAAAATCTGTATGTCATACATTCCATAGCTGGGACGTATTTGCAGGCAGATTGTACTTTGCCCGTCGATGGTCTCAAGGGTGCTTCCTCCCTTGATGATGGAAGAATGCACCTCCAGCACATCACTCATCTTAAGAAAGAATTCCTGCAAACGCTTTTCGGCTTCCTGTGGCAGTTCCTCCAACGAAAGCAGTTGTGAATAGCATCTGCGCTGTTTCCCCTCCATGGGGATGACCACATAGTGGGTTTCGTCCTTTTGTACGATGACGTGGTCCTTTGCGTCATACCGTTTCAGCTTGTCGTCAGAGAAGTTGGAGGAAATCCTTAATCGGCCTTTCGTGCCCTTCTCCACTATCAGATATGGCTTTTCCTTTGTGATTATAACCTGCTGATAGGGGGCGTGTGCTCCGGTATATACTCGGTCGCTGCCTACCAATTCGGGCAGGACATCTTCTATATATACGTCGTAATGTCGTTTGCTGTTCCAGCGTGTCCATATCTTCTTGTCCGCTTCGTCCATGAACTCCAAATTGCCACCTTGATAGCGGACGCTTGAGATGACCCTTCCGGTGCTCCATTGTCCTGATTTGAGGATGGATTGCTCTCTCACCTCTACATTGTTCCCATATCGGATGAAGTAGGCCATGCGCATGTTTGCCGACCGGCCTTTTTCATTGTTCTGCGTATCTTTTTCTGTTTCCTTCAGCAGATTCTCCAATACCAGTTCCCATGTCTCTTTTCGATGGATGGAGGTGAGTAGGGGCGTACGGCCAAATTTCTTCCACAGTTCTTCCCTTTCTTCGTCTGTCAGTGGCAAGTAGGGTGATAATTCGTGGCGGAGGATGGCTTGCTGCGGCATATAGTCTTTGGCTATCATCTCTGTTTTGGTGCTAACCCTGAAGTAGCGTGCAAACAGGAATCCAAAGCAGCGGGCTGTACGGACAGACTGATAGTTCAACAGCGATTCTTCCATAAAGGGCGACAATCTCCTTTCTGGATCAAGAAAGGCATATCCTATGGTGCGGGCAGGCAGCAGACTATCGCTTTTTTCCACAGTCTTCTTTTTAAAGAATGTGAGCAGTTTGGCTTTGCTCTCCGGGCTGTCTTCGTGTATGTAGGTCATGACGAGAATGTAGCAGATTATCATTCCCTCCAGTATATTTTTCTCGGTAGCTTCCTTGTTGCGTATCTTCATGGCAGCTTCGAAATATTGGATGGCCCTGACGTATTGCCCGTTATAGGCCGTATGTACGGCTTCGAGCAAGAGGCTGTACAGCGTATCGGGCTTTTCTGCCGGAGGCGTGTATTCGCCGTGCGAGAAATAGCGGTAGAGGGCCAGCATTTCTTTCAGTTCGGTCAGTTGGACTGAACTGATGTTGACTTCTTCCAGCAACTTTGCCATAATTCCTCCATCGTCCGTGATGTCATTCTCGTGCAGATAGACGATTGCTTTCTCAAAGAAACTGCGAAAATATGAATTCGGCATACGCAGGGCGATGCTCATCAGCTGCGGGTCGATGGCAACAGGTATGAGGTATGGCATCATTTCTGGTACAAACCATTTGCCGGGAATTTGGTCCGACTTTTGACGCAGAGCCAGAATGGCCATGTCTTTCAGTATTCTGAAGTTCGGGTTGTTTATCCGATAGTGGCGTTCGAAGAACCGTAGCCATTCGGGGTGGTCGTTGTAGAGCAGTTGCATCACGGGCAGGTAGTGCTCTGCTCCGATGCGGTAGGTCAGGTCGTGAATCCGCCAATCGAAATCCCCCAATCTCAGTAGATTGTTCTCGTAGAGCATACGGGCAGTCTTGAGCATCTCGTTTTTCTGTATTTTCTCACAAGATATATAATTGTCCATCTCTTCCTTGAATACACAGCTGCCTGTGTATGCATAGAAACAGAGCAATTTCACTGCTTGCTCATCTTTGAGTTTGGTGGCGTATATGCTGTTTGTATAAGCTGACATGGGTGATTCTTTTGTTTTTTAAGGTATGTTGTCTATCGTTTCTTTCTTGCTATGGAGTGCTTAGCTTCATGATGCCCGAGAGGATTCGTCCGGACCGTATGCCCAACCTCCGTGCCGAAAAGAATTCTTCGTATCGGGTATATGTGCAGATGCCGGCCGATTCTATTTGTTCGTCAGGGATGCCGAAATCTGTCAGTTGCATTCGGTTGGCAGCCCATAGGTCGATGTGATGTTTATGAGTGTCCGGTTTCCATTCAGCGATGTAGTCTGTGGGAAAGCCGTTCTCGCGGAAAGCCTCATAAACCTCCTCACCCACCTCGAAAGCCGGAAGCGAGATGCCTGGTCCAATGCAGGCTTTTACGTCTTTGCCCGTTGTACCATAGAGGAGATTCATTCGCTGGAGTGTGCGTGCAAGGATGCGGTTCACGGTTCCGCGCCAACCGGCATGTACGGCTGCCACAACCCCGTTCTTTGAATCGTGTAGTAGGATGGGGATGCAGTCGGCTGTCGATATACAGAGGCAGCAGCCGGGTTCGCTGGTAATCAGGGAATCAATGCCTTGCAACCGAGCATGGCGTTCGTTGTCGTCGGCATTCAAGTAAGTCGAGTCGATGACTAAGCTTTCAGTGCCGTGCGTCTGATAAGGGATGACAAGAGTATGGGGTTGTTGGGGCAGGAGGGAGAGCAGCTTTTCTTGGTTGCGGCGTACGCATTCATCGTCATCTCCCACGTAGGGCGTACAGTTGAAGGAAGCGTAGTTGCCCTTGCTATATCCTCCGTGGCGGGTCGTTACAAAACAAAATATGTCAGGACACGAGGCCATGACCTCGTATCCCAACATACTTTTATCTGGAGCGAGAGGTATCATTTCTTGTCTTCCTCCCAGTCTTCTTCTTCGTATTCGAAGTCTTCAAGTTCTTCGATGTCTTCCTCTTCGTCAATATATTCGTAGCTCAAGTCCTCATCTTCACCTTCTTCCTTTAGCTCTTCTTGCAGGTGGCTCATGTCTTTGGCGCGATGGGCGATGCTTTCAATCTTGCCTTCTATCTTGTTGCTTTCCTTGTTCAGCTCTTCCCACAGGATGTCCTTCAGCACAGATATGCCCAGTCCGGATATGGCAGATATGAATACATGAGGAATGCCTTCGGGCAATGTCGGCTCTATTTCGTCCATCAGTTCTTGGTCCAGCATATCGCATTTGGTGACAGCCAGCACCCGTTGCTTGTCCAGCATTTCGGGGTTGAAGTTTTTCAGCTCATTCAGCAGGATGTCATATTCCTTGCGGATGTCGTCGCTATCGGCAGGCACCATGAAAAGCAGCAGAGAGTTTCGTTCGATGTGACGCAGGAAACGCAGACCTAGTCCACGTCCTTCGCTTGCTCCTTCGATGATGCCGGGAATGTCGGCCATGACGAACGACTTCCCTTCGCGGTAGGACACGATGCCCAGGTTAGGCTCCATCGTGGTGAAAGGATAGTTGGCAATCTTTGGTTTTGCAGACGACAAGGCAGATAGCAGTGTGGACTTTCCGGCATTGGGGAAACCTACCAGACCGACATCGGCCAATAATTTCAGCTCCATGATGACGGTCATTTCCTGCATCGGTTCACCCGGTTGTGCAAAGCGCGGAGCTTGCCGGGTTGCAGTCTTGAAGTGCCAGTTGCCCAATCCGCCCCGTCCACCTTTCAGCAAGATGACCTCCTGTCCGTGTTCGGTGACGTCGCAGATGTATTCGCCCGTTTCGGCGTTATAGACAACGGTACCGCAAGGTACTTCTACCACCTTGTCCTCTCCGTCTTTGCCGAAACTACGGTTCTTACTACCCGATTCACCATGTCCGGCCAAGATGTGTCGGTCGTAGCGCAGGTGCAGCAGTGTCCAGTAGTTGCGGTTTCCACGTAGGATGACGTGGCCTCCTCGTCCTCCGTCTCCTCCGTCCGGACCACCGTTGGGAACATATTTGGCACGTCTCATGTGCGTGGAGCCTCTTCCGCCCTTGCCCGAGCGGCAATATATTTTTACGTAATCAACAAAGTTCGATTCAGCCATAATAAGTTATATCTTGATTTTTATAGTCGATGATTCCTGTTTTAAGGATACAAAAGTAGTCAATCTTATAGATTCGTTCAAACTTTTAGGATGTTTTCTGTCGTGAAAAAACGCAGCTGAACTCCGAAACTCCTTCCCGTGAATAGAATCATCGGGAAGTTTTCCGTGTTCAGCTGCGTTCTGTTTTAACCTCTTATTCTGTACAGACTACTGTTATTTGGCAGCATCAATAGCCTTGCAGATGTCGGCAGTGATTGTCTCCAGATTGCCCAGACCGTTGATGTGGGCATATACGCCCTCTTTCTTATACCAGTCAATCAGGGGAGCCGTTTGCGAGTGATATACCACGAGGCGTTTCTTGATGGTCTCTTCGTTGTCATCGGCACGTCCGGACTCTTTGCCACGCTTGATGAGGCGAGTCATCAGTTCGTCTTCGGGCACTTCGAGGTCGAGCATCACCTTTACCTCTTGTCCGCGTTCGCTCAGCATTTTCTTCAAAGCTTCAGCTTGAGCTATCGTGCGGGGGAAACCGTCGAAGATAACGCCTTTGCTGTCTTTAAAACTGTCGAGTACGCTGGCCAGAATATCAATCATCAATGAGTCAGGAATCAGCTGACCTTGGTCGATATAGCTTTTGGCTGTCTTTCCCAGTTCTGTGTTGTTCTTAATTTCGGCACGCAGCACGTCTCCTGTAGAGATGTGGTTGATGCCATACTTTTCTACAATCTTTTCACTTTGCGTTCCCTTACCTGAACCGGGAGCACCAAAAATTACAATGTTCAACATTTGCTTAGTTATTATTTAATGATTTACTATATTATGTCTGTATCAGTCTACTACAGTATAAATGTCGGGATAGTTGCGCCCGAAGCCGTCATAATCCAACCCGTAGCCCACGATGAAGTCGTTCGGAATATTCATGGCCACATATTCTATGTTTAAATCAACTTTCAGCTTATCAGGTTTCACCAGTAGGGAGGCAATATGAATCTCCCTGGGACCGCGAGTGCCGAGGGTGTCCAGTAAGCGTTGCATGGTG
>JAUNJD010000073.1 GCA_030523205.1 Bacteroides sp.
AGTCGTATAGTTAGGGTACCTCAGTCCCATACTTAGGGTACCTCCGTATGGGACTGATTGGGGCTTCCTCTATGGGTGTAGTGAATATTTATCGTTTCGGACTTTTCGATATTCGGTTTTCGGTCTCGCGTCCGGAAAATGCTTTTTGTAAACAGACTCTAATCTTGGATAAAAAAAGACGTGCCAAAGGCACCGGTCGGAATGCTTCGTCAGCTGTTTCCTTCCTGCGCCCTTGGCACGTCTTCCATACGATTCTCCTATATCTTTAACGCTTCGGAGGCAATGCTTCCTTCACCACCATTCGGCGTCCGTGATATTCGGCGCCGTCCAGTTCGGCGATGGCTTGGCGGGCAGCTTGCTCGTCTTCCATCTCCACGAAGGCAAAGCCCTTGAAACGCTTGGTTTCACGATCCAGGATAAACTTTACAGAATTTACGGTGCCATATTCCTCCATAACCTTCTGCAACTCACTTTCCTTAACTCGGTAGTTAAGGTTTCCGACATAAATGTTCATAACAAAAAAATAAAAGTAAATAAATGAATAAAAACTCTCTTGGAAAGAATAGTCGAATAATAAAAAGATTGCAACGACAGAGAGATTACAAAAGCGTTTGTTGGGAAACGGTAGTAAAAACCATGTAATAGAAATCGAGAAACTAATGCGCTATTATTCCGTGACAAAGGAACGCATTAATTTTGGATAAACAATGCGTTGGGCTAGAATTATTTGCGCTTTTGCGAAAAAAAATATCGGGCAAACAGACCTTAACCTTGCTCAAAAAGAAATAATTATCCTTTTGTTATTTGATATTTGAAAGAATTGCGCTAATTTTGCACGCTCAATTTGAGATTGGAATAAGTATAAATCAAATAAATAATTGTCAGAATGAACGTTTCATTACAAAACATTGACAAAGTAAGTGCATTGCTTACTGTAAAGCTTGAGAAGGCTGATTACCAGGAGAAAGTAGATAAATCTTTGAAACACCTTCGCCAGAAAGCCCAAGTGCCGGGCTTCCGTCCGGGCATGGTGCCGATGGGATTGGTGAAGAAGATGTATGGAAAATCCGTCTTGGCCGAAGAAGTGAACAAGGTGCTCTCTGAAACTGTTTACAACTATATCCGTGATAACAAGGTGAACATGCTGGGCGAACCGCTGCCCAACGAAGAAAAGCAGCCGGAAATCGACTTCGACACCATGGAAGAGTTCGAATTCCTGTTCGACATCGCCTTGGCACCCGAGTTTGAAGTAAAGGTTAGCGCAGACGACAAGGTGCCTTACTACAACATCGAGGTGACCGACGAAATGGTGGACAATCAGGTGAAGGCCTACACGCAGCGCAACGGCTCATATAATAAGGTAGAGGTTTACGAAAACGACGATATGCTGAAAGGTCTGCTCGCCGAGCTGGACGAAGAAGGTAACACCAAGGAAGGTGGCATTCAGGTAGAAGGCGCCGTGATGCTGCCTGCCTACATGAAGAATGAAGAGCAGAAGGCCATCTTTGCCGGTGCCAAGGTGAACGACGTGCTCGTATTCAACCCCAACACTGCTTGGGACGGCAGTGAGGCCGAACTGGCTTCGCTGCTGAAGATTGACAAGGAAAAGGTTGCCGAGGTGAAGTCCAACTTCAGCTATCAGGTAGAAGAAATCACACGCTTCGTGCCGGGCGAACTGAACCAGGAAATCTTCGACCAAGTATTTGGCAAGGACGTAGTGAAGACTGCCGACGAGTTCCGTGCCAAGGTGAAGGATGTCATTGCCGGACAGTTCGCTTCGAACAGCGACTACCGCTTCCTCATCGACCTGCGCAAGGTGCTGACCGACAAGGTGGGCAAGCTCGAATACCCCGACGCACTGCTGAAGCGCGTCATGCTGCTCAACAATCAGGACAAGGGCGAACAGTTTGTAGAAGAGAACTACGACAAGAGCATCGAAGAACTGACTTGGCACCTCATCAAGGAACAGCTGGTGAAGGCCAACGACATCAAGGTTGAGCAGGAAGACATCAACAACATGGCCAAGGAAGCTACCCGTGCACAGTTTGCACAGTACGGTATGCTCAGCATCCCCGATGACATCCTCGACAACTACGCCAAGGAAATGCTGAAGAAGAAGGATACCGTAGAAGGCTTGGTGAACCGCGTGGTTGAGAGCAAGCTCTCTGCTGCCCTGAAGCCGCAGGTAACACTCGAAAGCAAGACGGTTTCTACCGAAGAGTTCGACAAGCTGTTTGCTTAAGCATACACATACACGCCGCCGTGGCGGCTCTATTTTATAAAGAAACACAGAGTTTTATTATTTATAACTCTGTGTTTTTTTGTCTCTATCTATTCTTTTTTGTTTCTTTGCACCCGCATTATTGAAATTTAAAAATTAAAAAACACATGGACGATTTTAGAAAATACGCTACCAAGCACTTAGGTATGAACAGCCTGGTGCTGGACGACGTGATTAAGTCGCAGGCCGGATACCTGAATCCTTATATCTTGGAGGAACGTCAGCTCAACGTGACGCAGCTGGACGTATTCTCTCGCCTGATGATGGATCGCATCATCTTCCTGGGTACGCAAATCGACGACTACACGGCCAACACTCTGCAAGCACAGCTGCTGTATCTCGACTCGGTTGACCCGGGCAAAGACATCTCCATCTACATCAACTCGCCGGGCGGCTCGGTGTATGCCGGACTGGGCATATACGACACGATGCAGTTCATCAGCAGCGACGTCGCCACCATCTGCACCGGCATGGCGGCCAGCATGGCAGCCGTGTTGCTCGTGGCTGGAGCCGAGGGCAAGCGTTCGGCGCTGACCCACTCGCGCGTCATGATTCATCAGCCGATGGGTGGTGCGCAAGGTCAGGCTTCCGACATTGAAATCACGGCACGCGAGATTCAGAAACTGAAGAAAGAACTTTATACCATCATTGCCGACCACTCGCATACGCCTTTCGACAAGGTGTGGGCCGACTCCGACCGCGACTATTGGATGACCGCACAGGAGGCCAAGGAATATGGTATGGTGGACGAAGTGTTGATTAAGAAATAAACCTATGGCAGATTCAAGACGAGCAAAAAACAGATGTAGCTTCTGCGGCCGTTCCGAAGACGAAGTAGGCTTCCTCATTACGGGGATGAACGGCTTCATCTGCGACAGCTGTGCCGTGCAGGCCTACGAGATTACGCAGGATGCACTGGGCAAGAACAAGGGCGGTACCTCGAAGCTGAATATGCAGGAACTGCCCAAGCCGGTGGAGATAAAGGCATTCCTCGACCAGTATGTCATCGGGCAGGACGATGCCAAGCGTTTCTTGGCCGTCTCGGTCTATAACCACTACAAGCGCCTCATGCAGAAAGACGGGGGCGACGACGTGGAGATAGAAAAGTCGAACATCATCATGGTGGGCAGCACCGGCACCGGTAAGACCCTGCTGGCACGCACCATAGCCAAGCTGCTGCGTGTGCCCTTCACCATCGTAGATGCCACCGTGCTGACCGAAGCCGGCTACGTGGGCGAAGACATCGAAAGCATCTTGACCCGCCTGCTTCAGGTGGCCGACTACAACGTGCCCGAAGCCGAACGGGGCATTGTCTTCATCGACGAGATAGACAAGATAGCCCGCAAGGGAGACAACCCCTCCATCACCCGCGACGTAAGCGGCGAAGGCGTGCAGCAAGGCTTGCTGAAGCTGCTCGAAGGCTCCGTGGTGAACGTTCCTCCCCAAGGCGGACGCAAGCACCCCGACCAGAAGATGATTCAGGTGAACACCAAGAACATATTGTTCATCTGCGGCGGTGCCTTCGACGGCATCGAGAAGAAGATAGCACAGCGACTCAACACCCACGTGGTGGGCTACAGTGCCGTGCGCAACACCGCCGTCATCGACAAGAAGAACCTGATGCAGTACATCGCTCCGCAGGACCTCAAGGCATTCGGCCTGATACCCGAAATCATCGGACGTCTGCCGGTGCTCACCTATCTGAACCCGCTGGACCGTGCCGCCTTGCGTGCCATCCTTACCGAGCCCAAGAACTCCATCATCCGGCAGTACGTCAAGCTGTTCGAGATGGACAACGTGAAACTGGTGTTCGAAGACGCGGTGTATGAATACATCGTAGATAAAGCCGTGGAATACAAGCTGGGTGCCCGCGGACTGCGCTCCATCGTAGAGACCATCATGATGGATGCCATGTTCGAGATACCTTCCCAGCATGGAGACGACTTTATCGTGACGCTCGATTATGCCAAGCGTCAGCTGGAGAAAGCAAATGTGGCAAGGTTGCAAAGTGCTTAAAATCAAAAGGTAATGACGGCCGTGACGTTTTTTTATGATTTTATTGAAAAATATTCTGCGGATTATGCTTGAAATTTAAGAAGTTGTTTATAACTTTGTTAGACTTCTTTGTCACTATTAAACAAAGGAGTAGTGTTTCAACCAAACTGATAATTCAATAAACAACCTAATGAATCATGGCAGGGAAGAAGAATAAATTGACAGACCAGCTGAAGAAATACTTCGGGTTCGACGCATTTAAAGGAAATCAGGAAGCAATCATCGAAAATCTGTTGGCAGGTAACGATACGTTTGTACTGATGCCTACCGGTGGAGGAAAATCTTTGTGTTACCAGTTGCCTTCTCTATTGATGGAAGGAACGGCTATCGTGATTTCTCCTTTGATTGCCTTGATGAAGAATCAAGTCGACGCGATGCGTAACTTTAGTGAAGAGGACGGAATTGCCCATTTTATCAATTCTTCTCTTAATAAAAGTGCGATAGACCAGGTGAAGTCCGACATTCTCAGCGGAAAGACCAAGCTGCTGTACGTGGCTCCGGAATCGCTGACGAAGGAAGAGAATGTCGAGTTCCTCAAGACCGTGAAGATTTCGTTCTACGCCGTAGACGAAGCCCACTGTATCTCGGAATGGGGACACGATTTCCGCCCGGAGTACCGCCGCATTCGCCCTATCATCAACGAAATCGGTAAAGCGCCGCTCATAGCCCTGACCGCGACCGCTACCCCCAAGGTGCAGCACGACATCCAGAAGAATCTGGGGATGATTGATGCACAGGTGTTCAAGTCGTCGTTCAACCGTCCCAACCTCTACTACGAGGTACGTCCCAAGACAGCCAATGTAGATCGCGATATCATCAAGTTCATCAAGAACAATCCGGAGAAGTCGGGCATCATCTACTGCCTGAGCCGGAAGAAGGTAGAAGAACTTGCCGAAATACTTCAGGCCAACGGCATCAATGCCCGGGCCTATCATGCCGGTATGGATTCGGCCACACGCACGCAGAATCAGGATGACTTCCTGATGGAGAAGATTGACGTGATTGTGGCTACCATCGCCTTCGGCATGGGCATCGACAAGCCGGACGTACGCTACGTCATCCACTACGACATACCCAAGAGCCTGGAAGGATACTATCAGGAGACCGGACGTGCCGGACGTGACGGAGGGGAAGGACAGTGCATTACTTTTTATACCAACAAAGACTTGCAGAAGCTGGAAAAGTTCATGCAAGGCAAACCTGTGGCAGAACAGGAAATTGGCAAGCAGCTTCTGCTGGAGACCGCTGCATACGCCGAATCTTCCGTCTGTCGCCGCAAGACGCTGCTGCATTACTTCGGCGAAGAATATACGGAAGATAATTGTGGAAATTGTGACAACTGTTTAAATCCAAAGAAACAAGTGGAAGCTCAAGATTTATTGTGTACCGTGATTGAAGCTGTTCTTGCAGTGAAAGAAAACTTCAAGTCGGACTATGTTATAGATGTTATATTAGGAAAAGAAACTTCGGAGGTACAGGCCCATCTGCACGAAGACCTCGAAGTGTTCGGCTCCGGCATGGGAGAAGAGGAAAAGACCTGGAACTCCGTTATCCGTCAGGCATTGATTGCGGGATACCTCAGCAAGGATGTCGAGAACTACGGCCTGCTGAAGGTGACGGAAGAGGGAAAGAAATTCCTGAAGCATCCCAAGTCGTTCAAGATAGTGGAAGATACCGATTTCGACGAAATAGAGGAGGAAGCCCCGATGCGTGGAGGAGGTGCATGTGCGGTGGATCCCGCCCTGTACTCCATGTTGAAGGACTTGCGCAAGAAGCTGTCCAAGCAGTTGGAAGTGCCGCCCTACGTCATCTTCCAAGACCCGTCGCTGGAGGCCATGGCCACTATCTATCCGGTCACTCTGGAGGAGTTGCAGAACATTCCGGGTGTGGGTGCCGGCAAGGCCAAGCGATATGGCGAGGAATTCTGCAAGCTCATCAAGCGCCATTGTGAGGAGAACGAAATAGAGCGTCCCGAAGACTTGCGTGTGCGCACCGTAGCCAACAAGTCGAAGATGAAAGTGGCCATCATTCAGGCTATCGACCGCAAGGTGGCGCTGGACGACATCGCCATGTCGAAGGGCATCGAGTTCGAAGAACTGCTGGACGAGGTGGAAGCCATCGTCTATTCGGGCACCAAGCTGAATATTGACTACTTCCTCGAAGACATCATGGACGAAGACCACATGCTGGACATCTATGACTACTTCAAGGAATCGACAACCGACAACATCGACGATGCCCTTGACGAACTGGGCGACGACTTCACCGAAGAAGAAGTGCGCTTGGTACGCATCAAGTTTATCTCGGAAATGGCCAATTAAGCGGCTCTGCTTGCTTAAATAAAGAAAAAATATTGCGTGCAGATATACGGAATGGAATAAAAACCGTATATTTGCACGCAATAAATTTTTAACGCATAATCCTATGTCATTTATTGCTGATAAAATCGTTATGGATGGATTGACGTACGACGACGTATTGTTAATCCCCGCTTATTCTGAAGTGCTTCCCAAAGCTGTCGAGCTCACGACAAAGTTCTCACGCAACATCGAACTGAAAATTCCGTTTGTAACAGCCGCTATGGATACGGTGACCGAAGCGAAGATGGCCATTGCCATTGCCCGCGAAGGGGGTATCGGTGTCATTCATAAGAATATGTCCATCGAAGAGCAAGCCCGTCAGGTGGCTATCGTGAAGCGTGCCGAGAACGGTATGATTTATGACCCCGTAACCATCAAGAGAGGTTCGTCGGTGGCCGATGCACTGGACCTCATGGCCGAGTACAAGATTGGTGGTATTCCGGTGGTGGATGACGAAAGACACTTGGTAGGCATCGTCACCAACCGCGACCTCCGTTTCGAGAAGAATCACAATAAGCGCATCGACGAGGTGATGACAAAGGAGAACATCGTCACTACCAATCAGACAACCGACCTGGATGCTGCCGCACAGATTCTGCAAGAGCATAAGATTGAGAAACTGCCCGTTGTCGATAAGGACAACAAGCTGGTCGGCCTGATTACCTACAAGGACATTACAAAGGCCAAAGACAAACCGATGGCTTGCAAAGACAGCAAGGGCCGTCTGCGCGTGGCTGCCGGTGTAGGCGTTACGCACGATACGCTAGACCGCATGAAGGCATTGGTCGATGCCGGCGCCGATGCCATTGTCATCGACACGGCTCACGGTCATTCCATGTACGTCATCGAGAAACTGAAGGAAGCCAAGAAGAATTTCCCCGATATTGATATTGTTGTAGGCAACATCGCCACAGGCGAAGCTGCCAAGGCATTGGTGGAAGCCGGTGCCGACGGTGTGAAGGTGGGCATCGGCCCGGGCTCCATCTGTACTACCCGTGTGGTAGCCGGTGTGGGCGTACCTCAGCTGTCTGCCGTATATGACGTGGCAAAAGCCTTGAAGGGCACAGGCATTCCTTTGATTGCCGACGGTGGTCTGCGCTACTCGGGCGACGTGGTGAAGGCTTTGGCAGCCGGTGGTTACAGCGTAATGATTGGTTCGTTAGTGGCCGGTACCGAAGAATCTCCGGGCGAGACAATCATCTTCAACGGACGTAAGTTCAAGTCCTACCGTGGCATGGGCTCTTTGGAGGCTATGGAGCATGGTTCCAAGGACCGTTACTTCCAGAGCGGTACGGATGATGTGAAGAAGCTCGTTCCCGAGGGCATTGCTGCCCGCGTTCCCTACAAAGGCACGTTGTACGAGGTTATCTATCAGTTGGTAGGTGGCTTGCGTGCCGGCATGGGCTATTGCGGCGCTCCCAACATCGAGAAGCTGCACGATGCCAAGTTCACCCGCATCACCAATGCCGGTGTGCTGGAGAGCCATCCGCACGATGTGGCCATCACGAGCGAGGCTCCCAATTACAGCCGTCCCGAATAAACAATGTAGAACGACATAAAGCGAGGATGCCCGAAGAGTATTGTCATGCTTTTCGGGCATTTCGGTTTTCGGCCATGAAGAGTATAGTTTGTCTGATGCTATGTGGGCTGTTGTCCGTCTGTGGGGCAATGGCACAGCAGGACCCTGTGTTGATGCGTGTCAATGGCAGGGACGTCTTGCTGTCGGAGTTTGAGCAGGTATGCAGGTCCGACGGATTCTTGCGTGAAGTCTCTCCGGAGGCATCGGGCAACCGGGATAGCCTTGCCGCCCGCTTCGTCGACTTCAAACTGCGGGTGACGGCTGCCGAAGATGCCGGGCTTGATACACTCCCTTCTTTCCGCCGGGCTTTGCACCGCTATCGACAAGGCTTGCTCCGCTCTTACCTGACGGATGGAGATGCTTTGGTACGTTCGGCACGGGCCTATTACGACAAGATACAAGTCGGTCGGTGTGCCGGGCAAGTACGGGTATGCCACATCTTCAAATACCTTTCGCAGAACATCTCGTCTCGTGCTTTGCGCGAGGTGGAGGCACGTATGGATTCCATCTATGCCGCCCTCTTGCAAGGAAGCTCTTTTGAGGATTGCGTCAACCGTTTCTCGGACGAGAAACAACCGTTTTGGGTCAGTTGGCTGCAAATGCCCACCGAGTTCGAGGATACCGTCTTTGAACTGAAACCCGGACAATTCTCCAAACCCTTCTTCACCCCTCAAGGCATTCACATCGTGAAGGTGCTGGAACGAAAAGAATTGCCGTCCTTTGCCGAAATCAAGGATGACATCATCCGTCGGCAGATGCAAGGACGCGCGATGGAGAGCAGTACCGAAGCTGTGCTGGAGAGGCTGAAACAGCGTTATGGCTACACCCCCAACAAAGCAGCGATGGACGAACTGCGCACCAAGGGACATACCGACCGACCTCTGTTCACCTTGGCCGGCACTCCTTACGGTGGCGATGCTTTCAGCCTGTTTGCCCGGTCGCATCCCGAGGGCATTGAACGGCAGTTGCAGGACTTCATCCGCAAGTCCGTGTTCGACTATGCCGACCGTCACATCGAACAAGACGTTCTTGCCTTCAGCGGGCATTTGCAGGCCTATCGTGACAGCCTGCTGAATCACGACATCTACGAACGCGAAGTATGTGCCCTGCTGGACGATGACAGGCTGGCGGCTTACTTCGCTGCCCACCGCGAGCGCTATTATTGGCCACAGCCCCGCTACAAAGGCATTGTGATTCACGCTACAACGAAGCGTGCAGCCAAGCAGGCACGCAAGTTCCTGAAGCGCTTGCCCCAGGCTGAATGGCAAGATGCCATCCGGCTGACCTTTCCTGCCGGTGAACATTCGGAAGTAGTGGCCGAACAGGGAGTATTTGCTCCGGGCGCGAATGCTTACGTTGACGATTTGGCGTTCGGGAAAGGCAAGGCTACCCCGATGGTGTCACATCCTTTTACTGTCATCGTAGGCGAGAAAATCAAAGGACCGACCGATTATCGGGAGGTGCGTCCACAGCTTCTGCAAGACTGTGGTGCCACTTTGGAGCGGCAATGGATGGCTCGCCTGCGTGCTGTAAGTAAGGTTGAAATTCACCAAGAGGTTTTAAAAACCGTTAATAATCACTGATGCAACCGATTAAAGCAGTATCTTCGTAACTCAAAATAAAGAAAATATCAGTTGGCAATGCGAAGAACCTGCTTGGGGCTCATCATATTGTTGCTCTGCATGGCATGTAGCGAGCAGCACGACCATAAAGGCAAGACGCCTTTGGTGGAACTGGAAGGCAACTTCCTTTACAAGGAAGACTTGCAGTCCGTGCTTCCGTCCGGCTTGTCCAAGGATGACAGCCTGCTCTTTGCCGAACGCTATATTCGCAATTGGGTAGAAGATATTTTGCTGTACGACAAAGCTCAAAGCAATATTCCCGACAACGGGGAAATAAACAAACTTGTGGAGAATTATCGGAAAGCATTGATTATGCATACCTATCAGCAGGCACTGATACATCAGAAGTTGGCGGACGAAATCACGGAGGACGAACTGGCCGATTATTATGGCAAGAATCAGGCGGTCTTCAAGTTGGAACGTCCGCTGATAAAGGGGCTTTTCATCAAGGTACCCCTGACCGCTCCCGGTGTGAACAACGTACGCCGCTGGTATCGCACCGAGACACAGGATGCCGTGGAGCATCTGGAGAAGTATCAGATGCAGAATGCCGTAAAGTACAACTACTTCTACGACAAATGGACGCCCGTTGCCGAAGTGCTCGACCTCTTGCCGCTGAAGGAGGCTGATGCGGAGAAGTATCTCGACAATAACCGCCACGTAGAACTGAAGGATACCGCCTTCTACTACTTCCTGAACGTGAGCGACTATCTGGAACCGGGAGAACAGGCACCTTTTGACTTTGTTCGCCCGCAAGTGAAGGATATGTTGCTGAACATGAAGCAGGTGGAGTTCATGGAAGGAGTGAAGAACGACCTGTACGAACGTGCAGTGAAGAAAGATGAAATTAAGTATTATTAGTATAAGACACCAAGAATGAGAAAGTTTATGAACTTTAAGTGTGTAGTATTATTTGCCTTGGCGCTGTTAACCGGTTCTGCCGTTTATGGACAAGACAACGTGATTGACGAAGTTGTTTGGGTAGTAGGCGATGAGGCTATCTTGAAGTCCGAAGTAGAAGAGGCTCGCTTGAGCGCTTTGTACGAAGGACGCAAATTCGAAAGCGACCCTTATTGTGTGATTCCCGAAGAAATAGCCGTGCAGAAGCTCTTCCTGCACCAAGCCGTCCTCGACAGTATCGAGGTATCGGAAAGCGAAGTAATCCAGCAGGTGGACTACCGTACGAATATGTACATAGCCAACATCGGTTCGCGTGAGAAGATGGAGGAATACTTCAACAAGACCTCCAGCGAGATACGCGAAGCCTTGCGCGAGAATGTGCGCGAAGGCCTCACCGTGCAGAAGATGCAGCAGAAGTTGATTGGCGAAATCAAGGTGACGCCTGCCGAGGTGCGCCGCTACTTCAGAGACCTGCCGCAAGACAGCATCCCCTACATCCCCACGCAGGTGGAAGTGCAGATTATCACCCAGCAACCCCGAATCCCCATCAGCGAGATTGAAGACGTAAAGCGCCGTCTGCGCGAATATACCGACCGTGTGAACAATGGTGAAAGCTTCACCATGTTGGCCCGTCTGTATTCCGAAGACACCGGTTCGGCTATGAACGGTGGCGAGTTGCCCCGCTTCATGGGACGCGGCGAGCTTGACCAGGCTTTTGCCAACGTAGCATTCAACCTGCAAAGCCCCGACAAGGTGTCCAAGATTGTAGAGTCGGAGTTCGGCTATCACATCATTCAGTTGGTGGAGAAGCGCGGTGACCGTATCAAGGTACGTCATATCTTGCTGAAGCCCCACGTACCCGAAGAGGCCATTATCTCGTCCTGTGCCCGCCTCGACTCCATTGCCGACGACATTCGCAACGGAAAGTTCTCCTTCGAAGATGCTGCCGCTGTACTTTCGCAGGACAAGGATACCCGCAACAACCACGGTTTGCTGCCCAACCCCAATACCAACACCTCCAAGTTCGAGATGCAGGAACTGCCTGCCGAGATTGCCAAGGTGGTCGATAAGATGAAGGTAGGCGAGATTTCTGAAGCTTTCACCAT
This sequence comes from Bacteroides sp., assembly GCA_030523205.1. Classification (GTDB taxonomy): domain Bacteria; phylum Bacteroidota; class Bacteroidia; order Bacteroidales; family Bacteroidaceae; genus Bacteroides. The sequence continues at coordinate 11,904 of JAUNJD010000073.1, forward strand.
GATTCCCGAACGAACCGGAAAGGAACAATGCGTCATCGTGAAGCTGAAGAGCCGTACCAACGGTCACAAGGCTACCGTAGCCGACGACTATCAGAACCTGAAGAGTATCGTGCTCGACAAACGCCGCGATGCGATGCTCGACAAGTGGATTCGCGAGAAGCAGAAGAATACGTACGTCCGCATCAGCGACAACTGGAAGAAGGACTGCACCTTCAAGTATCCGGGTTGGATTAAAGATTGAATATGAGAGACAGAAGATATGGTTTCCTATACAGGCATAGATACCTGCTGACAGGTATTCTATGCCTGTTTGGCATCTGCCTGCTAGGGGCGCAGGACCGTAAGAAGGCACCGCAACCCATTGCGGCAAAGGCTGTTGTGGCCGGTCAGGATACAGTGAAGAAGTCTGCCAAGGAGAGCAAACCTGCGGCTGAAACGAAGCCCGCTGTTGCCAAGACACAGCCTGCGACAGCCGCCAAGCCGACGAAGGAGAAGAAGAAAACCCGTGTTGACTTGCTCTATGCTGACGAGGCCAACGCCGACAAGCAGAAACGCCCCGACGTGCAAGTGCTGGTAGGCTCTGTGCGGCTGAAGCACGACAGTATGTATATGTTCTGCGACAGTGCGCTGATATTCGAGAAAATCAATTCGGTGGAAGCCTTCGGCAATGTCCGCATGGAGCAGGGTGACACCCTCTTCATCTATGGCGATTACCTCTACTACGACGGAATGTCGCAGTTGGCCATGTTGCGCGAGAATGTGCGCATGATCAACCGCAATACGGTGCTCACCACCGACAGTCTGAACTATGACCGTCTTTACAACCTAGGCTACTACTTTGAAGGCGGCACACTGACCGACGAAGAGAACGTGCTTACCTCCATCTGGGGCGAGTACAGCCCTGCCACCAAGCTGGCCATCTTCAACCACGATGTCAAGCTGGTGAATCCGCGGTTTGTGCTGACCTCCGACACCTTGAAGTACAGCACCTTCGACAAGATTGCCACCATACTAGGTCCCTCCGACATCGTGAGCGACAATAACCACATCTACTCCGAACGAGGCATCTACAACACCGTCACTGAGCAGGCCGAACTATTGGACCGCTCCGTGCTGACCAACGAGGGCAAGCGGCTGACAGGCGACAGCCTCTTCTACGACCGCAAGCTGGGTTACGGTGAAGCCTTCGACAACGTGCGCATGAACGATTCCATCAACCGCAATATGCTGACGGGCGACTACTGCTTCTATAACGAGCTGACGGGCAATGCCGTGGCCACCAATCGGGCCGTGGCCATTGACTATTCGCAGGGCGACAGCCTCTTCATGCATGGCGACACGCTGCGTTTGCTCACCTTCAACCTGAATACCGACTCCATGTATCGCGAGATGCGGGCCTATCATCGCGTACGCGCCTACCGCACGGACGTGCAGGCCGTCTGCGACTCGATGGTCTATAACTCCAAGGATTCCTGCCTGACGATGTACACCGACCCCATCATGTGGTATGGCGAACAGCAACTGCTGGGCGAGGAAATCAAGATATATATGAACGACAGCACCATCGACTGGGCACATATCATCAATCAGGCCTTGGCCGTGGAGCAAAAAGACAGCATACACTACAACCAAGTGGCGGGCAAGGAGATGAAGGCCTACTTCATCGGCGGCGAGATGCATCAGGTGGATGTCAACGGCAACGTGCTGGTCATCTACTATCCGGTGGAGGAGAAGGACAGTACGCTGATGATGCTCAACTACTCCGAGGGTAGCCTGCTGCAAATGTTCCTCAAAAACCGCCGGATGGAAAAAGGCAAATTCTTGAGCAAGGCCGACGGTACCCTCTATCCAATGAATCAGATACCGGAAGACAAGTACAAACTGTCGTCCTTTGTCTGGTTCGACTACATCCGTCCGCGCAATAAGCAGGACATTTTCGTGTGGCGAGGTAAAAAAGCCGGTGATGTGTTGAAGAAAACCGACCGAAAACCCGTAACTTCGCCCAAGAGTATGCGTATCGAACGAACTAAAAAGTAAGAGCTGCTATGGGAATGTTTACAATGCGGAAGCCGCGTGGCTTCAATCATCCTTACATCTACGTAGATGAACGGAAAGAGAAACTGAAGAAGATGGAAGAGAGCGCCAAGCGCGACCTGGGTATGCTGCCCGAAAAGGAATTCTCTCCCGAAGACATCCGTGGTAAATTTGTCGAAGGAACCACACACCTGAAACGCCGTAAGGAAAGCGGGCGCAAACCCATGCATTTCGGGATAGCTTTGCTGGCTATCGCTTTCCTGTTTTATCTGTGGTATGCCATCAGTAACGGAATAATTTAGTAGGCAAAGAAACGTTTGCAAGGGAACAAGAGACGAGTGGACAAGGCTACAAGTGCGTAGCCTGCGTTCTTGTTGCCTCGTTAACTTGCCCCCTCATCTCTATAACTAAAAAACTCAAGAACTCAAAAACTTATCATGAGCGATATCATTCATTTACTCCCCGATTCGGTCGCCAATCAGATAGCGGCCGGAGAGGTGATACAGCGTCCGGCCTCCGTCATCAAGGAGCTGGTAGAGAATGCTATTGATGCCGAAGCGCAAGAAATACATGTATTGGTGACCGATGCCGGGAAGACCTGCATCCAGGTTATTGACGACGGCAAGGGTATGTCGGAGACCGATGCTCGTCTTTCCTTCGAACGTCATGCCACTTCCAAGATTCGCGAAGCAGCCGACTTGTTTGCCCTGCACACCATGGGATTCCGCGGTGAAGCCTTGGCCTCCATTGCAGCCGTGGCCGAGGTAGAGCTAAAGACCCGCCTTGCCGACGAGCAGTTGGGTACCCGGTTGGTCATTGCCGGCTCCAAGGTAGAAAGTCAGGAGGCCATCTCCTGCGCCAAAGGCTGCAACTTCTCCGTTAAGAACCTTTTCTTCAACGTGCCCGCCCGTCGCAAGTTCCTGAAAGCCAATTCCACCGAACTGAGCAACATACTGGCCGAGTTCGAGCGCATCGCCCTCGTCCATCCCGATGTGGCATTCTACCTTTACAGCAACGATGCCGAACTCTTCAACCTGCCCGTCATGCCCCTGCGTCAGCGCATCATGGCTATCTTTGGCAAGAAGCTGAACCAGCAGTTGCTGTCGGTAGGCGTAGAGACCTCGATGATAAAGATTACCGGCTTCGTGGCCAAGCCCGAGACGGCCCGCAAGAAAGGATCCCACCAATATTTCTTCGTCAACGGTCGCTATATGCGCCATCCCTACTTCCACAAGGCCGTGATGGAGGCTTACGAACAGTTGATACCGGCCGGCGAGCAGATTTCCTACTTCATCTACTTCGAGGTGGACCCTGCCAACATCGACGTCAACATTCATCCCACCAAGACGGAAATCAAGTTCGAGAACGAACAAGCCATTTGGCAGATTCTGTCAGCGGCAGTTAAGGAGTCGTTGGGCAAGTTCAGTGCCATCCCGCAGATAGACTTCGACACCGAAGACATGCCCGACATACCTGCCTACGAACAGCATCGCCCGATAGAGCCTCCCACGGTGCATTACAATTCGGACTTCAATCCCTTCAAGTCTTCCGCGTCTTCCGCCTATGCGGGTGGCGGCAACTATTCGCGTCCCAAGCCTGCGGAGTGGGAGGGATTGTATGCCGGTCTTGAGCGAAGCAGTAAGCTGAACGATGATGCTCCTACGAATGAGCCGCCTGCCGACTCGTGGGATGCGCCTTCGACCACCGAAGCCGTTGCCTCTGCCGCCTCCATTCCGTCTGCCGTCTCGTCGCTGTCCGCGGCTTCTGCTGTTACCTCCGTCTCCTTGTACAGCGGCGAATCGTCCGTTGAGAAGGGGGCACAGCATCTTCAGTTCAAGGGGCGCTTCATTCTGACTTCCGTGAAGTCCGGCCTGATGCTGATAGACCAGCATCGCGCCCACGTCTGCGTGCTGTTCGAGCGTTACATGAGTCAGATACGCCAGAAGCAGGGAATGTCACAGGGGGTGCTTTTCCCCGAAATCGTCCAGTTCCCGGCCTCCGAAGCCACTGTGCTCGAAAGCCTTTCCGACGACCTTTCGGCTGTAGGCTTCGAGGTGACTTCGCTGGGTGGTGGCAGCTATGCCATCAACGGCATCCCGTCTGGCATCGAAGGCCTGAACCCTGTGGAGCTGCTGCAAAGCATGGTACACACCGCCATGGAGAAGGGCAGTGACGTGAAAGAAGAGGTGCAGACCCTGCTGGCATTGACCTTGGCCAACGCCGCCGCCATAGCCTACGGGCAAGTGCTGAGCAACGAAGAAATGGCCGGACTGGTCGATGATTTGTTTGCCTGTCCATCGCCCAACTATACACCGGACGGGCGCACCGTTCTAGCCACCATTAAGGAAGAAGAAATCGAAAAGCTGTTTGCCCGCTAAGGGGGAGCAGCTTTTTTCTCTATACCCGCTCCGTACCAACTCCGTACCTTCTCCCTACTTGCTCCGTATCAGCTCCATATTTTTTACGTATGTATACCGTGCATTTATGGGTGAAGTGGGTGTAGGCCAAGAGTGGAGTTGGTACGGAGCAGGTACGGACCGGGTACGGA
>JAUNJD010000353.1 GCA_030523205.1 Bacteroides sp.
CGCTCACGTCGCACAAAGCGATGACAGAGAGTTCACAGAGCTTCGAACCACTTTCTCCGTGTCCTCAGCGATGAAATCGCCTCTCTAAAAAAAACTCTGTGTCTCTGTGTCTCTGTGTTCATTCAAGTTTTTCCTCCCCTTCCGCCTCAATCTCGAAGTCGCCCGTCCGCTTCAGCTCTTGCAGCTTGTTGTAGATGTTGAGGCAAGCCCAGGCGTCGGTGGCGGCATATTGCTGCTGGGAGATGGTCAGCACGTCGGCCTCCCAGTTCGATAGGCGTTGCGACTTGGATATCTTCCGGCCAAACAGTATGCCGTAAATCTTTTGCAGGCTTTTGTCCTGAATGCCGAAGGGGCGCACAAACTCCTGAAGCTCGATGCACGACCGCTGCTCGAAGGGGGCACGCTTGTGCAGCATCATGAAGTCGTCCTTCAGCGATAGGCCCACCTTGACCACCCGCGGGTCCTCCAGCAGCAGGATGACGGGCAGCGTCAGTCCTGTCAGGTTCAGGCGGAACAGGAAGCAGTGCTCTTCCGAGGCTATTTGCAGCAAGGCCACCTTGTGGGTTTGTCCTTTGGTGAAGGAGGGTCTCGTCTCGCTGTCGATGCCCAGCAGGGGGCAGGTCTTCAGGTAAGCGACGGCTCTTTCGGCTTCCTGCGGGGTTTGTACTACGTGTATTTCTCCGGGAAATACAGCTTTGGGCATATCTTTTATGGCTTCTTTGTCAATGGTTCTCTTAATTAGCATCATTTTGGGGGTGTAGGGAGAGAGAGTGTGTTAGTACATGTGGTTATTGTCATATCCGTCCTCGCCGGCGTCTGCGGGTTCGTCTCCGTCTTCGGGGCCTGCATACTTCACTTCGTGCAGGGCACGCAGGGTGTTCACCAGCTTCTGCCCCCAGTAGGCGGCGAAGTTCTCTTGGCAGATGGCCAGGGCGTCGTTCATCGTTTCGTTCAGCCCCAGGCTGAAGACGAAGATGAAGTCCCTTATGTCCTGATAGATGTCCGTCAGGTCTTCGGATATGTATTTGGTGATGGGCTGGTCGCTATACTTCATGTCCGCCACGAACACGTCCAGGTAGTCATCCTTTTCGGCCATGATGGCGGCAAGGTTGATGCGGACTATTTCGTAGGTCTCTTCCGTCACGTAGTTCTCGGGCGCTTCCTCGCCCATCATTTCGCACCGGGGCATCATCGACGCCTTGAGGTAGAGTAGCGGAAGTATCTTTAAGGAGGTATCGACGAACGTCGTGCGTTTCATGCCTTCGGCCTGTTCCAGAAATTTGCAGAACTCGGCGGCCACGGTGACAAATTCCACGACGTTGCGGTCGAATATCACTTGACTGTCTTTTTTCATATCTTTTTTCTTTGAAAAACGGGGGAAACCCCCTGTCGCGATTCGGAACGCAAAGATAGAAAAAAGGTTTGTTTTTTCCTAATAAATCGGACAGCTTATGTCTTTTGAAAGCCTAATTCGTGCTCAAAACTACGCCAATCGTTGATTGCCTCGCGCATCTTATTTTTTCCGAAACGGATAATCTTGTCGGCGCGGTCGTAGTCGAAGCCTCCGAAGCGGTTCATGGGGATGTTCACCAGCAGGTCGGGCGGAGTGATTTGCAGCGCCAGCGCGGTGTTCTGCTCTATCATCAGCGAGAAGGTCTTGGACAGGAGCGAGAAGTAGTTGCTCTCCACCGACGGACGGGCGGGCATCATGCGCTTCAGCATGGCTAGGTTGCCTCCCTTGCGGCGGCTCAGCTGGTAGGCTTGGCTTCTGATTCCCTCTATCTCCTGACTGCTGGGTGCGCTGACGTTGACGGCTGCCAGCAGGTCGCCTTCGGTGCGCTGCACGCGGTTCAGGGGCAGGGGATTGACCACGCCGCCATCTATCAGCACCCGTTCGGCGTCCTTCATCGGCCGGAAGAAGGAGGGGATGGAGATGGAGGCGCGTATGGCCTCGTACAGGCTGCCCGTCTCGATGACTACCTCTTCGCGGTTCTTGATGTCGGTGGCCACGGCGCAGAAGGGCACGGGCAGGTCTTCGATGCGCACGTCCTGCACCATCTGCTTCAGTTCTTCCATCACCTTGTCGCCCTTCACCACGTGGTTCAGGCTGAGCGACATGTCCACCAGCGAGAATATCTCCCTCATGCCCAGCGCCAGCATCCGTTCCTTCAGTTCGGGCAGCTTGCCCGCCGCATACACGCCACCCACCAAGGCGCCCATGCTGGCTCCGGCTACGGAGGTTATTTCGTATCCCTGTTCTTCCAACTCCTCTATGGCGCCGATGTGGGCATATCCGCGTGCCCCGCCGCTCGATAGTACCAATGCTACTTTTTTCCGTCTCATGCTTGCTTCGATTTTTGGTTTATATGTTTTTTGCTTTTGGCCATGCTCGCCGTGACCTCGATAACTGCCCCGATGCTCGTTGCCATTGACCGCTGCAAAGGTAAGTGGGCAAAAGTTTTTTTGCAATAGGGTGGTGAAATCCGCAAAGCTTAAACTATGTTAACCGGGTCGCCTAGTCTGTTTAAACCACGTCAAAAAGAAAACTGTCTCTTTTTGGGGGCTTGCTTTTGTTTTTCTCAGACAGGGATTTG
>JAUNJD010000074.1 GCA_030523205.1 Bacteroides sp.
TCCACAATGAAAAACAACGTTTTGCGTACAAGAAAACAATGTGTCCGGATAGGCAAAAAAACAGGAGGTATGCTTTGAGAGCATACCTCCTGTAAGTATAATCAGTAATTTAATCTTCTTACATAGAAGCCAAACGCATAACGGCCATATAATTCTTGCCGGCTGTGGCAAGTGCGTTTTTAAATGAATTCACAATATTCTTTTTCATAACCTTAAAAATTAAACTGTTGTTTTTGTTCTATTTCTATTTGCTTTTCTATTTCTCATTCTTCAGTGGTGTTACCCACCTACTCGTTTTTACTTCTTAATGGTATAACCCATCATCAGCATTTCATTCCGACCAACTTCGGCAAGAATGCGTTTAAATGTGTCTACTACTTTCATTTTCATAACTTTCAAATTTTTAGTTCATACTCAGAAATCGGTTCGCTTCGTTTCATGTAGAGGTTTCGCAAGCTTCCGCTTGCTACGCCTCTTTTTTATGGAAGTTTACTCAATTTCCTTTTTAACATTCTAACTTAGAGTCTGTGCATACCCAGAGTAGCATAACCCCAAACATCAGCATTGGACTTTCCAAAGCGATTCATGATTTTCTTTAACATTTTCATTTTGTTATCCTCCTAAAATCAATCTTGTTATCCTTAAAAAATCTACTAGTTTCCTATTGAATTCATGTTTTACAACACAAAAATAGAGCCTTTTTCTGATATAGCAAGTCATTTGGCGGGAAAAAGTATGTTTTATAACATATTTCTTGATGTGCGTCAAGAAAGTACGAAGTTTTGACACATTTTTGTAACAAACAACTGACAGGAATGGCAGATTTTGGCAGTTTGCAAGCCGGAACAATGAAAAGAGGTCATTTTGGCAGAATGTAGTGGGAGAAGCAGTATTCCCTATACCTTATTATATATAGGGGAGTTTCCGGCAGCTATTTGTTCGTCATCCGGCTGACAAAGTCGGTATAGTAGGCACGGCCTATGGGAAGCACCGTATCGGCATGATAGAGGGTCAGTTCCGTGCGGGTATAGGAAGCTATGCGGTAAAGTGGAACGATGTAGGACTTGTGTATGCGCACAAATTCGTCGGGAAGCTGCTCAAGCAGGCTCTTCAGGCTGATTTGGGAGAGTACAGGGCGGGCATCGGTCAGGTGAATGCGGACGTAATTGTCCATCGCTTCTATATAGACCACCGAGGCCAAGGGCACTTTCACATTCCGATACTCCACCTTCACCGTGATTTCCTCATCGCCCATGACGGGCTTACGGGCCATCTCGGTCAATGCACGTAGCTGACGGGCCTTCTCGACGGCACGGCTGAACCTACTGAAAGAGAAGGGCTTGTGCAGGAAATCGACCGCATTGAGGTCGAACCCATCCACGGCGTATTCCGAGTATGCGGTGGTAAATACAAGGAAGGTGCCCCGTGGAATGTCGCGAGCCAGCTCCACCCCGCTGATTTCGCCCATACGAATGTCGAGGAAGAGCAGTTCGGGCTTCGTACGGTTTACTTCCTGCATCCCCACCACGGGGTCCGAATAGGTACGCAGCTCGATGTCGCCCATGCGTTGGCAATATTGAGCCAGAATACTCAGAGCAACCGGTTCGTCATCAATGGCTATACACTTCATGGGTCAGTTTAGTTGAAGGGTGAGTGATACGGAATAAACGTCCTGTTGCTCCTTTATCTCCAGCGTATGCCGGTTGGGGTAGAGCAGATTGAGCCGCTTGCGGCAGTTGGCTATGCCGAAGCCGCTCTTCTCCTTCGTCGGACGAAGGATGATGGGATTCTGCGCCGTGAACTTCAGCTGACTGCCATCTACGTGGATGTCGATATAGATATCGCTGTCCTGATGGGCGGATACACCATATTTCAAGGCATTTTCCACAAAGGTGATGAGTATCATGGGGGCAATGCTGATGTCGGGCTGCTCATTCACACTCTGCAAGGTAAAGTGGACGCGCGTATGCTCGTTCAGGCGGTTTTTCTGAAGCTCGATGTACTGACGGATGTAATCAATCTCGGCACGCAGGGGTACCTTGTCGCGCTCGGCATTGGTATACATATATTTGGTAAGGCTCATAAACTGCATGAAGGCGGTTTCGGCCCGACCGATGTCGGTCAGCATCAGCCCGTACAGGGTATTGAGGGTATTGAACAGGAAATGCGGGTTTATCTGTACTTTATACAAGGCCAGTTCCGCCTTCTGCTTTTCGTGCTCCAGCGTCTGCCTACGCACAATCTGCTGATGCAGCTCTCCCAATGTGCCCACCGCAAAGCTGAAAGCAGCCACCACCACAAACAGAAACCACACCGCCCGCTGATGAATCAGCATACCGACCGCCGCGGCACGGGTTGTAGCATCGCTCACGCCACCCGCAGCATAAGGCAACCGACGCGCACGCCGCAAAGGCGACTGTGTCACCTCGAATTGGTAGTTGGCTATCAGATAGGTAACGGCTATGCTCGTTATCAATATACCCACCCCGAACATCAGATGCCGACGGTCGCGAAACATCCACGGGACGGCATAGTAGCGATAGGCGAAATAAACAATGTACAGCCAGCCCACAAACAGAAGGACAAAAGGCATATTGTTGCTCATCCACCGCTCCACAGGCAACAGCCATATCATAAAAGGCAACAGGACAAAGCAAAAGGCCAAGTCGATGATGAGCGGAAGGCGTTTGTTGGACGATAGCATAACAACAATTTTAATTTTTAAACCTCGGAATTGTGAATTGTCACCTGCAAAGATAATCACTTCAGCCGACTTATGAAAATAAGACAGGGAATGATGTGCCTGCAAATCCGTGTGCCCGTCCGCATCAATCCTGCATCCGAATGGGCATACGATACGCATCGAGCCACCCTAAGTGCCGATCCGAACCGGGTTCGTTCCTATACCGAGTGGCATATCATCCCAGATGGTATAGGAAATCATCTCGGATGATTATATAAATCATCCGGATTGATTTCCCATTCAGCCCAAGGCTCAATCAGGCTGGGTCAGGGAGCTATCCATAATGAGTCCGCCAACGAATGCGGTTGACGGGCACTCCATCGTGCGAAGCCAAGCTTTCTTCGGCCGAAAACCGCTTATGCCATTTACCAATTTTGTCGTTCACCATCATTCGGATGTCGTTGGCCACCACATCGAGCCTCCCCTCTTTTTTCGCACTCCTCCCCTGCTTATCTTTGCATCAGATAACCAATTAAACACATAACGATATGAAAAAATCAGTAATCATCCTCATGGCATTACTCCTCACAGGAGTTTTCCAAACAGCTCAAGCAGCTACTACAAGCAGAGAAGCCACAGCTTCCGCAATGAATCGTTCCGACAGAGGGCCACGCAGGGGACACGCCGTCCGACACACAGAAGTACGCCACGCCAACCCTCGCATAGGTACGCACATCAGCAAACGTCCGCACCACAGCACCCTCATCCGCTTCGGGGACCTGCCCTACTATTATGCCGGCGGCGTGTTCTACCGCAAGATGATGAAGGAATACGAAATAGTAAAGCCCGAAATCGGCATGGTGGTACCCGAATTGCCTGACAACGGCGTCAGCATCATCGACACCAAGGAAGGCAGACGCTACGAGTACGACGGAGTAATCTACAAGCAGATTCCCACCAGAAACGGACTGAAGTACGAAGTCGTAGGATTTATGTAAGATGAAGAACTTCGTCAACGAAGAACGAAAAATGAAGAACAACAAAGTATTTACCTTATAAACAATTAAGCCTTATGAAGAAATTTATTTTTGCAGCATTTATCGCCCTCGCCACTACAGTGATGGCAACGGCACAAAACGAACGTGGTGAGAGAGGCGACCGAATGTCTCCGAAGCAGCGCACCGAGCAACGCATCAACCGCATGGATAAGGAACTGAAACTGAGCGATAGTCAGAAGAAACAGATACGCACCTACTTCGCCGACTTCAACAAGAAAAAGCTGAGGGGCGAAGAACGAAAGACAGGAATGAAACAGTTGAATGAGCAGATTATGTCTGTACTGAACGCTGAACAGCAAGAAGGCTACAAGAAGATGCAGAAGAGAATGGACGAACGCAGGAAGGGAAGAAAAGGGAAACCCGCTCACGCAGAGCACCCTAGTGTGGTAGAATCGTCCAATTCCTAGGCAAATTCAAGTATGCCGGACTAGAGCTTGTCTCTATGAAACGAACCCACTTTCTGATTATATTGCTCATCGCCCTCCCCGCCGCTCTTCTCAGCGGCGAAGGAGGGCGAACCTCTTCCTTGCAGGAGACTATCGGAAAAAAAAACGAGGGCTATACCGCCACCCTGCATGGGTGTATGTATAGCCCTCTGGAGAATCAGGAGATTGAATGTTTCAGTCTAATGTTTATTCCACCGCCGGCTTTTCAATGATACTGCCATAACGGTGATATTCAAAGGCAATGCTCTGCTCCTTGATGTAGTGTATCAGCTCCACACGACCATCTTTCACGGGCTTGGCCGTAGCGATGTACTTGTCGATGCGGGCAGCCTCTTCGTACATCTGGGCAGGCAGGTCGGCCTTGCAGGTGCGGATGCGCTCATAGTCCCTCATCGACTTCAGGAAGTCGGCCAGCGATTCCTTCTTCAGCGGACAGCCCGTAGCGGCCAAAGCAGCCGAACGGTCGTCAGCCGGTTCAAAGCTGATGGTAAGCGGCGTATGACACAGTTTGGCAGCCAAAGCTATCATCTGCGCCTCCTCATTCGTGTCGCCCGGGAAAAGGCGGAGCACCATACTCTTCAGAGGCAGATAGCGGAACACATTCTGCTCGCCATACAGGTCGTTGATGTCGCGGGCGTGGGCAAACTCGGCTTCATAGGCTTTCGGATAGCTCTTCTTGTAGTCGGTGCTGCTACCCGGTTTATCGGTAATCTTCACAAAGCAAGCGCAATAGTTGGGACCACCCGCCTTTACTCCACCACCAAAAGCCGACAGCTTCATGCCACCGAAGGGCTGACGGTTGACAATGGCACCCGTAATGCCTCGGTTGATGTAGAGATTGCCCGCCTGAATGGAATTCTTCCACAACTTCTGCTCGGCCTCGTCCAAACTCTGCAAGCCGGAAGTCAAGCCATAGTCCAGACTGTTCACCAATCTGATACCCTCTTGCAGGCTGTCAATGCAGACTACACTCAGCAGCGGACCGAACAGCTCCGTCTTGAAGGAATAGTTGCCCGGACGTACACCCCACTTCACGGTAGGAGCCAGAATGTACTTGTTCTTGTCGAGGAAGCGCGGTTCCACCAACCACGATTCGCCCGGTTCCAGTTCCAAGGCTTTCAGCAATTTATCATTCTTATTGGTAATCATGGGGCCTACCACATTGCCGGCATTCCACACACTGCCCACCTTCATGCTGGTAGCGGCATCTTTCAGTTTTTCTTGGAAGTTCTTGTCCTCATAGACCGAACGCTCTACCAACAACAGCGAGCAGGCCGAACATTTCTGTCCGGCATTGCCGAAGGCAGAAGCAACGATGTTCATGATGGCATGGTCGCGGTCGCCCGAGGCTGTCAGGATGATGGCATTCTTACCACCCGTCTCGGCAGACAGCGGAGTGGCCGGATTGCTACGGGCAATCTGCTGGGCCGTGTCCGTTCCACCCGTCAGGATGATGTGCTTGATGGCCGGAGCCGTGGTCAGCACCTTCAAGGCATCGCGATCGGTGATAATGACTTGCAAGGCTTCCTTCGGCACACCGGCATCCCAAAATGCCTTGGCAAACAGCCAAGCCACAGGAGCAGCCACCGTAGCAGGCTTCAGAATGACTGTATTTCCACCGGCCAAGCCTGCTACAATGCCACCAATGGGGATGGCACACGGGAAGTTCCACGGAGAGATAACGAGCACAGTGCCCTTCGGAGCCACATCTACGTCGGGCAGGTCGAGGAAGGCCTTCATGCTGATGGTATAGAAGCGAGCGTAGTCAATACCCTCGGACACCTCTACGTCGCCTTCCACTACCGTCTTGCCGGTGATGGCACACATACTTCCTATCAAGTCGCCACGCATCTCACCCAGACGGTTGGCGGCTTCGTACATTATCTTATGACGCTCTGCCAAAGTCGTTTTCCGCCATCCGGCAGGGTCTTTCTCGGCAATGTCAATAATCTGCTTCACTTGCTCCACATTGGCTTGCGACATCTCGCATACACAGACTTCGTCGTCCTGACAACGGTCCATGTATTTATGACGCTTCTCGCACACCACCGTCTTACCTCCAATCTGCAAAGGAATTATCTCAGGCTTGTCCGTAGGAGACTTCTTCCACTTAGCAAAGATGTTACGCACCCACTCCTGGTTCTGAGCCAAGTCGAAGTCTGTATCCGGCTCGTTCTTCATCACGTTGGCCGCAGGCACGGGAATGTAACTCTTCAGGCGGTTCTGCGTACGGGTGGGCGTATGACTGATGATGTCTTTCATGCGATAGGCAGCTTCAAACTGCTCTTGCAGGAATTTCCAGGTATCGGTACCCGGCCTCAGATTGAACGAGTGGGTCAGGAAGTTGTCGGGAGCCGTATTCTCGTCCATGCGGCGTACCAAGTATGAAACGGCATTCAGGAAGTGTTCGTCCTTCACCACAGGCGCATAGAGGATGACGTGGTTACCCAAGAGGGACTGGGCACGCCATACGTGGTCGGCCATGCCTTCGAGCATCTCGAAAGTCATATAGTCGCTGCTACCCAGTTTTTGGGTCAGCAGATAAGCGTAAGCAATGGTAAACAGATTGTGCGATGCCACACCGATGTGCAGCACCTTGGCGTTTTCGGGCTGCAAAGCACGCTCCAGAATGTGCAGGTAGTTGGCATCCACCTCCGTTTTTGATGTACGCACCGGATTGGGCCAACCACGCAAGGAAGACACCACGGTCTCCATCTCCAGGTTACAGCCCTTCACCAAACGCATCTTCAGTGGAGCACCACCAGCCTCTACACGCTTGCGGGCAAACTCCAGCAATTCCGTCTGGAAGCTATATGCATCCGGCAAGTAGGCTTGCACAACGATACCCGCCGAATAGTTCTTGAATTCGGGTCTGCCCAGCACTTCCTTGAAGAGTCGCAGGGTGAAGTGGGAATCCTTGTATTCTTCCATATCCAAGTTGACAAACTTGGCACGTTTCACCCCGTTCTCATCTACGTAGGGGAAGTCGATGGCTTTCTGATAGAGAGTTGACATACGCTTCACCAATTCGGGGAAACTTTCTTCGTAGTTCAAGGCATGGGTTTGTGCATAGATACCCGATATCTTGACAGAAATATAGTTGATGTCGGGAGCTTCGAGGGCTTCCAGATAATGATAATAACGATGATCGGCTTCGCCATTGCCCAACACCACTTCGCCCAGCAGATTGACATTCTGTCCTATCTTCTGCTGGAAGCGGGTAGCCAAGTGTTCTGTCAGCTTAGGCCGTGCTTCGTCCAGAATCACCTTGGAGGTATCCATACGAAGACGCTTCTTGATAATAGGTATGGCAATGAAGTCGAAGTGATGGCCAAAGGCTTGATACATCTTAAAGAGGAAGGCGTCGCGCTTGTTCAGGAACTCGGGAACGCCGTATTGGTCAATCAGTTTCTTGATGCGCAAGGCTAGTTTCTTGCGGTCGCGTATCTGGGAAGATTCGTCCAGCATCTTCACCAAGAACTTCTTGTCTTGCGGCCGTTGCACCATGACAGCGTATTTATGCTGTTCTTTGCGCTCCTCACTCGTAATGGTCTGTTCACAAGTGTTGTACAGCTTCAGTACCCATTCGCGTACCTCGGCAATGGTAGGTCTGTTGTCCATAGTCGTATTATTTTTATTGTTTAGTTGTAATATTTGTATCGATGTGTGGTAGATGACTAGGAAAAAAGAAAGAGAAGAGAATTGGAGGAAATGCATCCGGAAAAGAGCTCCGGACACATTTCCTGTCATCAGCTCCTAGTCAAAAATTAGTGTGTTAAGCAATCAAAGGCTGATGTAAAGATAAAGCCATCCCGAATCTCCGTCGGAGAAGCCTACCCAACCGTAGAGCTGGAAGTATGGGGTGGCTGCGGTCAGCCTAGCATGGCAATACGATATATAAACCGCCAAGTCCGTGATATACGTATCGCTCGTATCTTCGCTGAAATAGAGTGGGAAGTAATTCTCTGCCTCGTCAGAGAAGCGCCAATAGCCGGACAACGATACACCGCAATCACCAGCGAACGATACATTCGTACCGCTTACATTGATGATGAGTGTCTTTCCTGAATGCAAGAAGTTACTAATCCGGTATTGAGTGGTCGATAACTGAACGACTTCCTGCTTGCACGAACCCAGCTTATAGTTTCCGAAATATACGGTAGCCTCATAAGTAGTGGCAATGGTCATCGAACCAAAGAAACGGGCTGTTCCGTCCAACTGTGTATAAGGGTCGATGTGTTCACCCGTCAGCTCCATGCGGAAGGAGTAGGGCACGTTTGTTTCCATGCCTTCAGGGCCGGTCACCTCCACGGTAGTGGTGCTTTCACCATCGGCAAAAACAACCTTATCCGGCAAGGTAAAGCCATCTTCGTTATCCATCACATTGATAGGCACCTCCAGTGCTCCCACCGTCGTATTGCGCTTTACGGTAAGCGTCATCACCGGATCGTCGCTAGCCCCAAGCAAGAGGCTGGTATCATTATCGGCTGTGAAGTGGACTTGTTGGCAGTCGGCAGACACCGGTTCACCGGGTGAATAGTTTACATCATCGTCCGAGCAGGAAGCCATGAACGATACGGCCAATGCCAATGCTGCAAAATATATGTGTCTTATTTTCATAATGTTCTTTATTTAAAAGATTCGTTTATATAATGAGTGATCTCTGACTGTTTCTTGCGTTAAAATTAGAGGTCTCATCGTTAATCGATAAAGGATGTGGGGTCGGGGTTGAGCTTTCCTGTCACACCGTTGTTGCTGCTTGCCTCGTAGTCGGGGATATAGATGTTCAACCATGCAGCTACATATCCATCGATAGAGTTATGGCGATGAGACTGTACGAAGTTGGTACCGTCATAGTCACGCAACACGGTTCTTTCCAGACGCTTGTAGTCCCACATCACGATGCCTTCGCCCCAGAACTCAATCTTCTTTTGGGCAATCATCTCGTCCATGAAGTCGTCCATCGTCGTAGCGCTGCAACTGTAACTGCCATCCGTGTAGCGATACGAATTCAGGAAGGATTCCAGCAACGATACACCTGTCGATACGCCATTGGTATGTGCTCTGGCTTCGGCTTCGATGAAGTACATTTCTTCTACACGCATCAGCGGCAGAGAGATGGCGTTACCTACCAGATAGGTAGTTCCATTACCTTGATTGGGACGGAACTTAAAGCCTGTATAAGCCGGACAGGTAGCCCATTCCGTATTGGACAAAGTTGTCTGATAGTTTGCCGTAGGAGCTTTACCGGCATCGTCGGGATCTACCCACGAATACTTACGCCAGTCGGAAGTGCCTTTCAGATGACCGTCGAACACCTTGGCGTCCAGCATACGGCGAGCCTTGTAGGTAGAAGTAGCTACACCGTAAGTAACCTCGGGGCTGATGTAGGCAATGAACGATTCCCAGTCACTGGCGTTTGCCACACCTTCACTTTCCGAAGTCAGGATGATAGCCCATATCCACGAATCAATAGCACTGTTGAAGCCCGTTGTCGTGCTGTGCCATTGCTCCTGCGTTGTCGGAGTGTAACCAAGGTCGATAGCCTTGCGGGCATAGGAAGCCGCATTTTCATAACATTGAGCGGCAGTAGTAATGCCCAGAGCGGCATATCCATCTTCATCGTTCTCATGCTCCAGTGCCGTAGTCAGGTCTTCGGGATAGCGGTCGAAGCGGGATGCCAGTTCCAACCAAAAGCGAGCCTTCAAACCATATACTGTGCCGAGCGAAACCCATGCCTTGGTGCTGACCGTAATGTTTGCCAGGTATTCTTCGGCATGATTCAAGTCGTTCAGGACGAAACGATACATGGTATAGAAAGGTGCACGGGGGTTGTTACGTCCTTCTGTTTCCGTAGTCGTTTCGCGAATGATGGGTACCGTCAGTTTCCAGATGTCTCTTTCATCGGCCATAGCGTCGAGTTCGGAGATGCCGGTACGCTTGTACTCATACATACGCATCATGTCCATGTAAGCCATGGCACGATAGCCCAAAGCGTTGCTCAGATAGCCCAAGCTGGTTTCGGAGGCATTCTCCACATCCACGACCGAGATGGTCAGGTTGGCATTGTATATCAGCTCATAGTAGAGCGTCCAGAAGTTGGTCTGTGTCTGATAGTTACCAATCGCCTGCAAGGTAGCATAGAAGTTGTAATAATCGTAAGAGGTATCTGCCACCGGATTTTGGTCAATCATGACATCGCGCCACAACATGACACCGGGATAACCCACGGTACCGGGGTCGGACGTTCCACCCAAATAAGAAGTCATAGCCGTGATAGGGCCTTGTGCCATGGCACCAATAGCCGCTTCAGAGGTAGAGATTTGGTCGGTTGTCGCTATCGTAGTAGGAAATGTCTCTTCGAGGCAACTGCTGAACAGACATCCACTCAAGCAAAGCATTCCGATATTTTTTATGATAGTCTTCATAATCTTTCGTATTTAAAAAGTTAGAACTGAATGTTGATGCCTCCCGAGATAGTACGCATGGGCGAGTAGCTAGAGGAGCTGACAGAACCGGTAAAGCTGTTACGCGGGTCCATACCGTCGCGCTTGGTCCAGTAAGCCACGTTGTCGCAAGATACATATACGCGCAACTTGTTCACCTGGAACTTCTGGGTCAACTGCTTCGGAAGTGTATAACCCAATGTGATGCTCTTGAAAGTCAGTGAGCTGGCATCGGTCAACCAACGGTCGGAATCGTAAGCCATGGTTGTATCGTTGAACTGCCAACGGGGGATGTCGGTGTAGCGGTTTTCTTCTGTCCAACCCTTCACGGCATCGCGGTGAATGCTTCCACCACCACCGTAAGTGACGTTGGCTGCTGCCATACTGCTCTTGTAACCGCTATCGTACGACTTACCGCCTACGGAGTAGAGGAAGTTCACGTTCAGGTCGAAGCCTGCATACGAGAAGCTGGTGCCAAAGCCACCATAGAAGTCGGGCTGAGCCGTTTCGCACAGATAATAGTCGGCCGAGCTGTAAACGGTAGTCGTGCCGCGTGTCGTATTGCCATTCTCGTCGGTCGTATTGTAGTACCACATGGAGAGACCGCTATCGGGATCGACGCCTGCATACTTCTTCAGATAGAACGTATAAAGAGGCAATCCCTCGGCAATGAAGTTGGAACCGCTTACGAAACCGCTATAACCTTCTCTTTCTGAAGCCTTGTTTTCGTCGGCCAAATAAGTAACCTTATTCTTGTACCAAGTCACGTTGAAGTTTACTGACCAATCCAGTTTCTTGGTCTTCAGTATCTTGGCATCGATGTTCAGTTCCACGCCCTTGTTCACCATATCACCGATGTTGTCGTAGTAGCCACCATAACCCAAAGAAGACGGCACGGTGAACCAATAGAGCATATCGCTCGTCTTGCGATAGAAGTATTCCACACCTCCGGAGAGACGGCGGTTGAACAATTCAAATTCAAGACCTGTATTGAAGCAGCCGATGGTTTCCCAAGTGATGTCTTGATTACCCTTTACGTAGGGCGACAAAGAGATTTCATCGTTGTTGTTGTCAATTGTATAGGTATCTACATAACGATAGCTACCGATACCGTCGTTACCTTGTTCGCCGTAAGACATCTTGAACTTCAGCATATTCACCCAATCGGCCTTGAACCAATCTTCCTTGTCGATAATCCAGGCGCCACCCAGCGACCAGAAGTTACCCCAACGGTGGTCGGGATGGAAACGAGAAGAACCATCGCGACGGATAGAAGCCGAAGCAAAGTATTTTTCCTTGTAGTCATATTGTCCGCGCAGGAACCAACCTTCTACATTATATACGGAAGAATAACCCGAGATGGAATTATTGAGGATGGCACCCGACAATTCCTGATTTTCCTTGAACGAGAACATATTGGTCTTGCTGGCACCCAGCGTAGTAGAGCTGTTGCGTGTGTATTCGTGACCTAACAGCACAGACACGTTATGTCCGTTGATATCCTTGTTCCAGTTGAGCAACTGCTGCGTATTGAATACGTACGTACGGTAGTGGTAAGTGGATACGTAACCTTTCTGCGTCGTATTGTAGCCATAATAAGGATTGGTAGCGGCAGTCGAACGGCTTTCGGTATCCGATACACCTGCATTCAAGGTAAACTTAAAGTCTTTCAAGAAAGTGATATCAGCATAGCCTTGGATGTTGAAGGCGTTGCTGCTGTTGTAAGAAGTATCCAGCAAGTCGTTCTGTATGTAGTTGACGCTCTTCTGCGTATTACGGAGCAAACCGGCGTTTTCGCCATCACCATAGTCGTAGAGCGGACCATTGGTGTCGGTCATGATGTTACCCTGTCCGTCGCGAATGAACAGCGGATAGATAGGGGCGATACCGTGTACAACGCTGAACGCATCTGCCTTGCTGTTGGTCTCACCATGTGTATAGCTGAAAGAAGTACCCAACTTAAACCACGGACGTGCCTGATAATCGGTCTTCACGCGAGTAGAATAACGGGTATAGTCGGAACCATAGGTCAGACCTTCATTCTTCAGATAACCCAAGCTGGCATAGTATTGGAATTGGTCGCTACCACCGTTCACATTGACGTTGTATTCCTGACGCAAGCCATTGCGCAAGCCATGTTCTTTCCAATCATCGGGAATCAGCATATAGTCCTGTCCGTTGTAAGTCACTACGTTACCCAGTGTAGCCTGCGGATTCAGCTTGCCGTTTTCACCGATTACATATTGTCCGTCGGGCACGGAATAGACCATATAGCCCAGACCACCGTCGCTCACGGGACCTGCCATTGTTTTATTGGCCATGCTATGTGCCGACATAGCGCTCAAGCCTTCGCTACGCATATAGTAATTGTAAAGTCCCAGGTAATAGGCCTCGTAGTATTCACCGGGATTGTCGATGAAGTCGTATTCTACCACACCATCGGTATTCACACCCCATTTGGCATCCACCGAAATGTTGGCCTTTCCACGCTGGGCCTGCTTGGTGGTAATCAAGATAACGCCGTTGGCACCACGGGCACCATAAAGGGCATTAGAGGCAGCATCCTTCAACACAGTAACGCTCTCTACATCCGAAGGGTTGATGTTAGAATAAGAACCGCTAAAGGGAACACCGTCCAATACAATCAACGGGTCGTTTCCGGCATAGAGGGAACTGAAACCACGGACACGGATAGTAGGGCTGGAGGTAGGAGAGTTGCCTTCTACCATCTGCACACCGGCCACCTTACCGTTCAGTGCGGAAATGGGGTTACTGACTTGGCGAGCTGCTATAGCCTCGGATTTAACAACACCGGCCGAGCCCGTAAATGATTCTTTCTTTTGTTTACCGAAAGCTACTACGATTACTTCGTCCAGCATCTCGTTATCGCTTTCCAGCGTTACAGTCACCTGCTTGCGCGGCTTTACTTCTACGGTCTTCATACCTACGAAGGAGATTACCAACACGTCAGTAGATTTCACGCCTTTAATGTGGAAACGTCCGTCCATATCGGTCACAACGCCTCTGGAGGTTCCTTTCACCAATACAGAAGCGCCAATCACTGTATTTCCATCCGTTTCACGTACAACACCTGTCACATCCATTATATTTTGTGCAGTTGCTACACCCGTCAGCGCACATAGCAGGCAGACGAGCAATATAAACCTGATTCTCATCTTAAAAAAATTGGGGAAGTTAATAAGTATTTTCTGTTAGAACATTGAGATTGAGTTCCAAGTAAGCTGTATGGATACAATAAGCATGAGCTAATAGTTATGAAGAAGAGAGACCATAGTGCTAGCATGTGTTTTTCCGGAAAAATCTCTCTTGGTATAGTATCGACTTAACCATGTAAGAAACAGCCTATCGTTTCATCCGACTTGTCATGAGCTACGCCTTCCATGCTATCCAATACTGCCGGCTTCAGCCAAAGGAAATATACAGAATCTCCCTCCTGCTTCCGATGAAAGGATACAATAGCAACGTCAAGCTCTTAACATTTCGCCTGAAAAGAACTCACTTCGCACAGTAGGTAGGACTGAACATCACTGCCCTGAATCGGTGTAACTCGGATAACACCTGTACCGAATACATGTCAAAAGGTAGCCGTTTCATACTTTTAATTAATTAATGAATTATTAAATTTTTAATTCCGCATCAAATATATAAATAAATTTTTTAAGTAAGAAAGAATAAAGCAAAAAAAATCCATTTTTGCTGCAAAAAATATTCTATTTGCATAAAAATAGAAGTTATTTGCCAAAATTAAAGAGTTTAAAGCAGTTTATGCACCCCATCAAACTATATATTTTCAGTGATTTTATAAAACTAATTATTTTTAATACAAAACAAATTAAAAAATCATCTATAATACACCTTATTATATATACATTCCGTGGGATTTTAATCGCAAAGGAGATTTGTTTTCAAACAAAAGCATCGTGCACGCACACATTCTTTAAGATTTTAAGCCTAGCGCATATTCTAAAATATTTTAGAAACTAGGTCTCTAGAATAAGATAATGAGAAACAAGCTTAATGTCTGATTTTCATCGTATTTTTGATACATCTTGTCACAAATACAGCCAATTCCGTATCTTTTGTATCCATCCAATATACTGCCTCATTTTCCACAAAATGGTCTTATGATAGCTATCCATTACTTCAACAACGAGTCTCCTAAAAAACACTAAATAATTTTGCCGAATCACTGAAAGCCCATACATTTGCATCGTTGTTTATGCAATTATTGTTGTTACATAAAACGATTCATTCATCACCTATTTATAATGTATGGATAAGATAAGAAAGTTCTTCTGCTTCATCTGTTTGGCAGGCTCGGTCTTCCCCACCTTCGCACAAGACCCACTTAGCTTGGATAGTTGTCGTTCATTGGCCATTGCCAACAATAAAGAGTTGTTGATTAGCCAAGAGAAAATCAATGCGGCACGTTATCAGAAGAAAGCAGCATTCACCAATTACCTGCCCAACATCTCGGCCTCGGGGGGATATATGCGCAACCAAAAGGAATTCTCCTTGCTGAGCGATGCCCACAAGGCTACCCTCTCTTCGGTAGGAACGCAAGTGAGCACTGCCATGCAGAGCAGCATACAGGGCATACTGACACAATATCCCACACTGGTGCAAGATGCTCAACTCATGACCCTGATGCAAGTCCTAAGCAGTACAGACATTGCCACACCTCTCAACAGTCTGGGTTCGTCGTTAGTGGATGCTTTCCGAACCGACACGCGAAACATCTACGCAGGTGCCCTGACCCTGACGCAGCCTCTCTACATGGGTGGCAAGATACGTGCCTACAACAAAATCACCAAATATGCTGAAGAGCTGGCCCGCCAACAACACAACACCGGAGTACAAGACGTGATTCTGAGTACCGACCAAGCTTATTGGCAGGTAGTATCGCTGGCGAGCAAGAAGAAGTTGGCCGAGGGGTATCTCGCCCTCCTTCAGAAGTTGGAAAGTGATGTAGAAAAGATGATTGCCGAAGGAGTAGCTACCAAAGCCGACGGTCTATCTGTAAAGGTGAAGGTGAACGAAGCCGAAATGACCTTGACCAAAGTAAACGATGGAGTAAGCCTTGCACGTATGTTGTTGTGTCAACTATGCGGGCTCGACCTCAGCAGTCCAATCACTCTGGAGGACGAACAGAAAGACGACCTTGAACCGGCCCTTGTAGCTGCCAACGGACTGGATTTGGACCAAGTGTACAACACACGCCCTGAAGTTCGCAGTCTGGAACTTGCCACCCAAATATACAAGCAGAAAGTCAACGTGGTTCGTTCCGAATATCTGCCTTCACTAGCCTTGATAGGCAGCTATGCCGCTACCAATCCATCGGTGTTCAACGGATTCGAGAACAAGTTTAAAGGTATGTGGAGCGTAGGTGTCACTCTGTCAGTTCCTATCTGGCATTGGGGAGAAGGCATTTACAAAGTAAAGGCTGCCAAAGCCGAAGCCCGTATCGCCCAATTCCAACTGGACGAAGCCAAGGAAAAGATTGAGTTGCAAGTCAATCAGTCGGCCTTCAAGGTGAACGAAGCGGCCAAAAAGCTCGTCATGGCCGAAAAGAATCTGGAGAAGGCCAACGAAAACCTGCGCTATGCCAACCTCGGCTTCGAAGAAGGGGTGATACCCGCCAGCAATGTGCTCGAAGCACATACGGCATGGCTATCGGCCCAGTCGGAACGAATTGATGCGCAGATTGACGTGAAGCTGACAGAAATATATCTGAAGAAAGCGACAGGACAATTGACAATGGACAATTGAC
>JAUNJD010000354.1 GCA_030523205.1 Bacteroides sp.
TAAACTTCGACTAAAATCCATTTCTTTTTTTCACTTATTCGAATTAAGCCATCCTTTTTCATAGATGACAAAAGATTACCAATCTTTCTTATCTTCTGTTCATCGGAAAGGACATCTGATAGCTTGGATTGCAAAAGAGTATTCAGTTCAGCCCGTGTAGCTCCTCCGAAAGA
Organism: Bacteroides sp.; assembly: GCA_030523205.1. Taxonomy (GTDB): domain Bacteria; phylum Bacteroidota; class Bacteroidia; order Bacteroidales; family Bacteroidaceae; genus Bacteroides. Next base: position 174 of record JAUNJD010000354.1, read on the forward strand.
TCGCAAATACGACAATATCATATCTTTGAAATGACTGTCATTGAAGCTACGATTCTTTATATATTCCGTTTTAAGCTCTTTATTATCAGAAGTCTTAGCAACATACTCCGAAAGGAACAGCTTTGGATAGCGACCTTCAATCAAATGCAACCTCCTCAGTTTTGTTGCCATATCCTTGTCTATTGGTTCATGCTTTTGCACAAAATCCAATGCAATGCAATCTTCAAGCTCCAGATTTTGATTAGCTTTCAGCAATCGATAGTATTTCTCGTTTATGAGTTTCCCATAAATCTTCACCGTTACCTCTTTCTTTACCTGATCAATATGGTAATCGGGCATAGGGAAGAAACGTTTCTTTTGTTCAGTAAACACTTTTCTGATTCCTCTGCCAATGGTGTCAATCATATTAAAATTCACCATTCCTTGGCATAGCACATAATTGCGATAAAATTTCTGAGGTCCATTCTGCTCAATGGCATTACGCACAGAGCCAGGCAAAAAGAAGCCTCCATTAGAGAAGGTCACAGAATCAGGTGTTTCGACCATCGTAATCCTTTCTTGAAGAGTGTAATCCTGATGGGCTATACAATTATGCAATATTTCACGAATACTGTATTCATCGTATTGCTTGACAATATCAGGGAACAATGTTCCACCAGGTAATATACGCTGGTTGAGATTGCGAATCTTTGCTAATGCTTCATCAACAGTCAGAAGAAATGGAATTGAGAAATGCTCGTAATCTTTTTTTTCTTTATATTCATCCACAAGCACCCACGTAATGGTGGCTACAGATGGACTGAGTAAATGAATAGCTGTGGGCTTTCCAAGCAATAAGATTGCAGCTCGCGTCAAGTGTCCTCTATTTGCCACACCAGCCCTGCTAAGAAACTCCATATTATCCCAATTATCAACCTCATCAACCAACCGAGGATGTACAGTCTTATATTCACTGCGGGCTTTAGCCAATGCCTTTTCATCTAAATCCTCCATTGTTGCACTCTCGATGATTTCGGCTGACCAATCAAATGTAGGGCTGTTTTCTTCCAATATGGCGTTTAATCGTTCGCGAGTCAATTCAACCAATGAATCCTCTATGCGCTGCCACGCTTTGTTGTGAGCATATACAGGCAACTTAGGTCGGTGTTTGGGGATATGAAATACCCAAACCCTTTTTTCTGAGCCTTCTGTTATGAACTCTTCTATTTCAAGACCTTCTGTTGAAAGATTAATGCATCGCTCTGTCAAGCGAAGAATGGCTTTTTGTCGGTCGTAGTTATAAATGTCAATGCCGACAATCTCTAGCGTTTTATCACGCACACCTATTACCAAATGCCCACCATCCATATTGGCGATAGCAGACACATACGAGATGACATCATTCTTCTCGTCTCCACAGAAAGAATTCTTAATGTTTTTAAACTCTTTCCATTCACAGGATTCGTTCTCCTGCGGATATTTACACTGAAGATATTGTTGTAGTTCTGATTCTGTAATCTTCATTTAACGCCAATTTTATTGTTCATTGTACACCTACCTCGTCGCCAGCCAATACAAAATCGCTCCCAACACCAGCAGAGCCAAGGGAAGCAGATAGGCGGACATGGTGCCCAGCAGAGCCGTTATCAGGCCGAAGTTCAGTATCAGCCACAGGCCTATCAGCACCAAGCCCACAGACTTGTCGTGCTTGAACAACAGAAAAATGACGGCCGTGTAGAGCAGAAAATTATCTTTGTTCATCACCCACGGCAGTCCGATGGATGAGAAGTGTATCAGCTTATCGACCAAATAGAGGATTCCAAATACAATCAGGGTGATGGCTGTTGCCTTATAGGTATCCCGATTGTTGTTTGCCTTTGCTGCGCTCACGGTTATTTTCCTCCGTATTTATTGATATGAATTTTTTCCCACTGCAAGTGCTCTTCGTTAAAAGGCTTGCGCTCCATGCCTTTATGACCGATGGCTATCACACTGAGCACCTGAAGCTGCAAAGGAAGGTCGAGCACACCGTGTACGTATTCGTCGGACGGCATACCCGAAGCGGTGAAACGTTCGCGCACCTGCACCCAGCAACTTCCCAGTCCCAGATCTTCGGCCTGCAACTGAAGGTAGATGGAGGCAATAGCCGCATCTTCTATCCAAACATCGCTTGCCAACGGGTCGGCTGTCACTACCACTGCCAACGCTGCATCGGCAATGAACTGCGATGCCTGCGACTTGCACAGCGACAGTTCTTTCAGCTTCTCCTTATCATCCACCAAAACAAACTGCCACGAATTGCTACGCTTCGACGTGGGAGCCATCAAGGCAGCTTTCATCAACGCCACCACTTCGTCCTGTGTCAGTTCTTCACTCGTAAATTTGCGCATACTGCGACGCTTCTGTATCAAATCGCTGAAACTTTCCATATTTTG
>JAUNJD010000075.1 GCA_030523205.1 Bacteroides sp.
ACAGTGCAAAGGCGTTGCAACACCCGACAAGAATATGGGCAGTGACGGGGAGACTACCAATTCAGCACGTATTCGTAGCCGTCGAATCGGGGCACAAGGCTGAGACCGGCGTTCTTGAACACGGCGGCAATGCGTTGCTGCTCGGCAAGGGTGATGAGGCGTTCGCCCTTACGGCTGTGGTAGAAGTAGCGGCGACACGAGAAGCAGGCGATGACGCGGTTGCGCACTTCGTACAGTTGCTTGGTGGGAACTTCGTCGAACAGACGGGTCATGCCCTTGGCATAGCGCAGGGGAGTGCTGTCGCGGTAACTGTCGCAGGCCGAGAGGTCGGACAGGGTGTCGAGGTACAGGGGATTGACTACGCGGAGGAAGCGGCTTGGAGCTTCTTCGCTCTCGGAAAGGAGCTGCGCCGCGATGGAGCGCAGACAGGTGGCTGCCCGCGGACATTTGTCTTTGCCCGACAGGCAGTATTCGTACCCGGAAGGTACATCTTGCAAAAGTATCATGCTAGTTAGTTTTTAAGGGTTAACAATTAACGGCCGGCCAGGTTGCGGAGTGCCCGCAGGTACTTGCCGATGACCTCGGCCGCTTCGCTCGTCTCTTTCTCAAACTCGGTTTTCAGTGCGGGGTAGTCTTCGAGGAGCTGCGCCATCTTTTCCTTGCCCACGAACTCGGAACGGCCGGTCTCGGGGTTCAGCTCGTAATACACACGGGCATTCACCAAGCCCGATGCGGCAATGGCATCGCCCACTTCGCCGCCCAGGCGGGTAGCGTCGGAAGGTGCTATCGTGCTGGTGGCCACCTGTCCCAAGGGTTGGGCGCAGAAGTAAATCTTCCCCTTCACCCAGACGGCGGGCGCATACCAATGGCCGAAGCGGTAACGCTTGTAGCGCATCTTGCGGCAGTTGACGTACAGGGTGGTATCGATGCGCACCGCATAACAGCGCGACTTCAGGTAGCGGCTAAGCCATGAATTGTCTTCGGCCGAGATGCGGTAGTCGGCCCCGCCCATCAGATACATCTGATTCTTCGAACGGCGTTCCACCTTCAGCGTGGTCACCGTATCGCCACGGTCTTCCCTAAGTTCCTTCAGATTGGCAAACATCACTTGTTGCCCCATGCACGGCACGACGACCAGCACCCAAAACATTCCTAACACTAATTTCTTCATACCCCGGTTCTCCTTCTCATAAAAAACTTTGTTTTCGTCCCGCAAGTTACGCCATTCTTGGAAAAAGAACAAATTAAAAGCAAAAAAACAACCGAACGAAATAAAAGATAAGCAACATGAATTTTAAATTATCCATTGTCCATTATCCATTAATTAAACTTAATAAACGCCCAAAGATGTGACAAAACCGGGAAACGAACGCACAAATGTGTAGCTTTATCGCACGAAAAAAGAAGATGATGATGGAAACGAACGATAGAAGCCGGATAGGCGAACAATATTCGCTATTGGCGGAGGAGGCACAACGGGAACTGAACAAGGTGCAGCAGAAGATATACCGCATCGGCACCCTGCGACTGCTGCTTTTCGCGGCGGGGGTGGCGGGCGTCGTTTACTATTGGGCCGCAGGATGGGCAATCGTTGCGGGCATCGTGCTGGTGACGCTGCTGCCCTTCATCGCCTTGATGAAGTATCACAATCGCCTGTTCGGGCGGAAGGACTATGTGGAGAAGAAGATGGAAATCAACCGGCAGGAACTGGCCGCGCTGGAGTATGACACGTCGGCCTTCGACGACGGAAGCGAATTCACGGACCCGGCACACCTATATACGTTCGACTTGGATGTGTTCGGCCCGCACTCCCTCTTCCAATACATCAACCGCACCTGCACGCAGCCGGGCAAGCAGCGACTGGCCGGGTGGCTGAACAAGCATCTGGAAAGCCGGGACGAAATCAAGTCGCGGCAGGAGGCCGTACGCGAACTGGCGGGCGAGCTGAAGTTTCGCCAACGCTTCCGCATCCTCGGCCTGCTGTACAAGGGAAAGGCGGCCGACGAAAATGAGCTGAAGGCGTGGGCCGAAAGTGCCGTCCTCTTCCGGAAGAAGGGCGCGCTGCGCCTGCTGCCGTGGGTGGTGACGGGCATCAACGCCGTGTGCCTCGCATTGGTGGTGTCCGGTCTGCTGCCCGCCACGATATGGGGCATGGTCTGGATGGCATTCGTCCTGCTGGGCTTCGGGTTCACGGGGAGGGTGACCAAGATGCAGGCCGTCTATGGCAAGAAGCTGCAAATACTGGGCACGTATGCGGTGTTGCTGCACCTCGTGGAGGAACAGCCCATGCACAGCCCCCTGCTGGAGAAAATAAAGAGCGACATGGGAGGCGAAAGGCAAACGGCTTCGGATGCCATCCGGCAACTCAGCCGACTGATGCACGAACTGGACCAACGCAACAATATGATTATGTATGCCATACTGAACGGATGTTTCTTCTGGGAACTGCGCCAAATCATGCGCATCGAGGCCTGGAAGGAACAATACGCCGCCGACCTGCCCCGCTGGCTGAACGCCATTGGTGAGGTGGATGCGCTCTGCTCGCTGGCCACCTTTGCGTACAACCATCCGGACTACACGTATCCCACCTTCGGCGACCGCCCGTTCTGCCTGCGTGGAAAGGCTTTGGGGCATCCGCTGATGCATCGCGACCGCTGCGTGCGCAACGACATCGACATCGAGAAACGTCCGTTCTTCATCATCATCACCGGTGCCAACATGGCGGGAAAGAGCACGTACCTGCGCACCATCGGCATCAATTATCTGCTGGCCTGCGTAAGTGCCCCGGTCTGCGCCCGAAGTATGCACCTCTATCCGGCACGCCTCGTCACCAGCCTGCGCACCAGCGATTCGCTCAATGACAACGAGTCTTACTTCTTTGCCGAGCTGAAACGCCTGAAGCTCATCATCGACAAGCTGCAAGAGGGTGAGGAGCTGTTCATCATACTCGACGAGATTCTGAAGGGTACCAACTCCATGGACAAGCAGAAAGGATCGTTTGCCCTCATCAAGCAGTTCATGACACTGCAAGCCAACGGCATCATTGCCACGCACGACCTCCTGCTGGGCACGCTCATCGACCTCTTCCCGGAGGACATCCGCAACTTCTGCTTCGAAGCCGACATCAAGGACAACGAACTGACCTTTGCCTACCGCCTGCGACCGGGCATCGCCCAGAACATGAACGCCTGCTTCCTGATGAAAAAAATGGGGATAGCCGTCACCGACTAATCCCCACCCTTCTTAATCACTTGCACTTCGCCAGGAAATCGGCAACGGAAGCTGCGCCCTCGCCGGTGAAATACTTCACCGAGGTCACAGCCGTATAGGTGTAAGGCACAAACTGGAACAGCTGCACGGCGGCAAACTTGCCGTCCTGCGAGGCCATCACATCCAGACGGACATTGCCGCTTGCCTCACGTTTGATGCCGGCATTGCCATTCAGCGCACCGCGCTCGACCATATCGGTCAGCGTCTTTAGCTGTCCTTGGTCGAAATACAGGCTGGATACGGAAGTCGTACTGCCCGTCGGCAGATAGACCAGCACCTTCGACTTCCAAAACAGGCGGAATACACCAAAAAGCAGCAAAGCTGTGCCCAGCACCATCAGTGCCATGCTGACCGTGGAGGAAGCGTCTTCCTGACGAAAAACGGAAATAAATACCACGAGGCCTGCCAGTATCATAGCCAGGGAAATCAGGAGTTTGGAAACACTTGTACGTTTTGCGATATCAGTATGTGCGGACGCGAACAAAGTTGCGTCAATCGTTTGAGTAGTCATAATGAATATGTTTTTAAAAGAATTGATACGAAATATATAATAATAGAATTTCTGCAAAGAGGATTCCTGCTTAGCGCACAACACAGTGCACAAAGAATCCCGCTCACACGGCGAGCCTGTGGCCCTCCATGCAAGGATTTCCGTCAATCTGATAAAAACACTAAATGAGAATCCGCCTTAGTGTGAAAACAAAGTATTCGCACACGGGATTAATAGGATGGTAAGCCGTAGCATCGTATAGCTTGCTTCGATGCCGGGTAAGGACGGCTTTATACTGCGACAGCCTATATACACAGTCTTTCAGCGAGAAGATGTATTCGACAGCATGGGTGCGCTGCGTCCGCAAGTGAGCAAGCGTATGCGGCTGAGCACTTACCCCCGCCAATTCGGCATCCGGAAGGCAGGGCCACCGGGGAATGGTGAAGTTTTCGCCATCTTCCTGAAGCACGACCGACTGCTCGTCGCCCGCAACACAGCATTCAACGTCTGCTGCCTCTGCAACAAACTGTTCACCCGCAAGCTGGTAAAAAGCCAGTGCAAGTATCATGAATCCTATGAGTCGTACGAACTTGGCCATATCGGTGTGCAAAGATAACGGTTTCTTCCACAGAATTGCAACAGCAAGAATCTTTTTAATGTTTGTTCAAGTATATATAAAAAAAGGTCGCTCCAGACATCAACGTCGGAGCGACCTCACTATATTTAAAAAGAATAGTTGAATTTATTCAGCCTTAGCCTCTTCTGCCGGTGCAGCTTCAGCAACAGGAGCCTCTGCCGGAGCAGCTTCAGCAGCTGCTGCGCTCTTCTTCGAACGACGAGTACGAGTAGCCTTCTTAGCCACCTTATCCTTCGCCATGTTTTCGTTGTAGTCAACGAGTTCGATGAAGCACATCTCAGCGTTGTCACCCAGACGGTTGCCAGTCTTGATGATGCGAGTATAGCCACCCGGACGGTCGGCAATCTTCACAGAGATTTCTTTGAACAACTCAGTTACAGCATACTTGTCCTGCAAATTGCTAAATACAACACGACGAGAGTTGGTCGTGTCGTCCTTTGACTTGGTAATCAGCGGCTCAACAAACTTCTTCAGAGCTTTAGCCTTTGCAACGGTCGTAGTGATTCTTTTGTGCTTGATCAAAGAACACGCCATATTGGCCAACATAGCGTTTCTGTGAGAAGCAGTACGACCCAAATGATTGAATTTCTTATTATGTCTCATTTTTTATTCTTTATCTAATTTATATTTAGAAATATCAGTTCCAAACGACAGATTCAGACTGTCCAGCAAATCATCAAGCTCGGTCAGCGATTTCTTTCCGAAGTTCCTGAACTTCAGCAAGTCGGTCTTGTTGAACTGTACCAAGTCGCCCAATGTCTCTACGTCGGCAGCCTTCAAGCAGTTGAGGGCACGAACAGAAAGATCCATATCAACGAGTTTGGTCTTGAGCAACTGACGCATGTGCAGAACTTCTTCATCGAACTCTTCATTGCCATCGACATCGTTGGTCTCAAGCGTAATCTTCTCGTCGGAGAAGAGCATGAAGTGATAAATCAGTATCTTCGCTGCTTCTTTCAGAGCTTCTTTCGGGTGAATGGAACCGTCGGTAGTAATCTCAAGCACCAGCTTGTCGTAGTCCGTCTTCTGTTCAACACGGAACGGCTCAATCTGATACTTCACATTACGTATCGGAGTATAAATAGAATCGATAGGAATTACGTTCACATCGGTGCAGTATTCGCGGTTCTCGTCAGCGGGAACATAACCACGGCCCTTGTTAATCGTAATGTCTATCTGCATAGTTGCTTTTGAATCTAAATGACAAATAACTAATTCAGGATTTAACACTTCAAATCCAGTCAAATACTTACCTATGTCACCTGCTTTAAATTCACTCGAATTCTCGATCGTGATACTAACTTTCTCACTTTCGAATTCTTCAACTACTTGCTTGAATCTCACTTGTTTCAGATTCAAGATAATGTTAGTAACATCCTCCTTCACACCAGGAACACTGGAGAACTCGTGCTCAACACCCTCAATCTTGATAGTGGTGATGGCAAAGCCTTCCAATGATGAAAGCAGGATGCGGCGCAGTGCATTACCCACGGTAATTCCGAAACCGGGCTCCAACGGACGAAATTCGAACTTGCCGAATTTAGAATCCGCTTCCAACATTAAAACTTTATCAGGTTTTTGAAATGCTAATATCGCCATGAAATTAATTATTATTTAGAGTACAATTCAACGATCAAATGCTCTTTAATGTTTTCAGGAATGTCTGCTCTTTCGGGAACATGCAGCAGCTTGCCCACCTTAGAGTTGTCATCCCATTCCAACCAAGGATATTTGCTGTGATTGAAGCCAGCCAATGAATTGGCAATTACTTCCAAAGACTTGGATCTTTCGCGAACGCCAACCACCTGACCAGGCTTTACAGCATAGGAAGGGACATTAACCACTTCACCATCTACCGTAATATGCTTGTGGCTTACCAACTGACGTGCAGCAGCACGAGTCGGCGCAATACCCAAACGGAACACAACATTGTCGAGACGACCCTCAAGCAACTGAAGCAGTACCTCACCGGTAATACCCTTTGCAGTAGCGGCCTTCTCAAACAAGTTACGGAATTGTTTTTCCAAAACTCCATAGGTGTATTTAGCTTTCTGCTTTTCACGAAGTTGCACACCGTATTCTGAAGTTTTTCTCTTTCTAGAATTTCCGTGCTGTCCGGGAGGATAATTCTTCTTCGACAAAACCTTATCAGCTCCAAAGATACCTTCACCGAATTTACGGGCTATTCTTGATTTTGGTCCAGTATATCTAGCCATTTCTTTTAAATATTTAATTGTTTATTCATGAACTTGGGTTTGTTGCAGCCGCGATTGCAGAGAGAAAGTTTACAATCCAATAACAAAATCAAGTCTCACTTCTATTAAAGGTAAATTTTAAACTCTACGTCTTTTCGGAGGACGACATCCATTGTGCGGAAGCGGAGTTACGTCGATGATTTCAGTAACTTCGATGCCGGCGCCATGTATGGTTCTAATAGCAGACTCACGTCCATTACCCGGACCCTTCACATACGCTTTTACCTTTCTCAAGCCAAGATCGTATGCTACTTTAGCACAATCTTGAGCAGCCATCTGTGCTGCATACGGGGTGTTCTTCTTAGAACCTCTGAAACCCATTTTTCCGGCTGAAGACCAAGAGATGATCTGACCTTCACTATTTGCCAGAGAAACAATGATGTTATTGAAAGATGAATGAACATGCAATTGTCCGTTGGCATCCACCTTTACATTTCTCTTTTTTGCTGCAACTGTTTTTTTTGCCATATCAACAATTATTATTTAGTAGCTTTTTTCTTATTAGCGACGGTTTTCTTTCTACCCTTGCGAGTACGAGCATTGTTCTTTGTGCTCTGTCCGCGAACAGGAAGACCGATACGGTGACGTACACCACGGTAGCAACCGATATCCATCAAACGCTTGATGTTCAATTGAATTTCAGAGCGAAGATCACCTTCCACTTTATACTCTGCACCAATGATCTCACGAATCTTGGCAGCCTGATCATCCGTCCAGTCTTTTACTTTCAGGTCTTTGTCAACACCTGCTTTGTCCAAAATCTTTGCTGAACTACTGCGACCTATTCCATATACGTAGGTCAACGCAATTTCACCTCTCTTATTCTGAGGCAAATCGACACCAACTATTCTTATAGCCATATACTAAATTATTTTTTTTGCAAAAATAATAATATTATCCTTGACGTTGTTTATACTTAGGATTTTTCTTGTTAATAACATACAAACGGCCATTACGTCTAACGATCTTACATTCTGGCGTACGTTTCTTTAAGGATGCTCTTACTTTCATATCTTAATTTTATTTATATCTAAATACAATTCTTCCTTTCGATAAATCGTAAGGCGACATTTCGACTCTTACCTTATCACCCGGCAGGATTTTGATGTAATGCATCCGCATCTTACCGGAAATATGTGCAGTAATCTCATGTCCGTTTTCTAATTCAACGCGAAACATTGCATTAGACAATGCTTCAACGATAACTCCATCTTGTTCTATTGCAGATTGCTTTGCCATACTAATTTTTTAAATTGCTTGATCTCCTAAAACTTCTTCAATGAATTTGAATGATGACAGTATGTCGGCCTCGCCTGTACCCACCGCAATGGTGTGTTCGAAGTGAGCGGCACATTGACGGTCTTTCGTCCGTACGGTCCATCCATCATGCTCCATTACAATCTGTCGGCTACCCAAGGTAATCATCGGCTCTATGGCAATGCAGAGACCTTTTTTCAACATCGTTCCGTAACCACGCTTTCCGTAATTGGGAACCTGCGGATCTTCGTGCATATCCTTGCCAATGCCGTGACCGACAAACTCGCGCACTACTCCATAAGAATTAGACTCACAGTGTTGCTGAATCGCATAACCGATATCACCCAACCGCTTGCCTTGAACAGCATTCTGAATTCCTATGTATAATGCCTCTTTAGTAACTTTCAGTAATTTGCGAACTTCTTCATCAACTTCACCTACACAGAATGTATAAGCGGAATCACCGCAGAAGCCATTCATGTAAGTACCGCAATCAACCGATACGATGTCTCCGTCTTTCAGGACAACGTCTCCCGGAATTCCATGCACCACCTGTTCGTTGACAGAGGTACAGATAGAAGCAGGAAAGGGACTGCCGTTGGGATTGGGAAAACCTTTAAAGGTAGGAGTCGCTCCGTTATCACGGATAAACTCCTCTGCTACCCTATCCAGTTCTTTTGTAGTGACACCCGGCTTTATGATTTTGGCAATCTCAGCAAGCGTCTGTCCTACGAGCAAATTACTTTTGCGAAGCAGCTCTATTTCATCTTCAGTCTTAAGAAATATCATTCTTCAAAAGATTAATAAGCAGCTACATTACCGTTACGTCCTTTAATACGTCCTGACTTCAACAAACCGTCATAATGTCTCATCAACAGATGACTTTCAACCTGCTGGAGCGTATCAAGAACCACACCTACAAGAATTAACAAAGATGTACCGCCAAAGAACTGAGCGAATTCGGCTTTCACTCCAAAGATACCGGCAAAGGCAGGCATAATAGCCACCAAAGCAAGGAAGAAAGAACCCGGCAGTGTGATACGTGACATAATGACGTCAATGTACTCAGCCGTTTGCTTTCCCGGTTTGATACCCGGAATGAAACCGTTGTTTCTCTTCATATCTTCAGCCATCTGAGTCGGATTAATGGTGATTGCAGTATAGAAATACGTAAACAATATAATCAATACCGCAAAAATCAGATTATACCAGAAGCTTGTATGATCAGTCAATGCATAAACAAAACCGCTTGCATTATTCACATTGGAGAATCCAACCAAAGTGATAGGGATAAACATGATTGCCTGAGCAAAGATGATAGGCATCACGTTAGCGGCATTCACCTTCAAAGGAATGTACTGACGTGCACCACCGTATTGCTTGTTGCCCACAATCTTCTTTGCATACTGCACAGGAATCTTACGTGTGCCCTGTACCAAAAGGATAGCGAAAGCGATGACAGCCAGCAGAACGACCAATTCAATCAGGAACATAACCAAACCACCGGTCTTATCCGTCACACGCGAAATCACTTCCTGTCCCAAAGACTGCGGCAAGCGGGCGATGATACCCACCATAATGATCAGAGAGATACCGTTACCTATACCTTTGTCCGTAATTCTCTCACCAAGCCACAAAATAAACATACTTCCAGCCGCCAAGATGATGGTAGAAGTAAACATAAACAGAGTCCAATCTAATGAAGCATTTAAGGAAGCACCTGCCTGCATCTTGAGATTGAGCAGATAAGAAGGAGCTTGAACAAGAAGAATCAAGATAGTCAGATAACGAGTATACTGATTCATTTTTCTTCTGCCACTCTCACCCTCACGTTGCAGCTTCTGGAAATACGGAACCGCAATACCCAGCAACTGGATAACGATGGAGGCAGAGATGTAGGGCATGATTCCCAATGCAAAAATTGATGCATTCGAAAATGCTCCTCCAGAAAACATGTTTAACAAGGCTAACAGGCCTTCGCTTGTTTGTTGATGCAATTGCGACAGCATGGCAGGGTTGATACCCGGCAATACGACATACGAACCGAAACGGTAAATTGCCACAAACAATATGGTAATGAGGATCCGTTGTCTCAGATCCTCAATTTTCCATATATTCTTTAATGTTTCAATAGCTTTTCTCATCGAATCAGAGTTTTACTACTTGTCCACCAACAGCTTCGATGGCGGCAACCGCACTCTTGGAGAATGCATGCGCCTGTACATCCAACTTAGTAGTCAAAGTTCCGTTACCTAATACTTTTACCAACTGGTTTGAAGAAATGAAACCGGCAGCAACGAAATCATTGATACCTACGGCCTGCAAATTCTTTGCTTCTGCCAGCTTTTGGATTGTCTCCAGGTTGATAGCCTTGTACTCTACACGATTGATATTCTTAAAGCCAAACTTAGGAACACGACGTTGAAGAGGCATCTGACCACCTTCGAAACCGATCTTCTTCGAATAACCGGATCTTGATTTAGCTCCTTTATGACCTCTGGTAGATGTACCACCCAAGCCAGAACCCGGACCACGGCCGATTCTCTTTCTTGTTTTAGTAGATCCCTCTGCAGGTTTTAAATTACTTAAGTTCATATTGTAATTCGTTTTATATTCAACAAATAATTACTTCACAATGGTAACCAAGTGTTTAACCTTATCCACCATTCCAAGAATTGAAGGAGTGCATTCGTGTTCAACCACACGATTCAACTTATGAAGGCCCAGTGCATCGAGCGTTCTCTTCTGATCGGCAGGAGCACCAATTCTACTCTTAGTTTGCTTAATCTTTATAGTCGACATAATATTCCTCCTTATCCTCTAAAAACTTTTTCAACACTAATTCCTCTGTTCTGGGCAACCATACGGGCATCGCGCATTTCGCTCAATGCCAAGATAGTAGCCTTCACCAAGTTGTGGGGATTGGATGAACCCTTGGACTTAGCCAAAACGTCCGTAACACCCACGCTTTCGAGCACAGCACGCATAGCACCACCTGCTACCACACCAGTACCGTGAGAAGCCGGCTTGATGAACACTTCTGCGCCACCGAACTTAGCGGACTGTTCGTGAGGAACAGTACCTTTCAGTACAGGAACTCTTGTCAGGTTCTTCTTTGCTGATTCAACACCTTTGGCAATAGCTGCCGTTACTTCACCAGCCTTACCAAGACCCCAGCCGATGATACCTTCTTCGTTACCTACTACAACAATAGCAGAGAAGCTGAAAGTACGACCACCTTTGGTCACCTTGGTCACACGATTAATAGCAACTAATCTGTCCTTCAGTTCTATATCGTTCGAAATCTTAACTCTATTATTAAGTCCTGCCATAATGATTAAAATTTAAGTCCACCGTTACGGGCAGCATCAGCCACCTCTTTTACTCTCCCATGATACAGGTAACCATTACGGTCGAAAACAACAGCAGTAATACCTGCTTCCTGAGCCTTCTTCGCAATCAGTTCGCCTACCTTGGCAGCTTGTTCCTTCTTGGCCAGCTTTTCAGTGATGCCCAAAGAAGAAGCGGCAGCTAAAGTCTTGCCAGACAAGTCGTCAATGATTTGAACATAGATTTGCTTGTTGCTTCTAAATACACTCATACGCGGACATTCAGGCGTACCCGAAACTTTGTTGCGTACTCTATATTTAATTTTGATTCGTCTTTCTATTTTTGTTGTCATGATTCTATCAATTTAAATGATTATTTAGCGCCGGCAGATTTACCAGACTTTCTACGAATTTCTTCGCCAACAAACTTAATACCTTTACCCTTGTATGGTTCAGGCATACGGAAAGAACGTATCTTAGAGCAAACTTGACCAAGCAATTGTTTATCACAAGATTCCAAAAGGATAAGCGGATTCTTATTTCTTTCGGACTTCGTTTCAACCTTTACTTCGGGCGGCAGCTGAATAAAGATGCTGTGCGTATAGCCCAAAGACAATTCTATGATATTTCCTTGGTTAGAGGCACGGTAACCTACACCGACCAATTCCAACTCTTTCTTATATCCTTCAGATACACCCACAACCATGTTGTGAACCAATGCACGATACAAACCGTGGAATGCATGCTTCTGCTTGGGATTGTCCAGCATAGCATCTTCTTTCTCGGCCAAAGCTACATGACCGTCTTCGATTGTTACATTGATAGCAGGATTTACATATTGGCTCAATTCGCCTTTGGGTCCCTTTACGGTAACCACATCATCCTTCAGAGTAACTGTTACTCCGGCGGGAATACTAATGGGTAATTTTCCTATTCTTGACATTGCTAATTCCTCCTATTAATATACATAACACAAAACTTCACCACCGATTTTCTGTTCAGCGGCTTCTTTGTTGGTCATTACACCTTTGGAAGTAGATATTATAGCAATACCCAAACCATTAATAACACGCGGCATATCCTTATAACCGGTATATTTACGCATACCCGGAGAAGAAATTCTTTCCAGTTTCTTGATAGCGTTAACCTTGTTAACCGGATCATACTTCAAGGCAACCTTGATTGTTCCTTGAGGACCATCTTCTACAAACTTATAGTTAAGAATGTAGCCTTTTTCAAAAAGAATCTTAGTGATTTCTTTTTTCAAATTTGAAGCCGGAACTTCCACAACTCTGTGCTTCGCTTGGATAGCGTTCCGCAACCTCGTCAAATAATCTGCTATTGGATCAGTCATATAAAAATAATTAAATTAATCAGGACTACCCTGACAATATTTAAAACAATAATTTACCAGCTTGCTTTCTTTACACCTGGAATGAGACCGTTGGAAGCCATCTCACGGAACTGGATTCTGGAGATACCGAATTGGCGGATGTATCCTTTGGGACGACCCGTCAGCTTGCAACGATTGTGCATACGAATCGGATTAGAATTCTTGGGCAGGTCCTGCAGTTTCTGTGCAGCTTCGTAAGCGTCAGCAGGGTCACCCGTTCTAACGATTTGCTTCAATGCAGCTCTTTTCTCGGCATATCTGGCTACTAACTTGGCGCGTCTCACTTCACGTGCCTTCATTGATTCCTTTGCCATAACTTATCAATCTTTTTTTGCGTTCTTAAACGGTAAACCGAATTCCTTCAACAAGGCATAACCTTCTTCATCTGTTTGCGCAGAGGTTACAAAGGTAATATTCATTCCGAGAATTCTTGTTATACTATCGATATTAATTTCAGGGAAAATGATTTGTTCCTGAATACCAAGTGTATAGTTACCCTTTCCATCAAACTTGCTTTCGATGCCTTTGAAGTCGCGGATACGCGGAAGAGCTACACGAACCAACTTTTCGAGGAATTCGTACATTCTCTCACGACGCAGAGTTACCATGACGCCGATGGGCATTTTCTTACGCAACTTGAAGTTTGCGATATCCTTACGGGAAACGGTTGCTACGGCTTTCTGACCGGTGATAGCAGTCATTTCGTTGATTGCCACTTCAATAATCTTCTTGTCGGCAACAGCCATGCCTAAACCCTGATTGATAACAATCTTCTTAAGTACGGGTATCTGCATGGAAGAAGAATACTGGAACTGTGATTTCAATGCAGGGGCAATACGCTCTGCATATTCTTTCTTAAGACTAGCAGTATTACTCATTACTTAATCTCCTCTCCTGATTTTTTAGAATAACGCACTAAAGTTTTCTTGCCATTGGCATTCACACTTTCTTTTCTACCGATGCGGGTCGGCTTGCCTGTCTTCGGGTCAACCGGATTCAGGTTAGAAATGTGGATAGAAGCTTCTTGCTTCACGATGCCTCCCTGCGGGTTCTTTGCATTAGGCTTAGTGCTCTTGGACACCATATTGATACCTTCAACGATTGCGCGGTTTTTGTCAACAAGAACCTTCAATACGCGACCGGTCTTACCTTTGTCTTCGCCGGCATTTACGTAAACTGTATCGCCTTTTTTAATATGTAATTTACTCATTACCTAATCCTTTTACAAAATTAAAGCACTTCAGGAGCGAGTGACACAACTTTCATGTTAGTAGCACGAAGTTCGCGAGCTACCGGACCGAAAATACGGCTACCTCTAATTTCACCTGCATTGTTCAGCAACACACATGCGTTGTCATCAAAACGTATATAAGAACCATCGGAACGACGGATTTCTTTCTTCGTACGTACGATCAAAGCCTTAGACACTGCACCTTTTTTAATATCACTTGAAGGGATGACGCTCTTGACCGAAACGACAATCACGTCCCCTACAGAAGCATAGCGACGACCCGTACCGCCCAAAACGCGGATACAGAGAGCCTCTTTTGCTCCGCTGTTGTCACATACTGTGAGTCTGGATTCTGTCTGTATCATGATTACTTAGCTCTTTCAATTATTTCAACTAATCTCCATCTCTTGGTCTTGCTCAAAGGACGAGTTTCCATGATGTGTACAGTATCACCAACATTGCACTCATTCTTTTCATCATGAGCATGGTACTTCTTCGTCTTGCTGACGAACTTGCCATATATAGGGTGTTTTTCCTTAAACTTAGCTGCTACAGTAATGGTCTTATCCATCTTGTTGCTCAGCACAACCCCAGTTCTTTCTTTTCTTAAATTTCTTGCTTCCATCAAGCCCATCATTTATTGTTAAGTTCTCTTTCTCGTAATTCTGTTTTCATACGAGCAATAGTCCTGCGTAATTTTTTGATCTGAGCAGGATTATCCAAGGGAGAAATTGAGTGGTTCAACACCAATTGGTTGTAGTTAGCCACTTCTGCTTCTACTCTTTCTACCAAGTCATTGGTAGGCATTTCTTTAATTTCTGCTATTTTCATACTTCTTACGCATTTTGATTTTGAATATCGTAATCACGGCGTACCACAAACTTGGTTGTGATAGGGAGCTTCTGTGCAGCGAGGCGCAAAGCTTCTTTCGCGATTTCATAAGATACTCCTTCAGCTTCGATGATTATTCGGCCCGGAGTAACAGGTGCTACGAATCCCTCGGGGCTACCTTTACCTTTACCCATACGTACATCAGCAGGCTTTCTCGTGATAGGCTTATCGGGGAAAATACGAATCCAAATTTGTCCTTGACGTTGCATATATCTTGTCACTGCAATACGCGCAGCTTCAATCTGACGGCCTGTAATCCATTTCGTCTCCAAGGCCTTGATTCCGAACGAACCGAATGCCAGCTGGTTGCCACGCTGAGCGTTACCTTTCTGGCGGCCTTTTTGTTGTCTTCTGAATTTTGTTTTTTTCGGTTGTAACATAATTCCTAAAAATCAAATTCGTTAGCGATTATTTTTCTTTCTTTTGAAGTTCTTTCCGCCATTGTTTCCGCTATTGCTTCCACGACCACTTTCTTTGCTTTGCGTAAAGTTCGGAGCCAATTCTCTCTTACCATAAACTTCACCTCTACAGATCCAAACTTTGATGCCGAGCAGACCTACCTTCGTCAATGCTTCTGCATGACAATAGTCGATGTCAGCTCTGAAAGTGTGCAACGGAGTTCTTCCTTCCTTATACATTTCAGAACGTGCCATTTCGGCGCCATTCAGACGTCCTGAAATCTGAATTTTGATGCCTTCCGCACCCATACGCATAGTGTTTGCGATGGCCATCTTGATGGCACGGCGGTAAGCGATTTTACCTTCTACCTGGCGAGCGATGTTGTTAGCCACGATAACAGCGTCCAACTCAGGTCTCTTCACTTCGAAGATATTAATCTGAATATCCTTATCGGTAACCTTCTTCAACTCTTCTTTCAGCTTGTCAACTTCCTGGCCACCCTTACCGATAATAATACCCGGACGTGCAGTACAAACGGTAATAGTCACGAGTTTCAGTGTACGTTCGATTACAATTCTTGAAACACTGGCCTTTGCCAGACGAGCGTTCAGATATTTGCGAATCTTGCTGTCTTCCAGCAGAGCGTCGCCGTAATTCTTTCCACCATACCAATTGGAATCCCAACCTCTAATGATTCCCAAACGGTTGCTTATTGGATTAACTTTTTGTCCCATTTACCTTAATTTTGATCTTCGTTATTACTTTTAGAACCGACGAACAATGTCACGTGGTTTGAACGCTTACGGATTCTGTAACCTCTACCCTGCGGGGCCGGTCTCATTCTCTTGAGCGTAGCGCCGCCATCAACAAAAATCTTGGTTACGAACAACTCGCCACTTTCAGCTTTACGTTCGTTTTTCTGCTCCCAGTTAGCAATTGCAGAACGCAGCAACTTTTCCACCTTGGCGGCAGCCTCTTTCGAAGAGAACTTCAGTACGCCAAGTGCTCTGTTCACCTCCATGCCGCGAATCATGTCTGCCACGAGACGCATCTTGCGCGGAGAAGTCGGAACATTTTGCAATTTCGCAAAATACATGGTCTTAAGGGCTTCTTTTCTTTTTTCAGCCGATATTTTTTTTCTTGCTCCCATTA
>JAUNJD010000076.1 GCA_030523205.1 Bacteroides sp.
TTGTCAATTGTTAATTGTCAATTTGAATACGCTTGTACAGTCTGCGTAGCAGAACCCGGATTCAGATACCAGTCGGCGCCGGTAGAACCTTCGCTGTCCGTCCATCCGGCAAAACCGGTGTAAGCCTCTGTGATAACCGTCTTCTCGGCAGCTACTTTGTAGAACTTGCTGTCGCTCGGGTTGCACGATACGGGGATGTCTATCGCAAACGGATACTGACGGTCGCCATCAGCCTTCAAGCGTCCTACATACCACATATTCCATGCATCGTCGCCGGAATAAGAACAGCCCAGACTGGTGGCATCCTTCTTGGGCAGGTGTACTTCGCAACGCTTGCCTTCGGTGCCTGCATTGAGAGAGTAAACGATGACGAAGGGGTTGTAGCCATTTCGTGCCGTCAAGTCGGTGCTGGGATAAGTAGCACGACTGGTGGTTGCGTTTTCATAAATAGGAATTTGGTATTCTACGATATTACCATCCGTATCAACGTACGAGCCTGTATCATATTTGCCTGAGAAAGCCGTATAAGTGGAATCGGCCGAACCAATGGAGTTGAAATAGATGGTTACGTCGAACGTAGAACTGGTAGAAGAAGCCAAGTCACCCAAATCTTTGATGTTGTCGAACAATACCAAAGTGATGTAGTCGCTGCTTGCGCTTCCTTCCCAGCGGGGAGCTGTTCCCTTGTAGCTGTCTATGTCACCATCCGTTGACGATACTTCCTTTCCATTTACCAGAATGGACTTCACGTAGCTCTTCGGATAAGGCAGCGTAACGCCGAATCCGTCTTCGTAGGTGGCACCGTTGTGAACCACTTTATAAGTTTCGCCAAGGGCACGCAGTTCGTTGTGGCAAGTGATGATGGACTTGCGGCTGTATTCTACGACCACGTCGTTCATGTCATAGTCGCCACCGTCCAACCAAACGTCCTCGAAAGCATAAGTACCGGCATAGGTGCTGGTGTGGTCGGCCACGCCGCCATCGGTCTCTTCACCCGAGTTGTTGTGCAGGGTGCCGTAGGTATCGGCCTCTACATAGAATATCAGGTCGTCGAACGTATTGTCGTCTGCATCTTCAAAGCAGATGGCGGTAACGCCGCTTTGTGTATCGGAAATCGTCATGCAGCGTGCTACACCACCATTGAGGCTGGGATTGGAGTAATAGAGTTGAGTTGCCTTTCCATTCTTGTTATTATTGGTTCCATCCAATGCCATCTTCTTTGTGCGAAGACTTTCTTTCCCATCGCGGTCGTTTGCATTACTGTTTCTCGTAACTTTAATGTCAGTTTTACATCCATCAAAACCATTGTAATAGATAAACCAACCTATGGTATATCCGGCAGGGAATCTATCCGTCAGGTTGCCTTCATCGTCCATAAACTTCAGCACGACTTGGTCACCGGTATGCAGCGGGCTGTTCGTCTTATAAGTCTCTACATACTTCTTCGAATTGGAATAATTGGCAGCCGTCACGTTGGGGAACACAATGAACTTCTTGATGTTGTCAGCAGTAGGCGTAGTGCCGGTCTTGTAATAGTAGTAGCCGAAAACGTTCATACTGGTCTGATCGTATTCGTCCAGGAAGGTCAGGGTCAGCTTGGCATTATCTACGGTCACGGTCTGTCCGTTCTCGTTTACATACGAAGACTCGATGATGCTGATGTTCGTCTTGCTGTCATCCGTTGTTGCGCGTGAACTATTGTCAGACAAGGTTCCGTTTTTAATCGCTTCTTTCATTCCTTGCTTGGAGGTATAGTTCTGCCAAATGCTTCTCTGCAAACGGCTAATCATATTGTTAAAGGCAGTTGCATCATACTCGTTCGTCGAACTGATGTTGGTGATGTAGCCATTGTCCCACGGCTTTCCATATTCGTTCCAGTCGTTGAACAGTGTATATAGATTGCTGTATCCAGATACAGCAAACACTTTGGAAGTGCTTGTATAAGTAGGATTGTCACTCGGTGTAGTTTTAGAAAGCGCACGGGTGGTTGTTCCGGTAGTTTTGTAGCTGATGGTGCCGTCAGATACCGTAGCTTCGACCAAGGTGGGCAACCCGAATCCGCCCGTAGTCAGATAGATGGTGGAGGTGCAAGCCGGCAAGTTCAGCGTGCCGTTGTAGCTGCCATCTTGCAGGTTGAACGAGAATACAGGGTTTATTCCGTCTTTCAGCTCGATTTCTCCGTCTTCGTCTTCCGTATAAGGATATTCATCGTAAACTTCTACCAGCGCTACGCTTCCCGACATACCGTAATCGATGTCCAGCGTAAAGTTCTTCGTCATGTCAAAGTCGAACAGTTCGGCCTTGACTTCATCTGCATTAACAGCGTTGTTCGGATTATAGACATCCTTGTCCATACATCCGGAAAGAGCCAGCGAGCTTAAAGCCATAAGCAGGCAGCCCCGCGTCATTTTTCTTCTCATCAATAATGAAATTGTTTGTTTTGTTAGTAATAATATTTTGTACACTTACATATTCATTCCTCTCTGTGTATTCAGTTTCTCTCTGCCACCACTTTTATCGTAAAGAAATGAGCGCGCGAAGGTAATGACTTTTATTTTATAACGTCATATTCACACTCATTATTTTTTCATATTTTAAGATTTCTCCTATCTTTCTGATGCTCTGAATATTCCTTTTCCCGTTAACGAACACAATTAACCTATGCCGACAGCAGGGATAAGTGCCGGCCTTTGTCCGGGTAAGTCCGGAGATGAGCAAGACTGACTATGGGACTGAGATAGGAATCAATGCCGATGATTCCTACAATCAATGCCGATGATTCCCACAATCAATGCCGATGATTCCTACCTCACCCGGAAACGGTATGTGGATGACTCCGGAAGGGTGTATGGCTAGGGCAGCGACGGAGCAGGCTTACGTCCCCAAGGGAGCATCAAGCCGATGCGTTCTGCTCCTTCTTCCGCTTCTTCCACAGTTGATAGGAATTGATGATGTTCTGCCACAGCACGTAGGAACCCGGCCCGACGGAGGACAGCGGGTTGAGATAGGTATAGGCCATCCAGATGGCAAGCACTGTGTTCTTCTGCCCCAAAGCCTGTCCGCCACTGATGCGCTCGCGGTAGTGTCCGCCTATGCGCTTACCCAGATAGAACTGCAAACAGCAGGCTATCAGTCCGGCAAAGGCTATCAGCAGTTCCACCGAGGCGGGCGCTTCGCTATGGGCCAGCGAACGGACCGTCTGCCCGGAGACTATGGCCAATGCTATTCCCCACAGGTAGAAGGCGGCATCGTGGAAGCTCAGCAGGAACCCATGCAGCTTCGGCAGAAAGGCCCGCAGCAGCCAAGCCAAAAAGAAAGGACAAAGCAGCAAGGGGAACACTTTGCTCAATATCTTCAGGAAAGCCGCAAAGAAGCCGATGTCGCCATGCGGCTCCACCAACGGAAAGACCAACGGAACGGCCACCGCCGCCAGCAGATTGGAGAGCAACGTATAGGTGGTGAGGCTGGAAGCACTGCCGCCCAGCTTGCCCGTGATGACGGCAGCCGCCGTGGCCGTGGGACAGATGAGGCAGACCATAGCCCCTTCGAACACCTCCCGATAGACCTCGTTCATGGGGCAAACTATCAGCAGGGTCGCCACCGCCAGACAGGAAACCGACTGAAACAGCAACAGCCAGCCGTGCCATGCCCGCGGCTTCAGATCGCGCACCTCCACCTTGCAGAAGGTAAGCAGCAGTTGAGCAAAGATAAGAGTAGGAGTGAGAATGACAATCAGCTCGTTGACAAGAGGTTTGGCCGGTGCCGCCCAAGAGACTTTTGCAAAGAAGAAATATCCCAGGATACCGACAAGCATGGCCAAAGGCAATGTCCAGTTCTTTATCAGACGAAGAATCATAATGTGTAGATTTATAATGATTGTGCCATAGGCAGAAATCGAGGCAATATGCCCTGATTCACCCCGCAAAATTACATCGTATTTGGCAAAACATTGCATTTATGTCGGAAAAATTATCCGAAAACGAAGATAGTATCGACAAAACTTGAATGCAATGCACTAGTTTTCTCTAAAAATGCACTACCTTTGCAACAATTTATGTATGAAACCATATAGACAATACATATTGTTCGTAAGTATTTGCCTGGGGCTGCTTGTCTTTCCCTTCTGCGCCAACCGCATGGAGGCTAAGGACTTTGTGGTGGTCATCGATGCCGGACACGGCGGACACGACCCCGGTGCCATAGGCAAGATATCCAAGGAAAAGAACATCAACCTGACGGTAGCCCTCAAGCTGGGCAAGCAGATTCAGAAGAACTGCCCGGACGTGAAGGTGGTATATACCCGCAGCAAGGATGTGTTCATCCCACTGGACCGGCGGGCCGAGATAGCCAACGACGCCAAGGCCGACCTCTTCATCTCGATACACACCAATGCCTTGGCCAACAACAAGACCGCCTTGGGAGCCTCGACGTGGACACTGGGTCTTGCCAAGTCGGACGCCAACCTGGAAGTGGCCAAGCGAGAGAACTCCGTGATTCTGTACGAAGACGACTACAAGACGCGCTACGCCGGCTTCAACCCCAACTCCTCGGAATCGTACATCATCTTCGAATTCATGCAGGACAAGTATATGTCGCAAAGCGTGCATCTGGCATCGTTGGTGCAGAAGCAGTTCAAGCAGACCTGCAAGCGCAACGACCACGGCGTGCACCAAGCCGGATTCCTGGTACTGAAGGCCAGTGCCATGCCCAGCATCCTGGTGGAGCTTGGATACATCTCCACTCCCTCGGAAGAGCGGTTCCTCAACACGGAAGAAGGCAGCAGCTCCATGGCCAACGGCATATTCCGCGCTTTCCTCACCTACAAGCGCGAACAGGAAGTCCGCCTGAACGGCAGCAGCCAAACCATTCTGCCCGAAGACGCCGAGGCACCGGAGGCAGCCCCACAGCCGGAGGAACGCCAACCGGAAAAGAAAGCCAACCCGCAGCCAACAGAAAGCCGGGAAATTGTGTTCAAGGTACAGATACTGACCTCCTCACGTCCGCTAAGCAAAAACGACAAGCGACTGAAGGGACTGAAGGATGCAGACTACTACAAGGAAAACGGGCTCTACAAATACACCTACGGTGCTTCGACCGACTACAACAAGGTGGCACGCACCCGAAAAGAGCTAACGACAAAATTTAAGGACGCTTTTGTCATCGCCTTCAAGGACGGGAAGAAGATGAACATAAACGCCGCCATCAGCGAATTTAAAAAGAATAGAAACAAATAAGAAAACAATAGCATCATGAAGTATATAACGAAAGAAGTAAGAATAGGCATTGCCGGTATAGCAGCCCTCTTTATCCTGATATATGGCATCAATTACCTGAAGGGTATCAATATGTTCAAGTCCTCCAGCTATTTCTACGTGAAGTTTCAGGACATCAACGGACTCACCAAGTCGAGCCCGGTATTTGCCGACGGATTCCGTGTGGGCATCGTACGCGACTTGTACTATGACTATACAAAACCCGGGAACGTAGTGGCCGAAATAGACGTGGACCCCGAGCTGCGCATACCGAAAGGAAGCAGTGCCGAGCTGACCTCGGATATGCTGGGAGGCATCAAGATGACCTTGTTGCTGGCCAACAACCCGCGTGAAAAGTATCAGGTGGGCGACACCATACCCGGCAACCTGAACAACGGCGTACTGGACAAAGCCGCCGACATGGTGCCGCAGATAGAGCAAATGCTGCCCAAGCTGGACTCCATACTGGCATCGCTCAACACCCTGCTGGGCGACCCTGCCCTGCCCGCCACCCTGCACAATGTGGAAACGATGACTGCCAACATGGCCGTCACCACCCGACACCTGCAAGACATCATGAGCAACGACATCCCGCAACTGACCGGCAAGCTGAACACCATAGGGGATAACTTCGCCCAAATCAGCGGCAATTTGAAAGAAATAGACTACGCTGCCGCTATGCAGAAGGTAGATTCGACATTGGCCAATGTAAAAATGATTACAGACAAGTTGCAACAGAAAGACAACACCGTGGGACTGCTGCTGAACGACCCGGCATTGTACAACAACCTGAGCGCCACCACAGCCAATGCCGCCAGCCTGCTGGAAGACCTGAAATCGCACCCGAAACGCTACGTTCACTTCTCACTTTTCGGCAAAAAGGATAAGTAAGCAGAACGACGTTATATAGAATGAATCTAAATAACAACCTTCTTTGGGGAAGAAAAAGGAAATCCCCAAGAAGGCTATAATATAAGCCAAAACAACCCCTTTCAAAGCATCTGAAAAATTCAAGGCGAAGGAGCTATACGAACGCCTATTTGTTTGATAAACAAGCCCTTCAACATAACCAATAGCCTCCTATGCGAGGCTATTTTCACGAAACAACCTAAGTAACTGAAAGTAAAGTGCTTATTTATTTGTTGAAAAAAGCAAGAAAAAACGCATTTGTTTTTTTCAAATAAGATTCCCAATTTTGCAATCGTAGAAGTTTCGCTTAATTTATTAAAATGTATTAAAGCCGTTATGAGTGTAGTTGATCATGTCGGGCTATGGAACCGCTGTCTTGAAATCATACGAGATAATGTTGCAGAGCAGACATACAAAACATGGTTCCTCCCCATCATACCTTTGAAATATGAGGACAATACGCTGGTCTTGCAAGTGCCCAGCCAGTTCTTCTATGAGTTTTTGGAAGACAAGTTCGTTGACTTGTTGAGGAAAACTCTTTATAAGGTCATTGGTGAAGGAACCAAACTGATGTATAACGTAATGGTGGATAAAAGCTCCCAACCGGAGAAGACAGTCAACCTGGAATCGACCCACCGCACGATTATACCGCAAAAACCTGTCCTTAACAAGCAAATCCCGCAGATTCCCATAGCAGACCTAGACCCGCATCTGAACCCGGAATACAACTTCGAGACCTTTATCGAAGGCGGCAGCAATAAGCTCTCGCGTAGCGTGGCAGAGGCTGTTGCCCTCAATCCGGCGAAGACCATCTTCAATCCGCTGTTCTTCTACGGAGCGTCAGGTGTAGGCAAGACCCATCTGGCCAATGCCATCGGTACGAAAATAAAGGAGCTTTATCCGGAAAAGCGTGTGCTATATGTGTCCGCTCACCTGTTTCAGGTGCAGTACACCGACTCTGTGCGGAACAATACCACCAACGATTTCATAAACTTCTACCAGACGATTGACGTACTCATCATTGACGACATACAAGAGTTTGCTGGTGTGACCAAGACGCAAAACACCTTCTTCCACATCTTCAACCACCTGCATCAGAACGGCAAGCAGCTCATCCTGACTTCCGACCGTTCGCCCGTATTGCTGCAAGGCATGGAAGACCGCCTGATTACCCGCTTCAAATGGGGTATGGTAGCCGAATTGGAGAAACCCACCGTAGAACTGCGCAAGGACATCCTGCGCCACAAGATACACCGCGACGGCCTGCAATTCCCGCCGGAAGTCATCGACTACATCGCCGAGAACGTGGGCGACAGTGTGCGCGACCTCGAAGGCATCGTCATCTCCATCATGGCGCATTCCACCATCTACAACAAGGAGATAGATATGGAACTGGCACAACGCATCGTGCGGAAGGTGACCAACAACGAAAGCAAGCCCGTGACGGTGGACGACATCATAAACACCGTATGCAAGCACTTCGGCCTGGATACGTCTGCCATACATTCGAAATCGAGAAAGCGGGAGGTGGTACAGGCGCGGCAAATAGCCATGTATCTGGCCAAGGTCAATACGGAATTCTCCACGGCCAAGATTGGCACCCTGATTGGCAACAAAGACCATGCAACCGTGCTGCACGCCTGCAAGGCCATCAAAGACTTAAAAGAGGTGGATAAAGCTTTTCGTGCCGAACTGGACGAACTGCAAACCATGCTGAAGAAAAAATAAGAGGATATAAATAAGGTAGAGAAGACGCCTTCTCTACCTTATTATATTTAGCCAAGCATTCAGAAACCCTGTTTCTTCATCATTTCCCAAAGTTTTGCGGACATTGCTTCGCTGTCTTTCTTGGTATAGCGTACGTCCGTAAACACCTGAGCCAATGTTTCTTTTCCGTTTTCTGCAACGAACTGCTTGTTTTCGGGCAGAGATTCTTTGTAGGCATACAACCGATCGATGTCGGCAGGAGTATAATCGTGATAGACTTCCTCGTGCACGATGGCCTCCAAAGGCAGGCGATCGACCTGAGCAGGCACTTCGGCAGGCCAACCGACGGTCACCGTTGTCAGCGGGAATACCAGTTCGGGCAACTCCAAAGCATCGACTATCATGTCGGGATTATAGGTAGTAGTGCCCAAATAGCAGATTCCTAAACCTTTCTCTTCGGCTGCCACGCAAAAGGTCTGTGCCGCCAGCAAGGTATCGACAGCACCGGTGACAAACCATTCAAAATTGTTGTAACCCGGCTCTGCCTTCCGCTGCTCGCACCATTTGCTGAAGCGACGCAAGTCGATACAGAACGTCAGGACCACCGGAGCGGCCTGCACCATCGGCTGATTGAAGTGAGCAGGTGCCAACTTGGCCTTGCGTTGGGCGTCTCGCGTTACAATCACACTATAAACCTGCATATTTCCTACCGTAGAGGCACGGAATGAGGTTTCGAGCAAATCATTTAACAACTCAGCAGAAATATCTTTCGACTGATAACTGCGTATGGTTCTTCTTTGTTTCAAACTATCCATTCTTTCTTTTTTTTGCAAATATAGGAAAAGATTCAGAGATGTTATTCACAGACATTGTTAATAACTACTGCTATTTCAGAAAAGGGGAAAATGACCGGAAGGAAATTATGAACAAAAAATCCATTTTGGAAAATTTCAGACCGGCAATCAGACAAACAATTCGTTAATTATTAACATTTTATGCACACAGAATAGAAAACTTGCAATCGGTTAATAAAAACTTCCTTTTTTATTTTGCCAAGTAGAAAAACATTCCTAGATTTGCAAACACATTTGTTAACGACTAGCGAAACTTCTACAAAGTTATTTATTACGAATAGAGCGAACAAATTCAATATTGTGGAAAAAAAAATTTATTCTTATCAAGAAGCCTTCGAAGAATCTTTACGATACTTTCAAGGTGATGAGCTGGCTGCAAGAGTTTGGGTAAACAAATACGCAGTCAAAGACTCTTTCGGAAACATTTACGAAAAATCTCCGGAAGATATGCATTGGAGAATAGCCAACGAGGTAGCCCGCGTTGAGGCAAAGTACCCTAATCCGCTAAGTTCAGAGGAACTTTTCAACGTACTTGACCACTTCAAGTACATCGTTCCGCAAGGAAGTCCGATGACGGGTATCGGTAACAACTATCAGGTAGCGTCCTTGTCCAACTGCTTCGTTATCGGCGTGGATGGTGAAGCAGACTCTTATGGTGCCATCTTCAAGATTGATGAAGAGCAAGTGCAATTGATGAAGCGCCGTGGTGGTGTGGGACATGACTTATCGCACATTCGTCCGAAGGGTTCTCCTGTGAAGAACTCCGCCCTGACTTCTACCGGTTTGGTGCCTTTCATGGAACGATACTCCAACTCTACCCGCGAGGTGGCACAGGACGGACGTCGCGGCGCCCTCATGCTAAGTGTGTCTATCAAGCACCCCGACTCCGAAGCTTTCATCGATGCCAAGATGACGGAAGGCAAGGTGACCGGTGCCAACGTATCCGTAAAGCTGGACGATGAATTCATGCAAGCCGCTATCGACGGCCGGCCATATACCCAGCAATATCCCATCGATGCCGCCGAACCGTCCTTCAAGAAAGAAATCAATGCCGCTACGCTTTGGAAAAAGATTGTGCACAACGCATGGAAGTCTGCCGAACCGGGCGTACTCTTCTGGGACACCATCCTGAAAGAATCCGTACCCGACTGCTATGCCGATCTTGGCTATCGCACGGTATCAACCAATCCTTGCGGTGAAATTCCCTTGTGTCCGTACGACTCTTGCCGTCTGCTGGCCATCAACCTCTATTCGTATGTGGTCAACCCATTCAAGGCGGATGCTTATTTCGACTTCGACCTGTTCAAGAAACACGTGGCACTGGCTCAGCGCATCATGGACGACATCATCGACCTGGAGCTGGAAAAGATAGAACGCATCAAAGAAAAAATAGACTCCGACCCCGAATCGGAAGAAGTAAAACACACGGAACGTGCCCTGTGGGACAAGATATATAAGAAGAGCGGACAAGGACGACGCACCGGCGTAGGCATTACCGCCGAAGGTGATATGCTGGCCGCATTGGGTCTGCGCTACGGTACGGAAGAAGCAACCGAATTCTCCGAACAAGTACACAAGACCATTGCCTTGAGTGCCTACCGTTCGTCCGTAGAAATGGCCAAAGAGCGCGGTGCCTTCGAGATATACGACGCCGAACGCGAAAAGAACAATCCGTTCATCAACCGCCTGTGCGAAGCCGACCCTGCCCTGTACGAGGACATGAAGCAATATGGCCGACGCAACATCGCCTGCCTCACCATCGCCCCCACCGGAACGACCAGTCTGATGACACAGACCACATCGGGTATCGAACCCGTCTTCCTCCCTGTATATAAGCGTCGCCGCAAGGTGAACCCCAACGACACCAATGTACACGTGGACTTCATTGACGAAACCGGAGATGCTTTCGAGGAATACATCGTGTTCCATCCCAAGTTTGTCACCTGGATGGAGGCACAAGGTTACAACCCGTCCAAGAAATATACACAAGACGAGATTGATGCACTGGTAGAGAAATCACCTTATTATAAAGCAACTTCCAACGACGTAGATTGGCTGATGAAGGTAAAGATGCAAGGACGCATACAGAAGTGGGTGGACCACTCCATCAGCGTCACCATCAACCTGCCGAACAACGTGGATGAGGACTTGGTAAACCGCCTGTACATCGAGGCCTGGAAGTCGGGCTGCAAGGGATGTACGGTCTATCGTGACGGTTCCCGCTCCGGTGTATTGATTTCGACCAAGAAAGACAAGAAGGAGGAATTGCCTCCGTGCAAACCGCCTACGATTGTGGAAGTTCGCCCGAAAGTGCTGTATGCCGATGTCGTTCGTTTCCAGAACAATAAGGAAAAATGGGTGGCATTTGTCGGCTTGCTGGACGGGCATCCTTACGAAATATTCACCGGTGTGCTGGACGACGACGAAGGCATTATCCTGCCCAAGAACGTGACCTCCGGACACATCATCAAGAACGTAGATGAAAACGGAAAGCACTACGACTTCCAGTTTGAAAACAAGCGAGGCTATAAAGTTACCATCGAAGGCTTGTCCGAGAAGTTCAACAAGGAATATTGGAACTATGCCAAACTGATTTCGGGCGTGTTGCGCTACCGTATGCCTATCGAACAGGTGATGAAGCTCATCAGTTCGCTGCAACTGGATAGCGAGAACATCAACACTTGGAAGAACGGTGTAGAACGTGCCCTGAAGAAATACGTGACCGACGGCACCGAAGTCAAGGGAACGAAATGTCCCAACTGCGGCAACGAAACACTGGTCTATCAAGAAGGCTGCCTGCTATGTACTTCGTGCGGAGCTTCCCGCTGCGGATGACCCGCAACTTAGAGCAAACGTTTGCATAGGAATTTGAATGAGTTAGATAACAATAGCTGCATGAGTGTGAGGATTATTTTTTATACTTGCATCATCATTGCAGCTATTGTAATTTCTAAATCTAATATTATATGACCCTACTATTTAATATTGAATACCGCACAAGTTGGGGAGAAGAATTGAGGGTATTGGGTTCCATACCCGAACTGGGTAACAACCAGCCAGACCAAGCAACCCCTCTGCACACGGTGGACGGCATCCATTGGACCGCAGAAATAGACATCAGGATGCCGGAAAATGGCGTTGTTCTGTATTGTTATCAAGTATATCGCGACGGCAAAGCGATACGCACGGAGTGGAACAGTTTCCTGCGTACGCTTCACGTTTCGGGCACCGCCAAGAAAGTGTACAGACTGATGGATTGCTGGAAGAACCTGCCGGAGCAACAGTATTTCTACACATCGGCGTTCACCGAATCTCTGCTGGCACACAACAACCGTAGCGCAGCCCCCAAGAGCCATAAGAAAGGTTTGCTTATCAAGGCATACGCCCCGTGCATCGACAGCGAGCACTGTCTGGCCATCTGCGGAAACAGCAAGGTGCTGAACGACTGGAATGCGGACAAGCCCGTACTGATGAGTGATGCCGACTTCCCCGAATGGCAGGTAGAAATAGATGCCGCCAAGATAGACTTTCCGCTGGAATATAAGTTCGTACTCTATAACAAGAAGGAGAAGCGGGCCGTGGCATGGGAAAACAACCCCAACCGCTACATGGCCGACCCACAAATTGACACCAACGAGACATTGGCCATAGGCGACCGCTACGTATATTTCAACTTACCGGACTGGAAAGGTGCCGGGGTAGCCGTACCCATCTTCTCGCTCCGCTCTGAAAAGAGCTTCGGTGTAGGCGACTTCGGCGACCTGAAGCGAATGATTGACTGGGCTGTAAACACGCATCAGAAGGTGGTACAGATTCTGCCCATCAACGACACCACCATGACGCACACATGGACCGACTCTTATCCCTACAACAGCATCTCCATCTATGCCTTCCACCCGATGTACATCGACCTGAAGCAGCTGGGTGCCCTGAAGGACAGAAAAGCCATGACAGCCTTCAACAAGCGGCAGAAGGAACTGAACGCCCTGCCTACCGTAGATTATGAGGCTGTGAACAAGACCAAGTGGGAGTATCTGCACCTCATCTTCGAACAGGAGGGACAGAAGGTGCTGGCCTCTGAGGCATTCCAACAGTTCTTTGCCGCCAACCAAGAGTGGCTTCAGCCATACGCTGCCTTCAGCTACCTGCGTGATGTGTACGGAACACCCAATTTCCGTGAATGGCCCCGATACCAGACATATCAGCCGGAGGAGATAGAAGCACTCTGCCAACCGGAATCGGCCGAATATCCCGGCATCGCCATCTACTACTACATACAGTTCAACCTGCACCTGCAACTGCTGGCTGCCACCGAGCACGCCCGCACGCACGGCGTAGTGCTGAAAGGCGACATCCCCATCGGTATCAGTCGCAACAGCGTGGAAGCCTGGAAGGAACCGCATTACTTCAACCTGAACGGACAGGCCGGTGCACCGCCCGATGACTTCTCGGTAAACGGACAAAACTGGGGATTCCCTACCTACAACTGGGACGTAATGGAAAAGGATGGCTATGCTTGGTGGATGAAGCGCTTCCGCAAGATGTCCGAATACTTCGACGCTTACCGCATCGACCACATCCTTGGTTTCTTCCGCATTTGGGAGATACCGATGCACGCTGTACACGGGCTGCTGGGACAGTTTGTGCCCTCGTTGCCCATGACCCGCGAAGAGATAGAAGGCTACGGACTGCCCTTCCGTGAAGAAGTGTTCCTGAAGCCTTACATACACGAATACTTCCTCGGACAGATGTTTGGTCCGCATACCGACTACGTGAAGCAGACCTTCATCGAACCGACCACCACATACGAGATTTACCAAATGCGTCCGGAGTTTGACACCCAACGCAAGGTGGAAGCCTACTTCGCCGGAAAGACGGATGCCGACAGCATCTGGATACGCGACGGACTGTATGCCCTCATCAGCGACGTACTCTTCATCCCCGACCGCGATGACCCGCAAAAGTATCATCCGCGCATCGGTGTTCAGCACGACTACATCTACCGCTCGCTGAACGACTGGGAGAAAGCTGCTTTCAACCGCCTGTACGACCATTACTACTATCATCGCCACAATGAATTCTGGCAACAGCAGGCCATGAAGAAGCTGCCCCAGCTGACGCAATCTACCCGTATGCTGGTATGCGGTGAGGATCTTGGCATGATACCCAGCTGTGTACCTTGGGTGATGAACGACCTGCGCATCCTCTCATTGGAGATTCAGCGTATGCCCAAAGACCCCAGACAAGAGTTCGGACATCTGGACCAATACCCGTACCGTTCTGTCTGCACCTTCTCCACACACGATATGTCCACGTTGCGCGGCTGGTGGGAAGAAGACTATCAGCAGACTCAGCGCTACTATAACAATATGCTGGGACATTACGGCGAGGCACCTTCTGTGGCTACTCCCGACCTGTGCGAGGAAGTGGTACGAAATCACCTGTGCAGCAACTCCATCCTCTGCATCCTGTCCCTGCAAGACTGGCTGTCGATAGACGAGAAGTGGAGAAACCCGAACGTAAACGAGGAACGCATCAACGTGCCGGCCAATCCACGTCACTATTGGCGATACCGTATGCACCTGACGCTGGAACAGCTGATTGAAGCAGAACCCTTGAACGAAAAAATCAAGAGTCTGATAACCAATACCGGAAGACGATAAACTAAAATCCCGACAATGAGGGTATATCAAAACCTATTGATATAACTATTAAATGCGGATTAGGCGGACTATCAATTTAAATTCTAAATTCTAAATTTTAAATGATTAAAGTCCGCCTAATTCGCTTTATCTGCGTCTAAAAGAATATCCATTTGTAGGATGGTTGATACAGCCTTCATTGTTTTTTCTAACCGAGAACAATCATTGAGACAGATGAAAAGCTACATTTTTATAGACGACGTCCGCTTCTATGCCTATCACGGTGTAGGACAGCAGGAGACCTTGGTAGGCAATGAATTCACTATCAGCCTGCGTATGCAAGTAAACATCACGCAGGCAGCAGAAACCGACGATGTGAAGGACACCGTCAGCTATGCCGAGGTCTATGCATCGGTCAAAGACGAAATGGACGTACCCTCCCGATTGCTGGAGCACGTAGCCGGACGCATCGTCAAACGGCTATTCAGCGACTTCCCGACGATAGAAAGCATCGAGCTGAAGCTAGCCAAGCGCAACCCACCCATGGGAGCAGACGTAAGGGCAGCCGGCGTAGAGATCTGCTGCCAGCGAGGCGAACTATAAAAACCGCAGCACCCAGCCTGTCCGAGAACTTAAAGCACATTTTCAGAAAGATATTTTAGGCACATCACGAGTTCTCGGACAGTCTTCCCCAACCTTAGAAATATTCATTAATACATAAAAAAAGAATGCATGGCAGGCTCAGCCCGTCATGTTCCATCTCCGTAGCCATCAAATAGAGATTTGATGGCCGGAACTTTGTATGCCTATACGTACGACCTTTGTATGCCACACACCACCTCTTGAACGAAAAAACAGCAATCATATTATTAACCCAATTATTTACAAACTATGGCAACATTTAAAGTCAAATTTCGCCCTTCTTCCGAAAACGGACGCGAGGGCATTTTGTATTATCAAGTGATTCACAAACGGGCAGTCAGACAGATTCCTACTTGCTACAAGCTGTTCAAGCACGAATGGGACAACGAGACGGCAGAGTTCATTCTCCCCCTCAACGAAGACAGAACCAAGTATCTGCTGGCACTCAAAGAGAAAGTACGAAACGACACCCAACTGCTGGTGAACGTCATCAAAACACTGGACAACCGCCTGGAGCCTTATACGAGCGACCACGTGATAGCCGCCTATAACGCCTCGAAACGAAAAGACACTCTGTTCACCTTCATGCAAGACACCATCAACACCCTGCAAGAGCTGGGGAAGATACGCACAAGCGAGACGTACGCCAGCACCCTCAACAGCTTTACGCGCTTCCGTGGAGGCGAAGACATCCTGCTGGAACACATCGACTCCGCACTGATGATGTCTTACGAAGCCTGGCTACTAAGAGAAAACGTATGCGCCAACTCCCGTTCGTTCTATATGCGCATCCTGCGTGCCGTATATAACCGAGCCGTAGAAATAGGCACAACAGCGCAAAGATACCCCTTCAAGCACGTATATACGGGAGTAGAGAAAACCACCAAACGCTCCATCTCACTCAGAGACATACGCCAAATCAAGAACTTCGACTTTCCACCCAATTCAAAGGACGACCTCAGCCGCAACCTTTTCCTGTTCAGCTTCTACACCCGTGGAATGTCATTCGTCGATATGGCTTTCCTAAAAAAAAACGATTTGAGCAACGGCATCCTATCCTACCGCCGCCGAAAGACCGGACAGTTGCTATTCATCCATTGGGAAAAATGTATGCAGGAAATTGTGGATAAGTACGACACCAACGATTCGCCTTATCTGCTGCCCATCATCAAAAATGTAGGAGACGACGAAAGGCAACAGTACCTCTCGTCCTG
>JAUNJD010000355.1 GCA_030523205.1 Bacteroides sp.
AGCAGGTACGGAGCGGGTACGGAGAAGGTACGGAGCGGATACGAAGCAGAAAAAGCCTCTAGAAGCAAGACATAAAGACAGAACAGCAAACGAACGGACGCATAGCGATTTGTCAATAAACAAGAAAGCCACAAACGGTGGCAACAGGCAATGTACGATGAAGCCATGAACGCAACTCTGCTTCCACACCACTTCCGTTTTACGGCATCTACTATCAAAAGAACATAATATCGAGAATATAGCAATCAAATGATTTGCATCATCCACCTTCTTAGACCAAAATGTTACAAAATACCATATAGTAGTATGCAAAAGTTTCAAAATAGGATAATAATGCAACCAAAACAACCATATTATCACATTTTTTGCATTTTTGAAAATAAAAAGAAAGTATTTATAACAACATTATATCTTTTTGCTTATCTTTGCAGCGAAATGCAAGACAAAAGTGGGTATTAGTAATAATGAGTAAACAACTAATAAATATATAAAGATATGGATACACTGATAGAAAGTAGAGACACAGTGAATAAGTGGATGGAAAGATTTGGCGTCCGCTTCGGTGTATATAAGAATGGCATTTTCAACGAGCAATTGTTCCCGTTCGATTCCATTCCTAGAGTAATCAGCAAAAGTGATTGGGATAGCTTAGAGCGCGGCCTCATACAGCGTGTCGATGCTCTGAATTTATTCTTGCATGACATTTATCATGAGAAAAAGATTATCAAAGACGGTGTTGTGCCTGCCGAATTCGTCTATTCGTCCAAAGGGTATATGCCCGAATGCGAAGGCATCAGCCCTACACACAACGTCTATTCGCACATATCGGGCATCGACCTGGTGCAGGCCAAGGATGGACGGTGGTTCATCTTGGAGGACAACCTGCGCATCCCTTCGGGTGCCTCTTATCCGATGATAGCACGCACCATCACCCGAAAAGTTTCGCCGCAGACTTTCCAGACCAATGCCGTGGCAGACAACCGCAATTATAGCGAGCTGCTGAAGGAAATGATGGACTACATGAACGACGGACGTGGCATATCCGTCATACTGACCCCGGGACGCTACAATTCGGCCTTCTTCGAGCACTCCTACCTAGCCGAAAAGATAGGCGCTACACTGGCCTTCCCCGGCGACCTTATAGTGGAGGACGACAACGTGTACTACATGGGCCTGTACAAGGAGAAACAACGGGTGGGCAGCATCTACCGCCGCATCAGCGACGAATATCTGGACCCGCTGGCCTTCGAGCCTTCGTCTCTGCTGGGTGTACCCAACCTGATGCAGGCTTACCGCAAAGGAAACGTAGCCGTCATCAACGCACTGGGCAACGGCGTGGCCGACGACAAGGGCATCTACTACTTCGTGCCGAAGATGGTGAAATACTATCTGAACGAGGAACCCATCCTGCACAATGCACCCACATACCTACCTTATTATAAGGAGGACTACGAATACATTCTGGCCAACATCGCCAAACTGGTGATTAAGGACGTGAGCGAAGCCGGTGGTTACGGCGTCGTCTTCGGACGCGACCTGACAGCCGAGAAACTGGAGGAATTAAAGCAGTTGGTCATCGCAGAGCCACGCCGCTGGATAGCCCAAGAGGTCATCGACTTCAAGGACCTGGAGATACTGGAAGGCAACGAGCGCGTAGAGCGCAAGGCCGACCTCCGTGCTTTCGTCATTTCGGGCAAGGAAACCAAGGTATGGAAAAGCGGCTTGACCCGCTTCTCGCGCAATCCGAACTCGTTCGTAGTGAACTCCTCGCAAGGCGGAGGATTTAAGGATACGTGGGTAATGGAAAAATAGAATAAAATTTAAAATTTAAAATTCAAGAAGATATGATGTACTATGCTATTTCAGCCACCAAAGGCAACCGACTTTACTGGCTTGGCCGATATACCGAGAGGGTATATATCAGCCTGCACCTGCTCCGTCGTTACTACGACAAGATGATTGACAGCCCTGCAAAAGAATATGAAGGTTATTATCAGAAGCTGGATGCTACCAACCCTTATCCGGATATGGAGAGTTTCTGGAAAGGTTATATGTACGATGCGGCAAACCCGTGCTCCATCCTTGCCGGACTGACATCGGCCAACGACAATGCCATCGTACTGCGCGAAGAAATCATGAGTGAAACACTGTCGTACATACAGCTGTCGCTCTGCCACATACAACGTTCGGCCGAGAAGGCTGATACTAACATCACCGACCTGCAACCGATTACCGACTATTTGCTGGCCTTCTGGGGCTCGATAGATGAGCGTGTGTTCGACAAGCGCATCCGCAACTTCCTGCGCATCGGCCGACTGGTGGAGAACATCGATATGCACATCCGCTTCGACTACCCCTTCTATCGCATACAGGAGGCCTTCGATGGGCTGAAAGACTGTGCGGAAGCCGAAGACGGCATATTCGACCAAATGATACTGAATCATCTGAACGAATTGTTGAACGAAGACCTGTACGAACATCCGACACCGGACTACAAGGTCACCATACTGAAGTACATCAATCACCTTGTGCTACTTT
>JAUNJD010000077.1 GCA_030523205.1 Bacteroides sp.
CCCTAAGAATACGACTGAGATACCCTAAGAATACGACTGAGGTGGCCTCGATATACAACCGACTCCCGTTCCTCCCAAAACAGGGAGGAACGGCAGCCGGAAAAGATTGATTTTTTGTCAGAAAGATTTGATGACGTCATCTACTGTTTCGCCGTTGGCGAAGAGGCTTTCTTCCGTCTGCATCAGCTTCTTCTTCAGGCGGAACTTCTGCTGCGAAACGGAAGTGGGCGATACGGCCATCATGATGGCAATCTCAGCGTTGGCAAAGCCCAGGCGCATCAGCAGGCAGAGCTGTTGGTCGGCAGCGGTCAGACGGGGGAAACGGGCAGGCAGACGGAGGCTGAAGCAGTCATATACGCGGTCGGCAAAGGTGGTGAGGTATTGCCATTGGGCCGGGGTGAGGAACTTGGGCTGGCTGTGCAGCGACCGCATGGTGTCGTCGCGGTCCGTCAGGATGGAGGTCAGCACGGCTATCTGTCCGTCCTGTCGGCTGAGGCGCTTTTTCTGCTCCTGCATCAGCTCCAGGTCGCTGGGCAGCGGGTGCTGTTCGTATTCCTTGAGGCGGGTGTGGAGCGAGGCGTTCTCTTCGTTCAGCCGTTTGCCGTACTCCAAGAGGTTGGTGAGCGACTGGTGTACCTCTTCGCGTTCCTCGTCGGTGAGCGACATCTCGTTCAGGCATTCCTCCAACTGGGCACGCTCACTCTCGTTGTTGTGCAGGCGTTCCTCGTTCTCGCTCAGCTCCACCAGGTAACGGCGGTGCTTACGGTCCCTCCGGTGCTTGATGTCGATGATGAACAATGCGATAAGCAGGAGGATACTCAGAGAGAAAAGGGAAAACCACAGGATGCGTTCCGACCGCTTGATGGGCGTCAGGCGGACGTTCTTGCCATCGGCCTTTTCTTTGATTTGAACGTATTCGCGGTGTAAGTCGGACAACTGGCCGACCATGTGTGCGCTGTCCGTCGCGCCGATGCGGGCCAGCGAGTCGGCACTAGCCAATGAGTGCTCGTAGCGAAGCATGACGGATGCATCTATCGACCTGGAGCAGGCCGATAGTCCACCCAACAGGAACAGACATACCAAAAAGAACAGAGTGTTTTTCATCGTTTCAGTTAGTTTTATGTGAGTAAAAAGGGGGTCAGATGGCTTGCTCCACAGCCTGACGCAGTTGTTCCATGGCCTGTTGCAGCACTTGGCGCGGAGAGGCTACGTTCATGCGCATGAACCCTTCGCCGCCTTGGCCGAACATCTCGCCGTCGTTCAGTGCCAAGTGGGCCTTGCGGACAAAGAGGTCGTTCAGCTCTTGATGGTTCAGCTTCAGTGCACGGCAGTCCAGCCATACGAGGAAGGACGCTTGCGGACGCAGAGGCTTGATTTGCGGCAAGTGGCGGGCGCAGTAGTCGATGACGAAGTCGATGTTGCCCTCTACGTAGTGCAGCATTTCCTTGCGCCACGGTTCGCCCTGCTTGAAGGCGGCAATGGTGGCGATGGGAGCGAACAATGTCGGCTCGTTCAGTTCGTTGGCCTCCAGCCAATGGAAGAATCGGGTACGCAGTTGTTCGTTGGGCACAATGGCGTAGGAGCTGACGATGCCCGCGATGTTGAAGGTCTTGGATGGTGCGCCGAACGTGATGCTGCAAGCGGCTGCCTCGTCGGACACCGTGGCAAACGGGATGTGCTTGTGGTCCCACAGGGCCATGTCGCAGTGTATTTCGTCGGACAGTACCAAGATGTGACGCCGATGGCAGAAGTCGGCAAGGCGAATCAGCGTGTCTCTGTCCCATACGATGCCGGCAGGGTTGTGCGGATTGGCAAGTATCAACATACGACACTTCTCGTCGGCCACGGCCTCCAGGTTGTCGAAGTCCATGGAGTAGGAGCCATCCTCGTTCTCGTGCAGCGGGTTGAACACCACCTCACGCTTGTTGCCCAGTGGGGTGAGGCGGAAGGGGTGATAGACGGGCGGCTGTATGATGACCTTCTCGTCTTCCTTCACAAATACGTTGACGGCCATGCCGATGCCCTTCACGATGCCGGGGATGTAGGTTATCCATTCGCGTTTCACGTCCCAACCGTGGTGTTCGCCAATCCAGCGAATGACGGTGGGCCAGTAGTCTGCCGGCTCCACGGTGTAGCCATAGAGCGAATGTTCCAGTCGTTGGCGCAGGGCGTCGGTAATGAAATCGGGTGTCTCGAAGTCCATGTCGGCCACCCAGAGGGGCAGCAGGTTGGCGTCGCCATAACGCTCTTGCAGGACATCCACTTTGAGGGCGCCCGTGCCTTTGCGGTCTATTATCTTATCAAAATTGTATGCCATCTTTGAAAATTTAGAATTAAGAATTGAAAACTAAGAGCTTTAAATCTTGCGTGATGTCTCATTAAGCGCGAAGCCAATTTATAATCTAAAATTCTAAATTTAAAATTTATGAGAGCGCCTGACGAATGTCTTCGAACAAGTCGTCCACATCTTCCAGACCGATGGACAGACGGATGGTGGTGTCGAGCACATCCATACTCTGACGTTGGCGGTCGGTGAAGTTGCCGAAGATGGTGCTGGCCGGATGGATGGCCAATGACTTGCTGTCGAATAGGTTGGTGGCGCGGCGTATCAGCTTCAGGCGGTTGATGAAGTTGAAGCAGGCTTCTTGGTCCGCAAGGTCGATGGTCATCATGGCGCCTGCCGTAGGACCAAACTGCTGTTGGGCCAGTTCGTGATAAGGGTTGTCCTCCAAGCCGACGTAGTTGACGCTCTTGATGGCGGGCAACGTGCGGAGCTTGCGGGCCAAGGCAAGCGTGTTGGACGACTGCACACGGTAGCGGGCGTCGAGTGTCTCCAGACCGATGGTTTGCATATAGGCCACGTGGGGCGTCATGTAAGCACCGAAGTTGAACAGCATTTCCGTGCGCATCCGCTTGCAGAAGCCTTGGCACGTGCCATAGTCTATAATCAGGCCGCCGATGGAGGTGGCACCGCCCGACAGGTATTTGGTGCTGGACACCACTTCGATGTCAACACCCAGCTCGTGTATGTTGAATTCGGTGAACGGGATGACGGTAGTGTCCGCCACGACGGGAATGCCCTTCTCGTGGGCAATGCGGCAAAGCGCCTTCAGGTCGGCCACTTCCAGTTGCGGGTTGGTGATGATTTCGAGGAAGATGCAGCAGGTCTGCTCGTCAACGGCTTTCTCTACGGCTTCCACATTGGTCAGGTCGCACAGCTTGGGCTTTATGCCGAAGCGCAGCAAGCTGCCTGCGATGAGCGAGTAGGTGTTGCCGAAGAGGTGGCGTGACGATACGATGTTCTTGCCCGAGGCTGCCAGTGCCATGAGCGTGTTGCTGATGGCTGCCATGCCCGAGTTGACTGCAATGACGTCGGTTGCACCGGTCAGTGCCTTCACCTTGTTCTCGAAGAAGGTCACTGTGGGGTTCATGACGCGCGAATAGTCGGGGAGGTCGGACCTTCCGCAGAAAGCGTCTGCCATGTCGCTGGCATTGTCGAATTCGTATGCGGCTGTGTGGTAAACGGGCATACTGAGAGCATTGTACGCATCGCGATGCTGGAATTGCGTATGAATGGCTATTGTCTGTTTCTTCATTTTGGGTTTATCTTATTTTTTAATGGTTGCTTCTATATTTCCGGTGCAAAAGTAGTGATAAAAAGTAGAATATGTATGCGAAATAAGATAATTCAACTATCGCAAGCATGGTATGGGCGCAAGCGGGCGGACAAAAGACCTCATAGATACTTTAACCTTTCACTATTTGCGAGAGTTGAGTGAAATGACTAATTTTGCGCCAATCTATCTATCAATTATTAAAGAGATTCATAATCCATGGTGAAAAAAAGTGTAACTAAAGATACAGTGCAGTCGCCGACCCTGTTTGGCAAGATTGCAGCTATTTTCAAGAGCGAGACCATACATTTTGTCATAGGCTTGATATTGGTCATCTTTTCCGTCTATCTGCTGCTGGCTTTCTCCTCTTTCTTCTTTACCGGTGCTGCCGACCAAAGCATCATCGATTCCG
The DNA here is from genome assembly GCA_030523205.1 of Bacteroides sp. Taxonomy (GTDB): domain Bacteria; phylum Bacteroidota; class Bacteroidia; order Bacteroidales; family Bacteroidaceae; genus Bacteroides. The sequence goes on from JAUNJD010000077.1 coordinate 4,027, forward strand.
GAAATGCGCAGGAGTTGGCCTCCGCCCACAACGGGGTGAAGAACTATGCCGGTTCGCGTGGGGCACAGCTGGCCAGCTATCTGATTAACGACTGCTTTGGCGTATCTTCTTTCTTTATATTGGTGTTTCTGGCGGTAGCCGGACTGAAGCTGATGCGTGTGCGGGTGGTTCGCCTGTGGAAGTGGTTCATCGGTTGCGCGCTGCTGCTGGTTTGGTTCTCTATCTTCTTCGGCTTTGTGTTTGTTGACCAGTACCAAGATTCCTTCCTCTATTTGGGCGGTATGCACGGCTACAATGTCAGCCTTTGGCTGGAATCGCAGGTAGGCAAGCCGGGCGTATGGCTGATATTACTGGCCACGGCTATCTGTTTCCTTATTTATCTGAGTGCCCGCACCATCATCTGGTTGCGCAATCTGCTGTCGCTCAGCTTCTTGAAGCGTAAGCAAAAGGAGGAGGCCGAATTGAAGGAAGGCGAAGTGCCGGAAGAGTTTACCGATTCGTGGACCGGCAAAAAGAAGAGAACGACGGAACCCAAAGATGCGTCTGTGACCGAAAGAAAACCCTCTGTCGCATCGAAGGCGGAAGAACAGCCGGAGGAACTCGCCCGTGAGGAGGAAGCCGGACAAGAGGATATCGCTACTCCCGACCTTGACGTAGAGGAAGACAAGAAGCCCGCTGCCGACGAGATAGTGCTCGACTTGGGAGGCGGCACAACTGCTGCCCGCTCGGCAAAGGCAAACGATGGCGAAGTGACCATGACCATCGAGACACCTCCTTCCGACCCCGTGCAGCCCCTGTCGGAATCTGCCTCCTCCAAGGCAGAGATGGCTTTGCGTCAACCCGGCTTTGAGGTGGAAGCCAATGAGGAGGAAGAATACCAAGGACAAGAGACGGAGCCTTATAACCCGCGGCTGGACTTGGAGAACTATCATTTCCCCACCATCGACCTGATGAAGCATTACGATGACAACGGTCCCACCATCGACATGGTGGAACAGAATGCCAATAAGGATAAGATTGTCAACACCCTGCGTAGCTTCGGCATCGAGATAAGCAGCATCAAGGCAACGGTGGGCCCCACCGTCACCCTGTACGAGATTACGCCCGAGCAAGGTGTGCGCATCTCGAAAATCCGCGGACTGGAAGATGACATTGCCTTGAGCCTGGCGGCACTGGGCATACGTATCATCGCGCCCATTCCGGGCAAGGGAACCATCGGTATCGAGGTGCCTAACTCCAATCCCAAAATCGTGTCCGGACAGAGCATCATCGGGAGCAAGAAGTTTCAGGAATCTACCTACGAGTTGCCCATTGCCTTGGGCAAGACGATTACCAACGAGGTGTTCATGGTCGATTTGGCCAAGATGCCACACGTGCTGGTGGCCGGTGCCACCGGTCAGGGTAAGTCTGTCGGTCTGAATGCCATCATCACCTCCTTATTATATAAGAAACATCCGGCCGAACTGAAGTTTGTGCTGGTTGACCCCAAGAAGGTGGAATTCAGCATCTACTCCGTGATAGAGCACCACTTTCTGGCCAAGTTGCCCGATGGGGGAGACGCCATTATCACCGACGTCACCAAGGTGGTGCAGACGCTTAGTTCCATCTGTGTGGAGATGGATACCCGTTACGACTTGTTGAAAGCAGCCCACGTGCGCAACATCAAGGAGTATAACGAGAAGTTCATCAACCGCCGACTGAACCCGGAGAAGGGGCATAAGTACATGCCCTATATCGTGGTGGTCATCGACGAGTTTGGCGACCTCATCATGACGGCAGGCAAGGATGTGGAACTGCCCATTGCCCGCATCGCCCAGCTGGCCCGTGCGGTAGGCATACACATGATTATCGCCACACAACGCCCGACGACCAACATCATCACCGGTACCATCAAGGCCAACTTCCCGGCACGCATCGCGTTCAAGGTGTCGGCCATGGTGGATTCGCGTACCATCCTCGACCGTCCGGGGGCCAATCAGCTGATAGGACGGGGCGATATGCTCTTCTTGCAAGGCGCCGACCCTGTGCGTGTGCAGTGTGCCTTCATCGATACGCCCGAGGTGGTGGAAATCACCAAGTACATTGCCCGTCAGCAGGGCTATCCTACGGCCTTCTATCTGCCCGAATATGTGGATGAGAATGGTGGAGGCAGCGATATGGAGGATGTGGATATGGGTCGTCTGGATTCCTTGTTCGAGGATGCCGCCCGGCTGATAGTCATCCATCAGCAAGGCTCTACTTCGCTGATTCAACGCAAGTTCTCCATTGGCTACAACCGTGCAGGCCGCATCATGGACCAGCTGGAGAAGGCCGGTATCGTAGGGCCGGCACAAGGAAGCAAGCCACGCGAAGTGTATTGCGTGGATGACAATGATTTGGAGATGCGGCTGAACAATCTGCAATGACCTTTTGTTGTACTATCTAAAGAAGAAAGGAACTAGCGATGAAGAGAAATCGTTTCACCATACTCGTCGGGCTGCTGTACCTCGCCGTTCTGCCGCTTTGGGCGCAATCGTCCGGAGCAAAGGATATATTGGACCGCACAGCCGAGACCTTCCGCAAGGATGGGGGCATCAAGGCTACGTTTACTTTCAGCTCAGCCGAGATGGGCGAATCGGAAGGTACGCTTTATCTGAAGGGAGACAAGTTTGTGCTGGAAGCCGAAGGTGTGAAGACGTGGTTTGACGGAAAGACGCAGTGGAGCTATATGGCATCCACTGAAGAAGTGAACATCTCAACCCCTACGCCCGAAGAGCTGCAAAGCTTGAACCCATACGTATGGCTTTCCCTGTACAAGCAAGGCTATGAGCTGAAGCTGGGCACCCCGAGCGGAGGAAAGAACAAGACGTGCCATTACGTCTGCCTGACCGCCACCGACAAGAAGAAAGACCCGAAGGCACTGAACCTGTATGTGTCGCACGATACGTACCACATCAAGCAGATAGACCTGCTTCCGCAAGGCAGTCGGGCTATGTCGGTCATCATAGTCAAGAGCTATCAGACAGGGCTGACCTATCCGGACAACTTCTTCACCTTCGACAAAAAGAAATATCCGAAGGCGGAAGTCATAGACCTGCGGTGAGGCAATTGGGCTGATAAGAGGTGCCGGGGAAGTGCAGGCTGAAAATAGAAATCAGAAAATTAAAATATAAAAATCATAGAAATGGAAACAGAAAAAGTAAGATGCCTTATCATAGGTTCCGGCCCGGCCGGATACACGGCTGCCATTTATGCCGGTCGTGCCAACCTCTCTCCGGTGTTGTACGAAGGCTTGCAGCCGGGTGGTCAGCTGACTACCACGACCGACGTGGAGAATTTCCCCGGTTATCCGGAAGGTATTAGCGGTCCGCAACTGATGGAAGACCTGCGCAAGCAGGCCGGACGCTTCGGTGCCGACTTGCGTTATGGAGTGGCTACGGCTGCCGACTTAAGTCAGAAGCCCTATAAGATTACGATTGATGACGAAAAGGTGATTGAAGCCGAAACCATCATCATTGCTACGGGTGCTGCTGCCAAGTATTTGGGCTTGGAAGATGAAAAGAAATACGCCGGTATGGGTGTGAGTGCCTGTGCCACTTGCGACGGTTTCTTCTACCGCAAGAAGACGGTGGCAGTAGTAGGAGGTGGAGATACTGCCTGCGAAGAGGCTTCCTATCTGGCCGGTCTGGCTTCGAAGGTCTATTTGATTGTCCGCAAGCCCTTCTTGCGTGCATCCAAAATCATGCAAGAGCGTGTGATGAACAACGAGAAGATAGAAGTGCTGTTCGAGCACAATGCCGTAGGCCTCTTTGGTGAGAACGGTGTGGAAGGTGTACACTTGGTGAAGCGCATGGGACAGCCCGACGAGCAACGTTATGACGTGGCCATCGACGGTTTCTTCTTGGCCATCGGGCACGAACCCAATTCAAAGATATTCCAGCCTTATCTGGACACGGACGAAGTGGGCTATATACTGACCGAGCCGGGAACACCGCGTACGAAGGTGCCGGGCGTGTTTGCTGCCGGTGACGTTGCCGACCCGCATTATCGCCAAGCCATTACGGCTGCAGCCAGCGGATGCAAGGCTGCGATTGAGGCCGAGCGTTACTTGCTGAGTTGAGGCTACAGGCATCCAGCCCGTTGTGTACGGTAGAGCAGAAAGAAACAAGGCTGCAAGGAGTATGTGTAGATGCTCTTTGCAGCCTTGTTTGTGTATGTTGTGAATCGTTGTTTCTATCCTATCTTGCTAATCTTCTTCAGTTTTTCCTCATCAATGATTTTGATTTTTCGTCCGTCAACGGTGATAAGCCGCTCGGTGGCAAATTGCGACAGGGTGCGTATGGCGTTGGAAGTAGTCATGTTGGAGAGGTTGGCCAGGTCCTCGCGTGAGAGGTAAATGCTGAGTGTGGAACCGTCTTCCTCCAGTCCGTAGCTCTCTTTCAGGAAGAGCAGCGATTCGGCCAGTCGCCCGCGGATGTGCTTTTGCGTCAGGTTGACGGTGCGTTCGTCGGCCACGCCCAAATCTACGGAAAGCTGCTTGATGAAGAACATGGCCAAGTCGTTGTTTTGGGCTACCAACGTCATGATGGCGGTCATCGGTATGAGGCAGATGAGCGACGGTTCGAAAGCGGCAGCAGCGGTGCCATAATCCTCCTTGGCGAAGTAGGCACGGTAACCGAAGTATTCCACCGGCTTTATCATTCGTATGATTTGGCTTCTTCCTCCCACGCCGTCCTTGTATATCTTGACCTTGCCGTTCAGCAGGCACATCAGATGGGTAGGCGTCTCACCTTCACAATGGATAACTTCATTCTTCTTATAATTCTGGAGCGTAAAGTGGTCAGCGAGGAAGCCCCGCTGTTCTTCGTTGAGTGGTTCCCACATATCGGCAATCAACTCCGGAATATTGATGTCTGATAGATTAATTTTCACCATACTGTTGAAAAACTGTGTTATACAGCACAAATGTAAAAAGAAAAAATTAAATATTGCACAAATGTGACGAAAATATCCACTCTAGATAGCTGTGAGGGGGAAAAAGAAACCACTTTTGTCCTTTGTTAAGTATATTGATGCATCTTTTTCTGTATATTTGCCAAGTGTTACCCTGTTATATGAAAGGAATGTTTCGTCTGAAATATGATATAAATATATGTCTCGGGCTTTTCTTTTTGCTTCTCTTCCTGCCCGGTGCCCATGCTAAGGTTCGTACACATTCTGCGGCCAATCCTTATGGGAACAGGGGTATTTCGGCTGACTCGATTATGGAGAAGGTCATCTTCTTCGCTCCCTTCTACGAAAGTATAGTGGATGACTATCGGGCGGAACTCTATATAAAAGGTAAGGTCAACGTGAAGAAGAAGAACCACATCATCCGTTTCCTGCCTACGATGTTCCGGCTGCGGAAGGGGGTGCGCGAGTACATCATGGAGACATACAGCGACCTGCATTTTACGGCCCCCAATATATACGACCAAAAGGTGAAGGCGAACGTGGGCACCGCCTCCGAGTTCTGGGAAGCCGACGGACGCCTATTGGAGTATTTCCACATCAACATCTATTCGTCCACCTTGCTTTACGACAAACTGCTCTCCCCCTTGGCTTCCAACGCGAAGAAATACTATACCTATTATATAGACTCGGTGATGGGGTCGCCGCACGACCGCCAATATAAGATTCGGTTCATACCGAAGGGCAAGAGCTTCCAGCTGATAGGCGGATATATCATCGTGAGCGACAATGTGTGGAGCGTGCGCGAGATTCGATTCTCCGGCCGTTCGGAGATGTTCCGCTTCAACAACTTGGTGAAGATGGGCGAGGTGGGGGCATCGGACGAGTTCCTGCCTGTCCATTACAATATGGAGGGCTATTTCCGTTTCTTCGGCAATCTGATAGAAGGCAACTACGTGGCTGCCCTTCAGTATAAGGACATCCGATACCGCGACCCCGGTGGACCGCTTCGGGTGTCGGGTAAGTCGAAGTACGACCTGTCGGACTCTTATACATTGCTGACCGATACCAATGCATACAGGCGCGATACGGCCTATTTCAATACGTTGCGCCCCATCCCCCTGACACAGCATGAGCATGGCTTGTATCACGATTTTTTCCTGCGGCAAGATACGACGGTCGTGAAGAAGAAGCCCGTCAACAAGCGCTTGGTGTTCTGGGGGCAGATAGGCGATGCGCTCATCAGCCGCTACACCCTCAATTTGGATAAGTTGGGCAGTGTGCGTTGTTCGCCGCTTATCAATCCGTTCCTGTTGAGTTATAGCGGCTCGAACGGAGTGTCCTATCGTCAGGAGTTCAAGTACAACCGCTTGTTCTCGGGCGACCGTCTGCTGCGCATTGTGCCTCGCATCGGTTACAACTTCAAGTTGAAGGAGTTCTATTGGCGTGTGCGGAGCGACCTTGATTACTGGCCACGCAAGCGGTCGTCCCTGCACATAGAGTTCGGTAACGGTAACCGTATTTATAGCAGTGACGTGCTGGACGACTTGAAATCCATTCCGGACAGTATATTCGACTTCGACCAGATACACCTTGACTATTTCAAGGACCTGTATCTCGACATTGACCATAGCTGGGAAATAGTGAACGGACTGACGTTGGACTTGGGACTGTCCATACACAAGCGTTCGGAGGTGGAGCGGTCGCAGTTTATACTGCTCAATCCGAGCACGTCATTGGGCTCTTCCGACTTCGACCCCAGTATCTTGCGCAAGTTCAAGCACGCTTATACCAGTTTTGCTCCGGGGGTGCGCATCACCTGGACGCCGGGACAATATTATTATATGAACGGTGACCGTAAGATTAACCTATACTCCAAGTATCCCACCATCTCGTTGGACTGGGAGCGGGGCATCAGCGGCGTGTTTGGCAGTTCGGGCAACTACGAACGGCTGGAAGTGGACTTTCAGCATACCGTCTCGCTGGGGCTGATGCGCAATCTGCATTACAGGCTGGGGTGGGGTTCCTTTACCCGGCAGAAGGAAATGTACTTCGTCGATTTTGCCAACTTGAAGCGTTCCAATCTGCCTACCGGATGGGCCGACGATATAGGCGGCGTATTCCAAATGCTGGATGGGCGCTGGTACAACTCGTCGCGAAAGTATGTCCGTGGAAATGCCGTCTATGAGGCTCCGTTCCTGCTTCTTCGTCACCTGAAGAAGTACACCCAATATGTGCTGAACGAGCGTCTGTATCTGAATGCATTGGTGGTTCCGCATTTGAATCCGTATCTGGAGGTAGGCTATGGCATCGGTACGCATATCTTCGACTTTGGCGTATTTACCAGCTTTGCCAACTGGGAATACCAGGAAATAGGAGTCAAGTTCACCTTCGAGTTGTTCAACAGATGAAATTGGCAAACATTCCAAAACTTAAAAACTCAAAAACTTAAATCCTCAAAAACTCAATTTTTTTTGCAGTTCAAGAAAATACTCCTATCTTTGCGCCCGATTTATATGAGTCAACATAAAGTCTCACTTAATTAACGAGTTAAACAATTTATTTATTAATGGAAAATTTAAAAAATGTTGCTCCCATTGAAGACTTCAACTGGGATGCGTACGAAAACGGTGAAACCGTAACAACAGCAAGTCACGAAGACTTGGAGAAGGCGTATGACAATACGCTGAACAAAGTTAACGACCGCGAGGTGGTTGACGGAACCGTAATCGCAATGAACAAGCGTGAAGTAGTTGTGAACATCGGTTACAAATCAGACGGCATCATTCCGATGAGTGAATTCCGTTACAATCCTGAATTGAAGGTAGGCGACACTGTAGAGGTGTACATCGAAAATCAGGAAGACAAGAAGGGACAGTTGGTTCTGTCTCACCGCAAGGCTCGTGCTACCCGTTCTTGGGACCGCGTAAACGCAGCTTTGGAAAACGAAGAAATTATCAAGGGTTACATCAAGTGCCGCACGAAGGGTGGTATGATTGTAGATGTATTCGGCATCGAAGCATTCTTGCCGGGTTCTCAGATCGACGTGAAGCCTATCCGCGACTACGATGTATTCGTTGGCAAAACAATGGAATTCAAGGTTGTTAAGATTAACCAAGAGTTCAAGAATGTGGTTGTTTCTCACAAGGCTCTTATCGAGGCCGAACTGGAACAGCAGAAGAAGGAAATCATCGGCAAACTTGAGAAGGGACAAGTTCTCGAAGGAACCGTCAAGAATATCACTTCCTACGGTGTATTCATCGACTTGGGTGGCGTAGACGGATTGATTCACATCACCGACCTGTCTTGGGGCCGCGTAAGCGATCCGAAAGAAGTGGTTGAGCTCGACCAAAAGCTCAATGTCGTTATCCTCGACTTCGATGACGAGAAGAAGCGTATCGCTCTGGGCTTGAAGCAGCTCACTCCGCATCCTTGGGATGCCTTGAACCCCGACCTGAAGGTAGGCGACCACGTGAAGGGCAAAGTTGTCGTTATGGCCGACTACGGTGCATTCATCGAAATCGCTCCGGGTGTGGAAGGTCTTATCCACGTTTCCGAAATGTCTTGGTCACAGCACCTGCGTTCTGCTCAGGACTTCATGAAGGTAGGCGACGAAGTAGAGGCTGTAGTTCTGACGCTCGACCGCGAAGAGCGCAAGATGTCTCTCGGTATCAAGCAGCTTAAGCCGGATCCCTGGGAAACTATCGAAGAGAAGTATCCTATCGGTAGCAAGCACACTGCCAAGGTTCGCAACTTCACTAACTTCGGTGTATTCGTTGAAATCGAAGAAGGCGTTGACGGCTTGATTCACATCTCCGACCTGTCTTGGACAAAGAAGGTGAAACATCCTTCTGAATTCACTCAGATTGGTGCCGACATCGACGTACAGGTACTGGAAATCGACAAGGAAAACCGTCGCTTGAGCCTCGGCCACAAGCAACTGGAAGAGAATCCTTGGGATGTATTCGAGACTGTATTCACAGTAGGTTCGGTACACGAAGGTACTATCATCGAAATGCTGGATAAGGGCGCTGTTGTTGCTCTGCCTTATGGTGTAGAAGGTTTCGCTACTCCGAAGCACCTCGTTAAGGAAGACGGCACGCAGGCTCAGCTGGACGAGAAACTTCCGTTCAAGGTTATCGAGTTCAACAAGGACGCTAAGCGCATCATCCTGTCTCACAGCCGCATCTTCGAAGATGCTGCCAAGGCAGAAGAGAGAGCTGAAAAGAAAGCTAAGAAGGCGAACAACAAGAAGGAAGATGCTCCGATTATCCAGAATCAGGCTGCTTCTACTACTTTGGGCGACATCGACGCTTTGGCTGCTCTGAAGGAACAAATGGAAGCTAACAGCAAGAAGTAATTCTTACTGAACGGTAATAATGTGTAGGAGGGCACCTGTCTCTGGACGGGTGCCCTCTTTGCATTTTGGAAGAGGGAAAGGACGAATTTGTCGTTTTTGTAAGGGAATCTGAAAAATATCATGTACATTTGCATATCGGAATGCGCATACCATGGAAAAATTTGAATTACATATCCTGGGGTGTGGCTCTGCCCTGCCTACCACCCGACACTTCTCTACGTCGCAAGTGCTCAACGTGCGCGACAAACTCTTTATGATTGATTGTGGAGAGGGTGCGCAGCTACAGTTCCGCAAGTCGCGTCTGAAGTTTTCGAGGCTGAACCACATTTTCATTTCCCATCTTCACGGCGACCATTGCTTCGGGCTGATGGGACTGATATCTACGCTCAACCTGCTGGGTCGTACGGCAGAACTGCACATACATTCGCCCAAGGGCTTGGAAGAATTGCTGACGCCCATGTTGGCCTTCTTCAATCGGCAGATGACTTACAAAGTGCTTTTCCATGAGTTTGCCACGCAGGAGGCAGGGTTGATTTACGAAGACCGTTCGCTCACGGTCACCACCATCCCCCTGTGTCACCGTATGCCATGCTGCGGTTTCTTGTTTGCCGAGAAGCCACGGCCCAACCACATTGTCCGCGAGATGATAGACTACTATCAGATACCGGTATATGAACTGAACCGCATCAAGAACGGTGCCGACTACGTGACGCCCGAAGGCGAGACCATCTCCAATGCCATCCTGACCCGTCCCTCGGCTCGCCCCCGTAGCTATGCCTACTGTTCGGATACGATATACCTGCCTTCCGTCATCCCGCAGATAAAGGGGGTGGACCTGCTGTTTCACGAGGCCACCTTTGCCGAGGCCGATGCGCCGCGTGCCAAGGAGACTTTCCATACTACGGCCTCACAGGCTGCACAGATAGCCCGTGACGCTGAGGTGGGGCAGCTGCTGATAGGACACTTCTCCGCCCGATACGAAGACGAATCGGTGTTGTTGCAAGAGGCATCGGCCGTGTTCCCCCGAACGCGGCTTGCGCAGGAGACGCTTTGTATCACATTGTGAGAATAGGAGGATGGAATGATGAACTTAAGCTATCTGCTATTCACCGTCCATCATCCGTGAATTAAACTTTTGCTTGAAACGATTGTCTAAAACAATAAATGCGAACTGATAGATATGAATCCTTCATATAATGAACGGGAAGTCTTGGCCCTTTTGCAGGACGAAAGGACACAAAAGCGCGGATTTGAGCTGATAGTCGGTCAGTACAGCGAACAGCTGTATTGGCAGATTCGCCGCATGGTGCTTTCGCACGAAGACGCCAACGACTTGCTTCAGAACACCTTCGTGAAGGCATGGAGCAACATCGACTATTTCCGTGCAGAGGCAAAAATCTCTACCTGGCTCTATCGCATAGCCCTGAACGAGTGCCTTACCTTCCTGAACAAGCAACGTGCCGTGGCCACGGTGTCGCTGGACGACCCGGAGGCAAACGTCGTAGCACGTCTCGAAAGCGACCCTTACTTCTCGGGCAACAAGATACAGCAAGCCTTGCAGAAAGCCATACTTACCCTGCCCGAGAAGCAGCGCATGGTGTTCAACCTGAAGTATTATCAGGAGATGAAGTACGAAGAGATGTCCGACATCTTCGGCACCTCCGTAGGTGCACTGAAGGCTTCTTATCATCATGCCGTCAAGAAAATCGAGAAGTATCTGGAGGGGATGGAATAAACTTTTTATGGGAAATTTCAGCAACCTTTAAACCTTCAGCCAATATATTAGTCTAAAAAGCAGAAAGGAGAACGCTTTGTATGAAAGAAGAAGATAACATATTAAGAAAAGTGGGGACCGAGAATCCTTTCCGGGTGCCCGAAGGATATTTTGAAAATCTCACTTCAGACGTAATGAGCCGGCTTCCGGAAAAAGAAAGCTCCGCTTTCCGGCAGAAAGAACCAACGTTGTGGGACAAGGTGAAGCCTTGGATGTACATGGCTGCCATGTTTGTAGGGGCAGCACTGATAATCCGCATAGGTTCGGCCAGTCGTGCCGATTCGTCTACCGACCAGGTGGCAGTCGACGAAACCGAGACAGAAATAGAATACATCAACGCGGTGATGGACAATTCGATGTTGGACGATTATTCCCTGTACGTGTATCTGACTGATGCCAGTGCAGAGTGATGGTCGGAACATTAAATGAATTTTTTAAAGAAACAAGAGGTGATGAGAAAGCTGATAGTATTACTTATCATGGTGGGTGGTCTGATTCCCACTCTTTGGGGCTCGGACAGATGCGACCAGCAGCGTCTGAGCAGAGAAGAATTTCGTGCCCGTCAGGAGGCCTATATCACGGAGAAGGCCGGCCTGACACAGGAAGAGGCTACCAAGTTTTTCCCCGTTTATTTTGAGTTGCAGGACCGTAAGAAGAAGCTGAACGACGAGGCGTGGGACTTGTTCCGTAAGGGGAAGGATAAGAACACCACCGAAGCCCAATATAGCGAGATTCTGGAAGATGTGTACGACAAGCGCATAGCTTCCGACCGTCTGGACAAGACTTATTTCGAGAAGTTCAAGAAGATTCTCTCCTGCAAGAAAATCTATTTGGTGCAGCAGGCCGAGATGCGCTTCCACCGGGATATGCTGAAGGACAACATGAAGCCCAAACCCAAGGAGGGTGGCAAGGAACCGGGAAGAAGATAACTTCATCGGGAACGAGATTTTGAAAAATGCGGACAGCAAAACTCCCTCATTCAGTCATCTACAATCACTCCCTGACTGATACCATTTCAGTCCCTG
>JAUNJD010000078.1 GCA_030523205.1 Bacteroides sp.
TACTTATGGATTTCTTGTAGCCACATAATTATTATTTAATGCTATAAAACAAACAATGCTACGGCAACATATATGATGCGGTTTAAATACTTCATATTAACCATATTCGTGCTCCTGTACTCTTCGGTCCGTGCCATCGACAAGGAATACGCATTCCAGCAAATCAGTCCCAGCAACGGCCTGTCCTATACGGTGCGTTGCATGGTGGTGAGCCACGAGAAGGGATACGTATGGGTAGGTACGCGGACGGGCATCGGACGCTTCGACGGATATGAGTTGAAGCGGTACCTGCGCGACAACGTCACCCACATCGTGGAAGATGACGAGCACACCGTGTGGGCCGTCACCGCCAAGGGGCTTTACCGCTACGACGATATGCGGGACGAATTTCTGCCCGTGCACGACAGCGACAACAATCCGGTAATGGCTTCCTCCGCCTGCCTGTGGGACGACGGCGTGCTCTTCGGCGGAAGGGGGATGCTGTACAAATACAGCTATGACGACCACACCGTCCGTTTCTACTGCACTCTGAGCCCTCACGCCAAATACAACATCACCAATATGCAGCCGTGGAAAGGCCGTCTGCTATGTATCAATCGCTGGAATCAGACTGTGCTTGTCGATGTGGAGGCCCGGCAGACATCAGCCTCCGTGCCCTTCCCCAGCAAAGACCTGATGGCTACGTTGGTCGATTCGGAAGGAAATCTATGGGTGGCTCCTTATCATCAGGGCGTGAGGTGCTATGCCCCCGACGGAAAGCTGCTGCACAGCTACCACACGGGTAACTCGCGATTGCGTACCAACGTAGTGCTGGCCTTGGCCGAACGCAAAGGCGAAATCTGGATAGGTACGGACGGTGGAGGCATCTCCATACTCAATCCCAAGACAGGCGATATGGCCGTGCTGGAGCATACTCCCGGCAATCCGTATTCGTTGCCCACCAATTCCATCCTTGCGCTTTATACCGATTCGAACGACAATCTGTGGGCCGGCACCGTGCGCTCCGGACTTATCAACATCAAGGAGGTAGGCATAAAGATGTATTCCGATGCCCTGCCCGGTACGGAGTACGGACTGAGCGAGAAGTCCATCCTCTGCCTTTATCAAGGCGAAGACCGATACATTTGGATAGGTACGGACGGAGGAGGCATCAACCGCTTCGACCCCGATGCGAAGACCTTTCACCACGTACGTTCATCGTGGGGCGACAAGATAGCTTCCATTGCCGGGGTCGATGAACGGCATCTGCTGGTGTCAGTGTTCAGCAAAGGTCTGTTCTTCTTCGACAAGCAGACCGAGACGTACCGTCCACTGACGATTGTCAACGACAGCATCAATGCCTTGCTCTGTCAGCAGGGGAAGACTGTGAACCTGTTCCGCAACACGCCGGAGACGATGTTGCTGCTTTCCGACCATCCTTACCTCTACCGTCTGAAGCAAAAGACGTTCGTCCCTATCACGGCAAGCGACGGCACCGAATTTACCGGAACCATCCTTCCTATCTATAAGGACGATACAGCCACCTATCTGTACGGGCTGCAATCCATCTACCGCATGGATGCCGGCAGCACGAAGTTTCGCAGCATCTATACCTGCTTGGGCGACACGGTGCTCAACTCGGTTGATGTGGATGAAGACGGTAATTTCTGGGTAGGCAGCAACTACGGACTGGGATGTTACTCCGTCAAAGACGGGAAATATACGCATATATCGAATACGCTGATTGACGAGGTCAGTGTGGTGGTCTGCGACCGTCACGGTCAGGCCTGGATTGGTACGAACGACCGCCTGCTGGCACTCATCATCCGCAAGGGGGAATTCATCCTTTACGGTGAGACCGACGGCGTGATTCCCAACGAATATCTGGCCAAGCCCCGCCTGCTCTCCGACTGGGGAGACGTCTATCTGGGCACCTTCAACGGACTGCTGTGCATCGGCAATCAGTTGCCCGAAGTACATACCGAGCCGCTCGTGATAGAGCTGGGTGACGTGTTCGTGGGCAACGAACGAATGAATGCCTCCCTCTCCGAACGCAACAGCCTGACGGTGGAGGAGGAAGGCGAACCCATCTCCGTCAAGCTGATGGTGCACGACAGCGACATCTTCCAGAAGCTGATGTATCGCTACACCCTGCATGGCATGGACGGGCAAGTCATCTACTCCTATCAGCCGGAACTGACGCTGAGCGGTCTGCCGGCCGGTGTCTATCAGTTGCTGGCCGCTTGCAGCACCCGTACGGGAGGCTGGACGAAGGACTATCCCATCGTGCGGTTCATCGCTCTGCCGCCGTGGTACAAGTCCGACTGGTTCATAGGCTGCTGCATCTTGTTGGTGGTGGCCATGTTCGCTCTGTGCTTCTTCTACCTCTTCCGTCGGAAAGAACGGAAGCTGAAGTGGGAGATGAAGGAGCACGAACAACAGGTGTACGAAGAGAAAGTGCGCTTCCTCATCAACATCAACCACGAGCTGCGCACACCGCTTACCTTGATACACGCCCCGCTGAAGCAGTTGCTCTCGTCCTTGTCACCCACCGACGGCAAGTACGCTGTCATTCAGAACATCGTCCGTCAGTCGAGCCGCATGAAGAAGCTGCTCAACATGGTGCTCGACGTGCGCAAGATGGAGGTAGGGTATAGCGTGCTCGACATCGAAAACCTCGAACTCCTTCCGTGGCTGGAGCAGACCGTAGCCGACTTCCGGCCCGTAGCCTCCATGCAGCACATCACCTTAGACTGTCAGGCCGATTCGGACATCAGCACCCTGTGTTGCGACAAAGAGAAGTGTACCACCATTCTTACCAATCTGCTGGTCAATGCCTTGAAGTACAGCCCGGAGAATGGGCAGATAACGGTGTCGGCGGCTTTTACCTACGACAAGAAGCGCATACGCATCTCCGTATCCGACCAAGGCCCGGGACTGAAGGAAATAGACATCAACAGCCTGTTCACCCGCTTCTATCAGGGCAACAATGCACGTCCGGGCTCAGGCATCGGACTGTCGTACTCGAAAATCCTTGTTGAACAGCAACAAGGAAGCATCGGAGCCTACGACCACGGCAACCGTCCGGGGGCTACCTTCTGGTTCGAACTGCCGCGCAACCTGCAACCGGGCAAGGTGACCCTTCGCCCGCAAGCCTATCTGAATGAATTGCTGGCACCCACCAAAGAATTCGAGACTTTGCCATCGGAGGGAACGACCTCTCCCGAATCTCCGACTTCGGAGGCTGTCACTCCCGAAGCCACGCAGGCATATACTTTGCTCATCGTGGATGACAACAAAGACCTGACGGACTATCTGAATACAGCCCTTCAGTCGCGGTTCAAGCAAGTGCTGACGGCTTTCGATGGTGAAGAGGCTCTGCGCATCTGTCACGAATCCTGTCCGGACATCGTGGTGAGCGACGTGCAGATGCCGCGCATGAGTGGATATGAGCTGTGTCGGCAGATGAAGAGCGACTTGGAGGTGAGCCACATCCCCATCGTGCTGCTGACGGCACGCAATGATGAGGCCAGTCAGATGTTTGGCTATAAGAGTGGGGCCGATGCTTATCTGACCAAGCCTTTCGAAATAGATATGCTTTGCTCGGTGATATACAGTCAGCTGGAGAACCGCCGACGGATGCGGGTGCGCTATTCCACCCGCGAGGAAGAATTGCCGTTGCCGCAGGAAAGCACCTTCAGCCCCGTGGATGAAGATTTCCTGTGCAGGCTGGATAAGGTGATAAACGGCCATCTGTCCGAACCGAAGCTGGGTGTTCCTTTGCTCTGTGCCGAGATGGGCATGAGTCGTGCCTCACTCTACAACAAGCTGAAGGCACTGACCGGCATGGGAGCCAACGACTACATTACCAAAATCCGCATCGAGCAAGCCACGGAACTACTGGCCAACACTTCGCTCAGCATCAACGAGATAGCCGACCGTACAGGATTCTCTACGGCCCGCTACTTCAGCACGGTGTTCAAGCAATACCGAGGATGTTCGCCCACGCAGTACAAGAGTGAACGATGACGTTTGTCCTTATCCGTATGTCTCATGCTTGCCTTAGGGGAATCACCTGCTCTTCGCCCCGCTTCACGGTGTAGGGCTTGCCATATACCTGTATTTCCTGTTCGTCGCCATACTTCAGCGTGATGCGTATTTCCTTTCCCACCTTGATGCAGAGCGTGTTTCCTTTGAAGTTGGCTTGGAAGGTGTAGCTCGTCCATTTCTGCGGCAATACGGGGGCAAAGCATAGCTGTTTCCCATATTGCGTCTGCATACCGGCGAAGCCTCGTGCCACAGCCAACCACGCTCCTGCCATGCTGGTAATGTGCAAACCCTCGTGAGCCTCGTTGTTATAGTCGTCCAGGTCGAGGCGGGTGGAGTGGAGGAAGAGTTGGTAAGCCTTTTCCACCTTGCCGATGCGGGCGGCCAATATGGCGTGTATGTGTGGCGATAGGGATGACTCGTGCACCGTCATCGGGTCGTAGAATTCAAAGTTGCGGCGGATGGTGTCCGTGTCGAACATGAAGTTGTATAGGTATAGCCCCAGCAGCACGTCGCTCTGCTTGATGTAGCACGAACGCAGGATGCGGTCCCACGACCAGTGCTGATTGATGGGGCGTTCTTCGGGCGGAATGGCATCCGTCGTCTCCAGCACCTTGTCCGGGAAACCGTCGTTCTGTACGAATATGCCGCGTGCACGGTCTTCGGGCAAGTACATCCGTTCCATGATGTCGTGCCATTGCCGGCCCTCCTTCTCCACGTCGAGGTGGGTGATGTTGCAGACGCGGGTGTATTCTTCGGGGCACTCGCGGGCAATGATGTTCAGGTATCTGAGGGTCATGCGGAGGCATTGCACGGTGGAGAAGTTGGTGTACCAGTCGTTGTTCACGTTGCTTTCGTATTCGTCCGGGCCAGTCACACCCAGTATCACGTATTTCTGTTTGGGCTGCGAGAAGGATACACGTTGCGCCCAGAAGCGGCAGACGGCTATCATCACCTCCAGTCCGTAGCGGGCGATGTACTCCAGCGAACCGGTCATGGTGGTGTATTGCACGATGGCATAGACGATGATGTTGTTGCGATGAATCTCCTCGAACGTGATTTCCCATTCGTTGTGACACTCTTCGCCGTTGCTTGTCACTTGCGGGAAGAGGGCAGCCCCATCCTTGAATCCCAGCTTGCGGGCATTCTCGATGGCTTTGGGCAACTGATTGTAGCGATACATCAGCAGGTTTTGGGTAATCCGTTTCGAGGTAGAGAAGATGAAGAAGGGCACGCAGCACAACTCCGTGTTCCAGTACGTGTTGCCTCCATATTTCTCTCCCGTAAATCCTTTGGGGCTGATGTTCAGACGTGGGTCGTCTCCCCGATACGTCTGGTACA
The DNA here is from genome assembly GCA_030523205.1 of Bacteroides sp. Taxonomy (GTDB): domain Bacteria; phylum Bacteroidota; class Bacteroidia; order Bacteroidales; family Bacteroidaceae; genus Bacteroides. Next base: position 5,368 of record JAUNJD010000078.1, read on the forward strand.
GTTGGAAGATGTTGTAGCGTATGCCTTGCTGGGCTTCGGGGTCGCCCTCGATGACGACGTCGGTCTCGTCCCATATCTCCTGCCAAGCCAGTCGATGCTCGTCCAGCAGTTCGTTCCAGCCCTTTTGTCGGGCTTCGCGGGCCTCGGTCATCGATTGCTCCACCAGCTTCTGCCGCTCGTAGAACAACGAAGAGGCTACGGCCACGTACTTCACCAATGTGATGCTGTCGCCGGGCTTCACGTCAACGCCGATGCTGAATCCTGTCCGTCTTTCCTTTTCGATGCGGATAGGCGTAGGCGTTATCTCCTTCTGATTCTTATAGAAGTGGTAGGTCATGGCGTAGCACACCTGTGCATCCTCCCGTCGGGTCTGTGTCCATAGGTAGGCGCAGTCGTTGGTGGAACCCGAGCGCAAGATGTTCCACACCTTCTCGTTCGGGTGTTCGGCATCGTTCATGCTGTTCCCGTCGAGGGTAGGTACCAACGATATTCTTCCGGCATAGTTGACGGAGGTGACGTTATAACGGATAAGGCAGAGATTGGGGCGGGCCATGTCGTTGATGTGCTCCACGTGGATGGACAGCCGGTTGCCGCGGGGTGAGGTAGTCTCTACGTCCCGATATGATATGCCGGCCTTCATGTCCAGTCGGCGGTTGAAGTTGTGGATGTCCCATGTGGCAAGGTCCAGCTCTTCGTCTATCAGTCGCAGGTCGATGAGGCTCCAGTTGGCGGCGTTGGGAATGCGAGTGTAGAATTGAGGAAATCCGTTTTTCCACCAGCCTACGCGCGTCTTATCCAGAAAGGTAACTCCTGCCACGAACGAGGCGGGATAGCAGTCGCTGCTGTAAGGTTCTTCGAAGTTGCCCCGTTGTCCGAAGCGTCCGTTGCCAAGGCTGAATATGCTTTCTGACACTCGCAGAAGGTCGGCATGAAAGCCATTTTCGATGATGTTCCATTCATCGGTCTGGAGGTATTTCTTCATGGTATGTTCCTCTTAGTATGGTTAAACGTCTGCCAAAGATAGGGAATAAAAGAGAATACCCAAGAAAAAGAAAGGACAAAAAATGTTTCGGTGGCTTGATTTATGCTCATCTGTGTGCTACTTCCATTCAGAGGCAACTCACATATCGTTGTCACAATAAAAGGCAGTGAAATTGTGATTTACAAAAATGCATAGTATCTTTGCTGCTTCTTAACTGATTTAGGACAGAAGATTACAGATTTATTTTTCATAAAAGGACTGGAAGCATGAGAATATTGGTTACTTACGCCGTACAAGGCGAGTTTACGGAGTTGAAGTTTCCCGGAATGATAGGGGAGGACGAAGTACAGGTGGGCTATCTGCGCACCGGCATTGGGAAGGTGAAGTCGGCCTTCTATCTGTCCGAAGCCCTCAAATATGGATTGCCGGACTTGGTGGTGAACATTGGTACGGCAGGAACCATTCATCGCAAGGTGGGCGACATTGTGGTATGCCGTCGTTTCGTGGACCGCGATATGCAGAAGGTGGTCGGGCTGGGAATGGAATACGAAGTTGACTCTTCCGACTTGCTGAAGCAGAAAGGCTATTGCCTGCATTGGGCAGAGGATGGTGTATGCAATACGGGTGACTCCTTCCTGACGGAACTGGCAGACGTGGCAGGCGATGTGGTAGATATGGAGGCCTACGCACAGGCATGGGTGTGCCGTGCCAAGGGCGTGCCTTTCATAGCGGTGAAGTACGTGACGGACATCATCGGACAAAACTCGGTGAAGCAATGGGAAGAGAAACTGACCGAAGCCCGCGAGGCATTAAGCCGCTTCTTCGATGGTCGGACGGTGTGAAGGGTGATGACATTAAGACTTATTTGTATTTGTACAACATTGTTTTGTGGTATGAAAATATTTTTGTTTCTTTGTAATAGAAAAAAAAGAATCTTATAATACAAAGTGTTTATGCTGTCATATCCTTTGAAAAGAGTTGTCCCGGATTCGTTTGTATTGCAACAGATTAGAGATACGGTGAAGGAGGTGCTCCCAAACGGAGGGCGTGCATTGTTGTATGGATCACAAGCCCGTGGAGATGCTCGTGAGGATTCGGATTGGGATATACTGATATTGGTCGATAAAGCTCGTGTGGGAAATTTGGATTTTGATGAAGTGGCTTTCCCGCTTATTGAATTGGGCTGGAAGCTTAGCGTTGATATAAATCCTTTGATTTATACTTTTGCCGATTGGCAGAAGAGATATTTCACACCTTTTTATAAGAATGTAGAACAAGATGCTATTGACTTATGACAATGACGGTAGATGAGAAGAAAACTTTGATAGCTTATCGGATGCAGAAATCGGACTGTGCAATGACGGAGGCGCATGACAATGCTCGATTAGGACATTGGAGTTTGGTCGCAAATCGATTGTATTATGCAGTGTTTCATATGGCTTCTGCATTGATGTTAGAAAAAGGTATTCGTACCAAAAGTCATGCGGGGTTGATATGTGTGCTTGGAAGAGAATTTGTAACTTATGGCTTGTTGAGTAAAGAAGATGCTCGGTTGGCTTCTCGGTTGTTGAATATGCGGCAGACAGGTGATTACGACGATATGTTTGATTGGGAAGAAGAAGATGTCGCTCCTTTATTCCCAAAGACAGAAGAACTATTGAGTAAACTGCGAGGATTAATAGCGGGAGTTTCATAATAAAGCTTACTACTTCACTAAACAATCATTCCCAAACTGATGTATTCCAACAAAGTAAAGAAAGTTGTTGCCGTTCACGACCTCTCGGGTGTAGGACGGGTGTCGCTGACGGTCGTTATCCCCATACTTTCGTCGATGGGATTTCAGGTATGTCCGTTGCCCACGGCTGTATTGTCCAGCCATACCCAGTACCCTAATTTCTCCTTCCTCGACCTGACCGATGAAATGCCACGCATCATTGCCGAATGGAAGAAACTGGATGTACAGTTTGATGCCTTCTATACCGGCTACTTGGGTTCTCCGCGTCAGATACGCATCGTGTCAGACTTCATCGACGATTTTCGTCGGCCGGACAGTCTGATCGTCATCGACCCTGTGCTGGGCGACAACGGACGGCTGTATGCCAATTTCAATGATACGATGGTGGAAGAAATGACCCATCTGATAACCAAAGCCGACGTAATTACCCCTAATCTGACGGAACTTTTCTATCTGTTGGGCATTCCTTACAAAGAACAGAATACGGACGAAGAACTAAAGTCCTACCTTCGTAGGCTCTCTGACGGTGGTCCGCAGGTAGTGATTATCACCAGCGTTCCCGTGCCCGACGACCCTCACAAGACCTCTGTCTATGCCTACAACCGCAATGGAAACCGTTATTGGAAGGTGACCTGCTCCTATCTGCCTGCCCACTATCCGGGTACGGGCGACACGTTTACCAGCGTCATCACCGGCGCCCTGCTTCAAGGAGACAGCTTGCCCATAGCCTTGGACCGCGCTACGCAGTTCATCCTGCAAGGCATCCGCGCCACCTTTGGCTATGAGTACGACAACCGTGAAGGCATACAGCTGGAGAAAGTGCTTCACAATCTCGATATGCCGATACAAGTGTGCAGCTATGAGCTGATAGATTGAGACAATCCTGTATCCACGGTTGTTTTGCTTAGATTTCAACGATACTTTTCTTGGAAAACAGACACTTTTTTGTATATTTGCCGTTGCATCGAGGTGACATTAGATGCATCAGTTTATAAATGGTAAAATAATTAGCGTATTAACACAGTAGTATGTACACAGTCATTAAACGGATGGAAGTGTCGGCAGCTCATAGCCTGAACCTTTCTTATCGCAGTAAATGTGAGAATCTGCATGGTCACAATTGGATTATCACGGTCTATTGTCGCTCCCGCGAGCTGAATGCCGATGGGATGGTGATAGACTTCAGTCACATCAAACAGGTGGTAAACGAACAACTCGACCACCGCAACCTAAACGAAGTGCTTCCCTTCAATCCTACTGCTGAGAATATAGCCCGTTGGATATGCGACCAGATACCTACCTGCTTCAAGGTAGAGGTGCAGGAGTCCGAATCAAACGTTGCCATTTATGAGAAAGATTAACGAGATTTTTTATAGCTTGCAGGGAGAGGGGTATCATACGGGTACGCCGGCTGTCTTTATTCGCTTCAGCGGATGCAACCTGAAGTGCTCTTTCTGTGATACCCGCCACGAAGAAGGCACTATGATGTCCGATGACGAAATCGTGGCCGAGGTGAAGAAATATCCCGCCGTTACCGTTATCCTGACGGGTGGCGAACCTTCCCTTTGGATTGACCGCGAGTTTGTCCACCGCCTGCACCAAGCAGGTAAGTACGTCTGTATCGAGACAAACGGAACTCATGCCTTACCGGACAATATCGATTGGGTGACCTGCTCTCCCAAACAGGGGGTGAAGTTGGCAATCACCCGCATGGACGAAGTAAAGGTGGTGTACGAAGGACAGGAGCTTGCTGTCTATGAACTCCTGCCTGCCGAGCATTTCTTCCTCCAACCTTGTTCGTGTAGCAATACGCAGGAGACCGTAGAATGTGTGCTGAGGCATCCCCGATGGCGGTTAAGCCTGCAAACGCACAAGCTGATTGATATACGTTAGTTGACAAGGGGACAAGTCAACAAGGAAACAAGGGGACAAGTCAACGAGGGGACAAGGGAACAAGTCAATAAGGGAGCTGACTGTAAACCATGTCTTGTAGCCTTGTTAACTTGTCAACTTGTTAACTAAAAAGAAATAGATAGCGATAATAAAAAATATGTAGGACTAATTAATTCTGAACAATGAAAGTAGGTTTATTTATCCCCTGCTATATCAATGCCATCTACCCGCAGGTGGGAGTGGCATCATATAAGTTGCTCAAGAGTTTGGGCATAGATGTGGACTATCCTTTGGACCAGACCTGTTGCGGACAGCCTATGGCAAATGCAGGTTTCGAAGGAGAGGCATCTAAGTTGGCACTCCGATTTGAGGATATGTTCCGTCAGTACGATTACATAGTAGGCCCCTCGGCCAGCTGTGTGGCTTTTGTCAAGCTGAACCATCCCGAAATCCTGGCCAAAGAAGGACATACCTGTAAGAGTGCAGGCAAGGTCTATGACCTTTGCGAATTTATCCACGATGTCATTCAACCCGACCACCTGAAGGCACGCTTCCCCCACAAGGTCAGCATTCACAATAGCTGCCACGGCGTGCGCGAGCTTTTCCTCTCTTCGCCCAGCGAGCGCAACATTCCTTATTACAACAAACTGCGTAACTTGCTTAATATGGTGGAGGGCATCGAAGTATTCGAACCCGCCCATCCCGATGAATGCTGTGGATTCGGTGGTATGTTTGCCGTCGAGGAACAGGCAGTGTCCGTCTGCATGGCACGCGACAAGATAAGCAATCATGCGGCTACGGGTGCCGAATACATCACCGGTGCCGACAGCTCCTGCCTGATGCACATGCAAGGCGTGATAGAGCGTGAGCACTTACCCATCAAAACCATTCATATCGTAGAAATATTAGCGTCACAACTATGAGTACCAAGCATTCAAAAGCGGCCGAACGGTTTCAGGAAAACCGGACCATGGCCAAGTGGCACAATGAGACCCTGTGGATGGTACGTGCCAAGCGAGACAAGATGAGCCAGGATGTTCCCGAATGGGAGGAACTGCGGGAGAAAGCCTGTGAACTGAAGCTATATTCCAACAGCCACCTGGAAGAGCTGTTGACGGAGTTTGAGAAGAATGCCAAAGCCAACGGTGCCATCGTGCACTGGGCCAAGGATGCCGAAGAGTATCGCAGCATCATCTACGGCATACTTCAGAGCCACGGCGTGAAGCGCTTCGTCAAGAGCAAATCCATGCTTTCTGAAGAGTGTGACCTCGATCCCTTCCTGTTGTCGAAAGGCATTGATGTAGTCGAGACCGACTTGGGTGAGCGCATCCTTCAGCTGATGCATCTGCCGCCCAGTCACATCGTGATGCCTGCCATCCATATCAAGCGTGAGCAAGTGGGTGAGCTCTTTGAGAAGGAGATGGGCTCGGAGAAAGGCAATTACGACCCCACATACTTGACCCACGTTGCCCGCCGCAACCTGCGCAACATCTTCCTCAACGCCGATGCAGCCATGACCGGCGCTAACTTTGCCGTAGCTTCTACGGGCGACATCGTGGTATGCACCAACGAAGGCAATGCCGATATGGGTACTTCCTGCCCCAAGCTCAACATTGCCGCTTTCGGATTGGAGAAGATAGTGCCCGACATGGAAGCGCTGGGCGTTTTCACCCGCCTGTTAGCACGTTCCGGTACGGGGCAGCCTGCCACTACCTATACTTCCCATTACCGTGCCCCGCGCGAAGGAGGAGAGTATCATGTCATCATCGTGGATAATGGCCGTAGCGATATCCTCTCTCAGCCCGACCACATCAAGATGCTCAACTGCATCCGTTGTGGCGCGTGCATGAATACTTGTCCCGTCTATCGTCGCAGTGGTGGATATTCCTACACTTACTTCATTCCCGGTCCCATCGGCATCAATCTGGGTATGGTACATTCACCGGAGAAGTACTACGATAATCTTTCGGCCTGCTCCCTCTGCCTGTCGTGCTCCAACGTATGTCCGGCCAAGGTGGACCTGGGTGAACAGATTTATAAGTGGCGTCAGACCTTGGACGGAATGGGTAAGGCCAGCTCGGAGAAGAAGTACATGTCCGGCGGCATGAAGTTCCTGATGGAGCGTCCTACCTTGTTCAATGCAGCCTTGTGGGCATCGCCCATCGTCAATAAGCTGCCCCGCTTCATGGTCTATAACGGACTGAACGACTGGGGCAAGGGACGCGAATTGCCTAAGTTTGCATCCGAATCGTTCAACGAAATGTGGAAGAAACATAAAGTACAAGGAAAGGAGGATACCAAATGAGCAGTAGAGAAGAAATTTTAGCCAACATCCGCAAGAATACGCAAAAGAAGTACGATTATCCTACGTGGGAGGTGAACGGCATTGTCTATCCCGACATCATCACGAAGTTTTGCGAAATCAATCGTTTTGTGGGTGGCGATGCCATCGTGTTGGGTAAGGGTGAAGACATTGACTCGGTGATTCGTGCCCGCTTCCCCGAGGCCAAGCGCATTGCCTCTACCATGGAGGGACTTTCCTGTGTCACACTCAATCCCGATACCCTCGATACTCCGCAAGAGCTCAACGGTACCGATGTCGCCATCATACAAGGCGAGTGGGGCGTAGCCGAGAATGGCATGGTGTGGATTCCGCAGACCGTGAAGCACAAAGCCCTCTACTTCATAGCCGAGTCACTCGTCATCGTGCTCGACCGCAACCGACTGGTCAACAATATGCACGAAGCGTACAAGAAGATTAAGGACGACAAATATAAGTTTGGTGTCTTCATCTCCGGTCCTTCCAAGACGGCCGACATCGAACAGGCGTTGGTGATGGGAGCACACGGAGCGCGTACGGCATTGGTTATTCTGAAGTAAAAAAACAAGCGGGACATACCTTCTAATGATGTCCCTTATAAAAGAAGAGGGTGTATCAAAATTCCGATACGCCCTCTTCTTTTTGCAACAACAGGGTGTATCATAAAACAAATGCGCTATCATTTTGTCATCCTGAGCCTGTCGAAGGATCTCCTCTCTCGTGTACATAGGGAGGAGATGCTTCGATACCCCCCTCTTGCCTCCCCCGTTATCGGGGGAGAACAACGCTCAGCATGACAGACATTATGAAAATGCATTTCGCATTTTGATACACCCTCAAAGAGTTTCAATCAGTAGTCGACTGTTAGTTGATATACATCCTTAATTGTCTTTTAAAACCCGTTTCTCCCTTTGGTATGAACGATGCCCGTAGATGATGATGACCACGAAGCAGATGAAGGGGAGGATGAACGAGACGTTGACGGCGGGCAGACCCAACAGTGTGTGCATATCGATGATGTATGCTTGTAGGGGAGGTAACACCGATCCGCCAAGGATAGCCATAATCAGGCCGGCAGCACCAAACTTAGCATCGTCGCCCAATCCCTGCAAGGCTATGCCGTAGATGGTGGGGAACATGAGCGACATACAGGCTGACACTGCCACAAGGCAATACATACCCCAAATGTTCTGGAATCCTATTACACCTGCCGTGAATACGCATCCTGCTATGGCCAGAATCTTGAGCAGCAGTCCCGGACTGAGATAGCGCAGCATGAATGTGCAGACGAAACGGCTGACGCAGAAGATGACCATCGCCACGATGTTGTATTGCTGAGACAGCACTTCGGCCTCTTGCTCACCCATGCCTTGCGACATGAACAGGCGTGTGCCATACTGGATGATGAACGTCCAGCACATAATCTGTGCGCCTACGTAGAAGAACTGCGCAATCACACCTTCACGGTAGTGGTGGATGTGGAAAATGCGCTTCAGGGTGGGTATGAAGTTGATGTCGTGCGACTGGTCGGCGTTCTTGGGCATCTTTGTCAGACGGATAAGGACGAGCATCACCAGCACTATGATGCCGATGGCCAGATACGGGGCTATCAGGATGCTGAGGTCGGAGTCGCGCATGGCCTCGAACTCAGCCGCAGATAGCTGACTGCGTCCGGCTGTGTCCATGGGGTGCAGGCGGTTCTGTATGAAGTTCATGGCTACATACATACCTAGCAACGAACCCATGGGGTTGAAGGACTGTGCCAGGTTAAGCCGGCGTGTGGAGGTTTCTTCCGTTCCCATGGAGAGGATGTAGGGGTTGCTGCTCGTTTCGAGGAACGACAGGCCGCACGTCAGGATGAAGTAGGCTATCAGAAACGGGTAATAGCTGCCGATGTGCATAGCCGGAAAGAACAGGAAGGCTCCCGTTGCATACAGACCCAAGCCCAACAATATGCCTGCTTTGTAGGAATACTTGCGGATGAACATTGCCGCCGGAAAGGCCATTGCAAAATAGCCGCCATAGAAGGCTACTTGCACCAGTGCACCGTCTGTGACGCTCATACGGAAGATTTTGGAGAAGGCTTTCACCATCGGGTTGGTGATGTCGTTGGCAAATCCCCATAGGGCGAAACAGCTCGTTATCAAGATGAAAGGTACTACATAGCTGACGCCGTCTTTGCTGAGGATGGATTTCTTCTGGGTGGTGTTATTCATGGGTTATGAAAGGGGGATTTTGTGTTTTTAGTTTTTAGGGAACGAGTTGACAAGTTGACGAGGCAACAAGGAGAGAATGCCGATGACACAGACGTACGCAGATGAACACAGGTTTTTATTAAGAATTTCTGCGTTCATCCGCGCATTCTGCGCATTCAGTGTTCCAGTCTGAATTCTAAAATATAAAACGATTAGAATGCTTTTTTATACAGTTCAAGAATAATTTCCTTCGATACTTCGCGTGGATTGCCCGGTGTGCAGACATCGGCAAAGGCGGCTTCGGCCAAGCGGTCGAGGTCAGTCTCCTTGATGCCCAGTTCGGACAGGTGTTGCGGTATGCCTACGCGGATGGCCAACGCACGTACGGTGTCAACGGCTGCCTTGGCGGCTTCTTCCTTGCTCATGCCCGGCTGATAGGCATCCATGGCCTTGGCTATCTGTACGTACTTGTCGAGGGCGGCAGGTGCATTGAATTCCATGATGGTGGGCAGTAACAGAGCGTTGGCTACACCGTGAGGAATGTCGAAGATGGCGCCCAGCGGATGAGCCATGCCGTGTACTACACCCAGACCGACGTTGGAGAAGGCCATGCCGGCAATGTATTGTGCCACAGCCATACCGTTGCGTGCTTCGGCATTGGAAGGCTCGTTGACGGCTGTTTCCAGATAGCGGGCAATCATTTCGATGGCCTTGATTTCGAACATATCACTCATTTCCCATGCGCCCTTTGTGATGAGGCCTTCGATGGCGTGTGTCAGGGCATCCAGTCCGGTAGAGGCTGTCAGGCTCTTGGGCAGGGTGTACATCAGCTCGGCATCCACGATGGCGATGGCGGGTATGTCGTTAGGGTCAACGCACACCATCTTTTTCTGGTTCTCTTCGTCGGTGATGACGTAGTTGATGGTGACTTCGGCAGCTGTGCCGGCAGTGGTGGGCAGGGCGATGATGGGCACGGACTTCTTCTTGGTGTCGGCCACGCCTTCCAGCGATACCACGTCGCTGAAGTCAGGGTTATTGGTGATGATGCCGATGGCCTTGGCGGTGTCCATGGACGATCCTCCACCGATGGCAAGTATGAAGTCGGCTCCCGATGCGGCAAAGGCGCTGACACCGGCTTTGACGTTGCTTACCGTCGGGTTGGGCTTGATTTCGCTGAATACTTCGTAGGGGATATTGGCTTCGCGCAATACGCTCAGCACCTTGTCGGCTACGCCAAACTTGATGAGGTCTTTGTCGGTTGCTACAAAAGCTTTGTGCAGGCCCAAACGGGCAATTTCTTTAGGAAGCACTTCGCGTGCTCCGGGGCCGAAGTAAGATACTTCGTTCAGGATAAAACGGTTTACCATGATTTGAGTTTTTAAGTTTTTGAG
>JAUNJD010000356.1 GCA_030523205.1 Bacteroides sp.
AACAATTGACAATTAATAGCTGTGTCATCCGTGATAATCTGTGTCATTCGTGCCTAAAAATAAAATCCGCTTAATCAGCCTAATCCGCGTCTATAAAGTGAAAGTCCGCGTTCATCCGTGCCTTCTGCGTAGTCTGCGTTCTTCATGTGCAGACATCAGTTCTATGTTTTACTCCTCCATCATTTTTAACGCTCACCGTAGGCATTGTATGGATGAAAAGCAGTAATTTTGCCGCCGAAATCAGAAAAAAACTTCGATAAAGGCTTATGCTGCGATTCATACTATCTGTCCTCTGCCTGCTCGTTCCCTACACCTGTTTCTTGGGAGATAAGGCGTTGCGCACGGCCGACGTATCTGCCCTTGCCGCCAACGACGGAGCCTATACGTGTGCCGGCTTGTTTCGCAGCATGGGGCTGGAGGGCGTGGTAGGCTGGAATGCCTTCCGTCAGGCCGTGACCGGCTATTACAAGATAACCGACCGCCGTCGCGACATACTCACCCTCATCGACTTCTCCCTTCCCTCTACGCAGAAGCGGCTGTTTGTGTTCGACATGAAGCAGCGCACCTTGCTCTACTCTTCGGTGGTGGCCCACGGAAAGAATAGCGGCGAGGTATATGCCACCTCCTTTTCCAACGAGTACGGCTCCTACAAGAGTTCGCTGGGCTTCTACCTGACGGAATCTACCTATCAGGGCAAGAACGGCTATTCGCTCGTGCTGAACGGACTGGAGAAAGGCATCAACGACCGTGCCCGCGAGCGTGCCATCGTGATGCACGGTGCCGCCTATGCCAACCCCACCGTGGCCGACAGGGGAGGACGCTTGGGACGGAGCTTCGGGTGTCCGGCCGTTCCCACCAATTTGTCGCGTCCCATCATCGATGCGATAAAGGGCGGAAGCGTGATGTACATCTACGCCGAGAGCCCCGACTATCTGGCCCATAGCTCCGTGCTGGGCCATACTGACCAAATTTAAGTGTACGTTTATATAGAGATATGGCTGCATCCAAAGAGATGACGGAAGGCCGCTGCCTTCCACAGATTTTCAATTTCGCGCTGCCCCTGCTGTTGGGCAACCTGCTGCAACAGACCTATTCGCTGGTAGATGCCGCGATAGTGGGCAAGTTCTTGGGCATTAATGCATTGGCATCGGTCGGTGCCAGTACCTCGGTGGTTTTCCTTATACTGGGTTTCTGCAACGGTTGTTGTGGCGGGTTCGGCATTCCCGTGGCGCAGAAGTTTGGCGCACGCGACTATCGCACGATGCGCCGCTACGTGTCCGTCAGCTTGCAACTGGCTGCGGTGATGTCCGTCGTGATAGCCATCGTCACCAGCCTGCTGTGTGCCGACATCCTGCACTGGATGCGTACGCCGGACAATATATTCGAGGGGGCCTATTACTACCTGCTCATCACCTTCATCGGTGTGCCCTGCACCTTCTTCTACAACCTGCTCAGCAGCATCATCCGTGCCTTGGGCGACAGCAAAACGCCGTTTTGGTTCCTGCTCCTCTCCACGGTGCTCAACATCGTGCTCGACCTCTTCTGCATCCTGGCGCTGGGGTGGGGTGTGGCGGGTGCCGCCATTGCCACCCTCATTGCACAAGCGGTGTCGGCCGGACTGTGCTACGTCTATATGATGAAGCGTTTCGACATTCTGCGCACCACGCCTGCCGAACGGAAGTACGACGGTGCATTGGCTCGTACTTTATTATATATAGGTGTGCCGATGGGCCTTCAGTTCTCCATCACCGCCATTGGCAGCATCATGTTGCAAAGTGCCAACAATGCGCTGGGCACCGCCTGCGTGGCCGCCTTCACGGCTGCCATGCGCATCAAGATGTTCTTTATGACCCCGCTGGAGAGCCTGGGCATTGCCATGGCTACCTACTCCGGACAGAACTACGGAGCCGGTAAGCCCGAACGCATCTGGCAAGGCGTGAAGGCCGCCGCGCTGATGATGATTATCTACTGGGCCTTCACGTTCGTGGTGCTCATGCTGGGTGCCCGCACTTTTGCCCTGCTCTTTGTGGAAGCCACCGAGACGGAGATTCTGAACGACACGGCCCTCTTCCTGCACATATCCGTTTCCTTCTTCCCTGTTTTGGGGTTGCTTTGCATTCTGCGCTACACCATTCAGGGGGCCGGATTCACCAATTTGGCCATGCTGTCCGGTGTGTCTGAGATGGTGGCCCGCATTCTGGTCAGCGTGTTTGCCGTCCCTGTCTTCGGCTATTTGGCCGTCTGTTTCGGCGACCCTACGGCTTGGATATTTGCCGTCGCCTTCTTGGTGCCGGCCTTTTCATACGTCTATCGGAAGATTAAAAGGATAAGGAATAATAAGGAGGAGTTAGAAGGAGTTAAGGAGTTGAAAGCCGATGCATTGAGCTGATGTTTCCGTAGGAGAACGCAGACTACGCAGAAGGCGCGGATGAACACAGATTATCACGGATGACACAGCTATTAATTGTCAATTGTCAATTG
>JAUNJD010000357.1 GCA_030523205.1 Bacteroides sp.
CAAAAACTTAAGAACTCAAAAACTTAAATGAAACGAATTATATATACATTGATTTTATCCTTGGGCATTGGTCATGCGGCATGGGCGCAGACTGTGCCGTACAAGGATGCTTCGTTGCCCATTGAGATGCGGGTGAGCGACTTGCTGGCACGCATGACGACGGAGGAGAAAGTGGGGCAACTGCTTTGTCCGCTGGGCTGGGAGATGTACGAGATAAAAGGGAAGGAAGTGGTTCCTTCGGAGAAGTTCAAAAAGCTGGTGCAGGAGAGCAAGGCGGGTATGCTATGGGCTACCTATCGCGCTGACCCCTGGACCAAGAAGACGCTGGACAACGGACTGAATCCGACATTGGCAGCCAAGGCAGGCAACGCCTTGCAGAAGTATGTCGTAGAAAATACACGGCTGGGCATTCCTTTGTTTTTGGCTGAAGAGGCTCCGCACGGACACATGGCGATAGGCGCCACGGTCTTCCCTACGGGGCTGGGCATGGCGGCAACATGGTCGCCCTCACTGCTGGAGGAGATAGGCAAGGCCATCGGCAAGGAGGTGCGCACGCAAGGAGGACACATCAGCTATGGTCCGGTGCTGGACCTGTCGCGCGACCCGCGTTGGTCGAGGGTGGAAGAAACGTTTGGCGAAGACCCTGTGCTGAGCGCCCGGCTGGGTGCGGCGATGGTGAGCGGTCTGGGCGGCGGCGACCTGTCGAAGCCTTACAGCACGATAGCCACCCTGAAGCATTTTCTGGCGTATGCCGTGCCCGAAGGTGGGCAGAACGGCAATTTTTCGACCGTGGGACCGAGGGAGTTGCACGAGGTTTTCCTCCCCCCGTTCAAGGCGGCTATTGAGGCCGGAACACTCTCGGTAATGACTTCGTACAACTCGATAGACGGCGTTCCTTGTACCTCCAACAAATACTTGCTGACGGACTTACTGCACGGCAAGTGGAAGTTCAGAGGGTTCACCGTATCGGACTTATACAGCATAGAGGGGCTGCACGGCAGTCATTTCGTGGCACCCACGATGGAGGATGCCGCCATACAAGCCGCATCGGCTGGGCTGGACGTTGATTTGGGTGGAGATGCCTTCCGCAACCTGTGCCACGCCGTAGAGAGCGGGCGACTGGCGGAGGCCGTCATCGACACGGCTGTGTGCCGGGTGTTGCGGCTGAAGTTTGAAATGGGCTTGTTCGAACATCCGTACGTTGATCCGGCGATGGCGCAGAAGACGGTGCGCAACGCTACGCATATCGCACTGGCCCGCGAGGCTGCCCGTGCTTCGGTTACTCTGCTGAAGAACGAAAAAGAGATATTGCCCCTGAGCAAGGGAATCGGCAGGCTGGCCGTCATCGGCCCGAATGCGGACAACCGATACAATCTGCTGGGCGACTATACAGCCCCGCAAGAGGAGCAGAACGTGAAGACGGTGCTGGACGGCATACGGGAGAAGTTATCGCCCCGACAAGTGGAATACGTGCGTGGATGTGCCGTGCGCGACACGACGCAGACCGAGCTGGAAGAGGCGGTCAACGCCGCCCGACGGGCTGATGCGGTGGTGGTAGTGGTAGGCGGTTCGAGCGCCCGCGACTTCAAGACCAGCTATAAGGAGACCGGAGCCGCCATTGCGGACAAGGATGTGCTGAGCGACATGGAATGCGGCGAAGGGTTTGACCGTGCAAGTCTGAACCTGCTGGGCAAACAACAAGAGTTGCTGGATGCCCTGCACGCCACGGGCAAGCCGCTGATAGTGGTGTATATCGAAGGCCGTCCGCTGGACAAGGTGTGGGCTTCGGAAAAGGCGGATGCCTTGCTGACGGCTTATTATCCGGGACAGGAAGGAGGGCGTGCCATTGCCGACGTGCTGTTTGGCGACTACAATCCGGCGGGCCGTCTGCCGGTTTCGGTACCCCGCTCGGTGGGGCAGATTCCGGTATATTACAACAAGAAGGCTCCGCGCAACCACGACTATGTGGAAATGACTTCAAAGCCTCTGTATGCCTTCGGCTATGGAATGAGCTATACCAATTTTGCTTATTCGGATTTGAAGATAAACCAAAAAGCGGCTCATTACCTGGAAGTGTCGTTCAAGGTGAAGAATACAGGAAAGCGTGATGGCGAAGAAGTGGTGCAGCTCTACCTGCATGATGAGTATGCTTCCTTCGTACAGCCCTTGCAACAATTGAAGCGCTTTGAACGCCTGAAGCTGAAGCAGGGAGAAGAGAAGCAGGTGGTATTTACGCTGACGGAGGATGACTTGGCCCTGATGGATGGAGAGCTGAATCCGGTGGTGGAGCCGGGTTGGTTTCAGGTGATGGTGGGGGCAGCCTCGGATGACATACGGCTGAGTGAAAGGTTTTATGTGGGAGAAGATTAGGATTTTAGGGAGTTAATAAATTCTAAAAACAGGATTGATGCGTCAGTATTCTTTGCGCATGAATTGTAGAATAAACAATTG
>JAUNJD010000358.1 GCA_030523205.1 Bacteroides sp.
CAACAGATATGAAACAGATTTATTACGTGATTCAGACGTTGCTGCGCGGTCGAGGCTCCAACCTCATCAAGGTGGTGTCCTTGGGACTGGGCTTGACGATGAGCATCCTGCTCTTCTCCCGCGTGGCCTACGAGCAAAGTTTTGACACTTGCTTCAAGGACTACGACAACCTCTATCAGGTGTGGTCGGTGTTTACCATGAATGGGGAACGGATGAAGCCTCAGGAGGCGAACAGCGGTCCCGTGGCGGGTGCCATCCTCGAAAACTTCCCGCAGGAAGTGGAGGCAGCCACCAGCGTGGGATATTGGCCGGTGGCCAACCCGCTCTACAACGGCAGTGTCCGCTTCGACGACGGGAAGGTGGTGGCCGACTCGCTCTTCTTCCGCACCCTGGGCATCGAGGTTCTGAGCGGAAATCCCGAGCAAGACTTGATGCAGCCCGATGTCATCTACCTGAGCGAACGCTTCGCCCGGAAGATATTCGGCGATGAAGACCCCATAGGCAAGGTGCTGAGCTACGACCATCAGATAGACCTGACCGTGAGGGGTACGTATGCCACGCTGCCCAACAACGCCACTATCAAGCCCGAGGCCGTGGTGTCCATGCCTTCGGTTTGGACGCGCGACATAGGCAACTATTCGTGGTCGGGCGGCGATAGTTGGACGGAGTACATCCGCTTTCGCCCGGGTGCCGACCATTCGGTCATCAACAAGCGCATAGACGCCATGATAGACAAGTATCGCCCGGAGGAGGACAAGAAGATGTTCGGATATACGGCCTTCATCCAACCCATCCGCGATACGTATCGCAACGAGGACGACGTGAAGCGCATGACCCTCATCATGAGCGTCATGGGTGTGGCCATCCTCTTCATCGCCGCGCTGAACTATGTGCTTATCTCCATCTCCTCGCTGAGCCGCCGAGCCAAGTCGGTGGGCGTGCACAAGTGTAGCGGAGCAGGTGGGGGCACCATCTTCGGCATGTTCCTCTTGGAGACGGCGTTCGTCATCGTGGGGGCGCTGCTGCTGATGGGCGTGCTGCTCTACAACTTCCGCGACTTTGTGGAAGACACGGCTTCGGCCAAGCTGGCCGACTTGTTTGCCCCCGAGCGCATCTGGGTGTCCATCGGCGTGGTGGCAGTGCTGTTCGTGGTGGGCGGCGTGCTGCCCGGCCGACTGTTTGCCGGCATCCCCGTGACGCAGGTGTTCCGCCGCTACACTGAAGGGAAGAAGGGCTGGAAGCGTCCGCTGCTGTTCGTGCAGTTTGCGGGCGTGGCCTTCATCTGCGGACTGATGTGCATGGTGATGTTCCAATATCAATATGTGATGAGCAAGGAGCTGGGCTATAACCCCGAGCGGTTGGCCGTGGGCAATATGTACACGAACAAGGAGACGTGCGACGCCGCCTATCAGTTCTTCAAGGGCTTGCCCTACGTGGAGGCCGTGAGCAACGCCAACTCCTCGCCCGTCGATGGTTATAGCGGAAACTTTGTGGAAAACGAGGCAGGCAAGTCGCTGTTCTCCACCCGCTATTGCTACAACATGCGTTCGGACTATCCCGAGATGATGGGCATGACGTTCAAGGCCGGGCGGATGGCGCACCCTGCGGAGATTGGGCAGACTCAACCCTACGAGGCCATTGTCAACGAGACCTTTGTCCGCATGATGCATTGGGGCGACGACGCAGTGGGGCGGATAGTCCACATGGGTAATGCTACTCTTCAGGTGGCCGGTGTGCTGAAGGACTTCCAGATAAGGAACCTGATGGTGGAGCCGATGCCCTTCATGGCCATCTGCCACAATACCTTCTATGGCACGATACACCTGCGCCTGAAAGAGCCTTTCGCCGAGAACTTGCAAAAGCTGAACGACGCCGTGAAGGAGGCGTACCCCGACAGGACCATTGACTTCGCCAGCTACGAGACGAAGGTGGCCGAGCAATACAATTCCGTCCGCGTGTTCCGCAACGCCACCTTAGTGTCGGCCGTCGTCATGTTCTTCATCATGCTCATGGGCTTGATAGGCTATACCTCCGACGAAGTGCAACGCCGAAGCAAGGAGATAGCCATTCGCAAGGTGAACGGTGCCGAGGCATCGAGCATACTGGAGCTGCTGAGCCGCGATGTGCTCTACGTGGCTGTCCCCGCTGTCCTCCTCGGCATCCTAGCGTCGTGGTACGTCAACACCCTATGGATGGACATGTTTGCCGATAAAGCACCCTTCGGATGGCCGCTGTATGCATTGGTGGGCATCGTCGTGCTGGCCTTCATCGTGAGCTGCGTGCTGTGGAAGTCGTGGCGTGTGGCGAACGAGAATCCGGTGAATAGCATTAAGAGCGAATAGGATTTTAATGAAGAATTTGAGTTGACAAGATACAAGTTGACAAGGCAACAAGGGTGTCCTGTATGTTCTGCCTCGTAGCCTCGTTAACTTGTCCCCT
>JAUNJD010000079.1 GCA_030523205.1 Bacteroides sp.
ATACTTATGCTAATTATCGTTAACCGTATTCAGTTTTCGTATTATAGTTCATATTTTGATATCTTATCCGTTAGTGGAATTAAACATTGAAAAGATTTATGTATAGCATTTTGCATATTACTGATATTTAGTAAATTGGAGGTGACCAAACAACTAATTTACAATCATCGTATGCATAATTTATATGCAATATTCACAAAATTCTTCGACATTTGCAAGCGAATGTCAGAAAACTTAGTTAATGAATTAGGCAATGTCCCTCGTCGAGGTGTTGTTCCCCGATTTTCAAACTTAGAGGTTATCGTCTTCATGACATCAGAAGCAATGAGCATAGACAGTGAATCCCTCTTTTTTCTGGTTGCAGGATTAATAGAAAACCATTTGGCTGAGTTAATTTAAAATAGAATGGACTATTGTTGTAATAATAGGTAAAAATGCATATTTTTGCACATAACATAATCATAAACAGATAAATACCATGAACACAAAACTTCATATCTTCCTGCTGACAATAATCCTTGTTTTTTTATCGCAGGCAATGTATGCCCAACAAATGGAACTCCGTCTGCAATCATTGGATACTACTGATGGATTGCCTAGCAACACAGTTCGGAAAATAGTGCAGGATGAAAAAGGGTTTATGTGGTTTGCGACCACCAACGGATTGAGCAGATACGATGGCAATAGCTTCATGAACTTCCGTACTACCATGGCCGAGGATGAAGAGCTGTGGCTTTTGGATAATTACATCAACAGTCTGGTGAACGATTTCGATGGGTATCTATGGATTGGCACTCCTCAGCGACGATATAATTGCTACGATTTGCAGCGAGGTAGGTTTGTAGATTATATGCATGGAGAATCTCCAGAACAGCAATGTTCGAAATGTATTGTCATGCCGAATGGCGATGTATGGATGTGGGATGATGACAATGGTGCCCGTTGTGTGCAGCATGGTGATAATCGTAGCCTCAAGTCATGGGTGTTCAGCAAGGAACGTGGAAACCTGCCGGACGATAAGGTTCGCTTTGTAGAAAGTGATAGTCTGGGACGTGTATGGATTGCTTCGCGTAGCGGATTGACAGTTACTACCCGCAGTGCGAGCAACATTGTGAATACAGAGGAGAACTTTTTCGGTATGGCATCTGACGAACAAGACACTTACTTCGTAACAGTTTCGGGCGATATCTATCAAGCTTCGTCAGACTCCTCCGCACAGCTACGCCGGATTACTACATTATTTCCGGATGATGACAATCTGAGATTGACAAGTACGTATGTTACGGACGATAAATGGATTTTGTTTACCAATCATGGTGTGTTCGATTATGATTTCAATACGCAGAAGGTATCAGGAAATGACCACTTGATGAAGATAAAGAATGGACGGAAGATTTTGGATAATAGGCAGGAATGCTGGATTTATAATCGGACAGGCTATATCTATTATTATCAGACTGAGACAGGAAACGTGAAGGAGTTCAATCTGATTCCGAAAAACAAACTGGAGTTCATCGACTATGAGCGTTACAACATCATCCATGATTCGCAAGATGTCATCTGGATTTCTACCTACGGCAACGGACTGTTTGCTTACGACATTGCGACTGACCACTTGGAACATTTTACGGCAGGCATGGAGAAGGACAATCCGCTTAGTTCCGACTATCTGCTATACATCATGGAAGACAGGATCGGAGGAATCTGGGTTAGTATGGAGCGTTCGGGAGTGTCGCGTATCAACATTGCCAACCGTGGGATAAGCAGGATATTGCTTAATTCACCGCAGAACTTTGACCGTTCCAATTCGGTCAGGATGATTGACCGTGGTTCGGATGGACAGTATTTCCTAGCCACCAATAACGGTAAACTCTATCGTTATGACCCTACGCTAACTACGTGTTTGCAGACTTACGATTTTCCGGCCAATGTCTATACCATGGCACAAGACGGGCAGGGCAGATACTGGATAGGAACTC
Source organism: Bacteroides sp. (assembly GCA_030523205.1). GTDB lineage: Bacteria > Bacteroidota > Bacteroidia > Bacteroidales > Bacteroidaceae > Bacteroides. The sequence continues at coordinate 1,980 of JAUNJD010000079.1, forward strand.
GCGGACAAGGGGTGAACATTGGTAAAGCATGGTACAAGCATCAGAATTCTGACCCCACATCGCTTTCGGATAACGATGTATTCGATATTCAGCGCGACCAAAAAGGCCGAATGTGGATTGGCACCTTGGGTGGAGGCTTGAATCTAGCTGAAGAGCATTCCGATGGCAGTATCTCTTTCAAACACTTCAGTTGGCAGAACCTGCCATGAACTATGTGCGTGCCATAGCCGAAGATGCCAACGGTATGCTATGGTTGGGTTCTAGCGAAGGACTTTGCATCGTTCATCCGGATTCGTTGATGGCTGGTAAAGAAGGTAGGCGTTTCAGTTTTAATAACCGTCTATTCTGTTCCAATGAAATCAGGTATATCTATCAAGACAGTAAGCAGCGGATGTGGGTAGGCACATCAGGTGCCGGACTGGTCTTATGCAGTTTGGAGGACAATTACCAGCAACTGAACTTTCGGCAGTTCACCACCGCTGACGGATTGGTGGACGACATCGTGCACTCCATACTTACCGATTCGTTGGACAATCTGTGGATTGCCACCGAATATGGCATTTCGCGTTTCGATCCGAAGGCTGAGTCGTTCGAATCTTTCTTCTTTTCACCTCATGTGTCGGGTAATACGTATCAGGAGAGTAGTGCCTGTGCAGGAGATGGCGGCAAGCTATTGTTCGGTACTGACTACGGACTGACCATTATCAATCCGAATACCTTACCGGTAAATTCCGGATTCTCCCCGGTGGTACTTACCCGAATCTATATTAATGGCAGTCCTGTCTCACCTTCGATGAAAGACTTCCCTTTGGAAAATTCGCCGGCTTATTCCGATCTTCTTTCATTGAAAAGTTATCAGAATTCCATTTTGCTGGATTTTACGAACCTGGATTATACGGACAACAAGAGAACGCAGTACACCTACTGGCTGGAGAATTACGATAACACTTGGAGCACCCCGTCACATGAAAGCACGGCTACGTATAAGTATCTGTCACCGGGCACATACTATTTCCATGTGAAGGCGAGCAGCGGGATAGGCACATGGAATGACCAAGTGACTGTTATGAAGATTGTAGTACATCCTCCTTTCTGGCAATCGAATTGGGCTATCTGCATCTATCTATTGTTGATAATCATTGCCTCTTACACAGCCTATCGCGTTATTTTCAGCTTCAATATACTGCGCACCCGCATTCGCATTGAAGAACAACTGACGGAATACAAGCTGAAATTCTTTACCAACATCTCGCACGAGTTCCGGACCCCGCTTACCTTGATTCGCGGAGCATTGGAGAAGATGCAGGCTGTGGCAGATGTGCCGGTAGAAATGAGCAGTCCGATGCACACCATGGACAAGAGTACCCAGCGTATGTTGCGGCTTGTCAATCAGTTGCTTACTTTCCGCAAGGTGCAGAACAATAAACTGGTACTTTCGCTGGAAGAAACGGATGTAGTGGCTTTCCTCTATGAAATTTATCTAAGCTTCGGTGATGTGGCCGAACAGAAGCGGATGAGTTTCTCGTTTCAGGCTTCAGTGCCGTCGTACAAAATGTATATTGATAAGGATAGCCTCGATAAGGTGGCATACAATCTGTTGTCGAATGCATTCAAGTACACTCCTGAAGGCGGGAAGGTGCAGTTTGATGTGACGGTTGATGAAGAATCACACCAACTGTTCATCCGTGTTTCGGATACCGGAATGGGAGTTCCGCGTGAGAAACAAGGTGAACTCTTCAGCCGGTTTATGCAAAGCAGTTTTTCGCATGACAGTATTGGTGTTGGTCTGCACTTGACGCACGAATTGGTAACTATCCATAAAGGAAGCATTACCTATGCAGAGAATCCCGGAGGCGGTTCCGTCTTCACTGTTTGTTTGCCGACATCGAAAGATGTGTATGAAGAAAAAGATTTCTTGTCTGCTACCCGGTTGACGAAAGAGCAAACCGCAGGCGAGGCAACCGATAACTTGTCTGCTGACAATGATGCCGACAGCTTGTCTTCTGCCGCCCCGGATGCATCGTTCTTGCCATTTACCGATGAAGAACGGGTGCAATTGGAGCGTGCTACCGGTCCGTTGAATCAGCGTAAGATTCTCGTCATAGAGGATGACCCGGATGTCCGCCAATTCTTGCAAGATGAAATTGGTGCATACTTTCACGTTGAGACAGCCGAGAATGGCTTGGCCGGGTTGGAAAAAGCCCGTGAATGGGAACCCGACCTCATTGTATGCGATGTGATGATGCCCGGTATGAATGGCTTCAAAGTGACATACAGGCTGAAGCATAACTTCGAGACCAGCCATATTCCTATCATACTGCTCACTGCCCTTAGCTCCATTGAAAAGCAGACGGAGGGTATTAATGCCGGTGCAGATGCCTATATATCGAAACCGTTCAGGATTAAATTCCTACTGACACGCATTTTCCGCATGATAGAACAACGGGAGAAGCTGCGTGAGAAGTTTACGAACGAACCGGGAATGGTGCACACGGCCATGTACAATACTGACAGCGACCGTGATTTCGTGGACCGAATGAACATCGTGATTGATGCCAATATGCATCGTCCGGAATTCTCTATTGATGATTTTGCCCGTCAGATGAAGATAGGCCGTACTGCTTTCTATAAGAAGGTAAAAGGGCTTACCGGTTATGCTCCTGTGGAGTATATACGCATTCTCCGCATGAAGAAGGCTGCCGAATTGTTGTTGTCGCCTGAGAATCTGAATGTGTCGGAGGTTTCTTTCCGTATAGGTTTCACTGACCCCTTGTACTTCAGCAAATGTTTCAAAATGCAGTTTGGTATGGCTCCTTCTGTATATCAAAAGGGCGGAAAGCCGGCAGAAGAGGAATGATTAGCGAATGATAGGAGCGGGCACAGATTGTGCGGGTTGTCACAGAATTTTTATTTTATGTCTGTGGCTTGTCCGTGCAGTCTGTGCCTGCTTCATGTTGATGCCTATCAGTTGGACAAGTTTTTTAGGCGGATGGAATAGTAGATGCATACGATAACAAGCAGAACCAGCAATACGATGCAAGTTTTAGCCATATCGAATCCTATCCAATTGATTCCTAGCAATAATGCTATTGTAATTGTGGCCATGCTAAGTAGAATAATAATAATTTTGGGTCTCATATCGTTTCTGTTTTTTTTGTATATTCGAGGGAATGGGGAAGAACCTCTTTGGGTATGTGAAAGTCCCTTTCTGCATTTGCTTTGTGCATACCGGGGACTTTCTCCTTACCGGACATTATTAACCGAATCCCATACCATGTCCGGAGGTTGTTACCATCCCGGATTTTGGGTAAGGTTAGCATTCTTCAATAAATCCTCCTGCGGAATGGGGAAGAGGTAATACTTGTCGTCCCAGTTGCGGGTGATAGTGTTGCGCGTATAAGTGATGTTACCGTCACTATCCTTCGTCAGGCTCATTTGTTCGATTTCAGTGAAGTAGGTTTCGGCTTCCTCCCAACGACGTACGTCCCAGAATCTGTGTTGCTCAAACGCTAGTTCCACAAAACGTTCCTTCTCATATTTGGTCTTGAACTCGCTGGCAGTGAGGTCAGTGGGCAGGTCGGGCATTTCGGCTCGGTTGCGAACTACGTTTACTGCCTCTACCGGAGTCATGGTGAAGTCACCTGTGGTGCCGTAGGGGTCGCCTGTGTAATTGAACAGGGCTTCTGCATAGTTCAGGTAAAACTCAGCCAAACGGAAAGTTACCCAAGTATGAGTGTCAGACGTGTACTTGCTGCTAGAACTGAAGTTGATAGAGCCGTGCAACAGCTTCTTTAAGTAATAGCCCGTAGGCGTTGCGCCGGTCAGAGGTAAACCATTTACACCTCCGTAGGTCACATCGAGTGCCACGCCACTTGAGGTAGGCCACGTATCACCGTTCTTGGCTATTGTCAGTGCGAAACGCGGGTCACGACCCTCGTAGGGGTTGGTTTCATCGTAGCCACTGCCTTCTTCGTCAATGCTCAGACCGGTCTCTTGCATATCGTATGCATCCACCAAGTTCTGCGTAGGGCAGTTGGCACTGCCGCCGCCACTCACGCCAATGGGATAGTTGGTCGATTCGGGCGTGCTGACTGTTGTGCCTATGCGGCGTGCAAAAAGAATTTCAGATAAAGCTTCACTGTCCGTATAGTTGTCGTAGGCCCAAAGGCAGTCGTATGTATCGGCCAAGTGCATATCGCGTTCGTTGATGGCATAGTCTAAAAGCTCTTGGCAAGCTTCGGCTGCTGCCAACCATAGGCTGGCGTCATTGTCTTCGTTGAACAAAGGGCTGGCGTGATAGAGGGCGGCACGTGCACGCAGTGCCATCACAGCCCGTTTGTCGGGACGGCCGTTGTGAGTGGTTCCATCAGAAGGCGAGAGGGTACCCAGATTTTCATAATCCTCGATGATGCTGTCCTGAATGGCCAAGCATTCGGAATCGATGAACTCGAATATCTCTTCGGCGGAAGTGCGCGAGAGGCTGTTGGCTTCTTCGGCACTCATGTAGTAGTTCTTCAAAGGCACAGCACCGTATTGACGTACCAAGAGGAAGTAGAAGTAGGCGCGTGCCCAGCGTGCTTCGTATTCCAGATTCAAGTACGAAGTCATGTCCGAAGCATAATCTTCGTTCCACTCCAAATCTTCAAATTCCAAATCGTTGAACACATACAGAATCTCGTTGCAATAGGTAATGGCTACGAAAGCATTGGTCCACAAATCGCTGATGGGGGTAGTTGCACTCCAAGTCCCGTCGAAGAAGTAGTCAATGGCCGAACCATCTACGGAGTAGCGTGACTCGTCGGTGGCCGAGCTCAGCATAATGTCGCCGTAGTAGTTATCGGTACCGTAGTCGTAGTCCAAGAGGCGATAGACGTATGTCATCAGTCCGCTTACATTGTCGAAGTCTTCCGAAATGTAGTCAAAGTCGTACTGCGTCGTCTCTTTATAGTTCATTTGGTCTTCGCATGCGCTGAGAGTGAAAAGTCCGGCAGCGAGGATGCCTATTAATAATCTATGTAGTTTCATATCATTTAATTTTTTGAGTTCTTAAGTTTTTAAGCTCTTGGGTTTCTATGTTTTTTAAGTTGGTTGACTTTAAAAAGACTTAGAAAGTTACTTGCAGACCCATTGCAAAGTTGCGTGTCATTGGCTGTGCGGCCGAGAATCCTTCGGCATTGCCTGCGGGGATATGGTCCCAACCAAGCAGGTTATTTCCACGGAGATAAATCTTGGCTGCATCTACATACTTCGTCTTGGCAAGCAGGCTCTTGGGCAGGTGATAGTACACTTCCACTGTGCGTAGCTTAATGAACGAGCGGTCTTTTACCCACCATGTGCTGGTCTGATAGTTGTTGGCATTGCTCGTTGTGCTCAAGCGGGGCATGGCAGCATTCGGATTATCCTCCGTCCAACGATTGTCGTAAGCATATTGCGAAAGGTTGGTTTTGCTCAGCAACGGCCAATACATACCCGACGTATTCAGTGTAGTGGAGTAACGTCCTGCTCCTTGCAGTAGGGCGAAGAATCCCAAACCCTTCCACTCTGCACCCAGCTTCAGGTTGTAGTAGAGCTGTGGTGTAGTGGCATGGCCGATGGCTACTTTATCATTGTCGTCGATGGTGCCGTCACCGTTCACATCTTCGTATTTGATGTCACCGGCATAAACCGTTCCATACGATTGGGTAGGCACATAGTTGGCATCGTCGCTGTCGAGGCTCATGTTTTCAATGTCTTCGGCTGTGAGCAGGCCGATAGCTTTCAGACCGTAGATTTGGTCAACCTGATGTCCGGTCTGTACAAGGTTGTCATAGAGGCGCGGCGCTTCGGCTTGATACTTGATTTGGTTGCGGTGATAAGCCACTTGTGCACCTACGTTCAGCGCGAAGTCTCCCCAAGTCTTGTTGTAATCCAGCCCGAGTTCCCAACCCCAGCTGTCCACCTTTCCTACACTTTCATAGGGGGCATTCAAACCAACCACAGCCGAATACTTGCCGGAAGTTTCTACCCAGATTCCTCTGCGTTGCTGATAGTGTGCGTCTAACGTTATGTTTAGCCCACCGAACAGAGTAGCATCGATGCCGATGTTGTATTTATGTGCCTTCTCATTCGAAGGATTCTCCGTGACCATACGGCTGATGACGGTAGAGGAAGTACCTGTATAGGAACTGGTGTAATAGTAACTACTGCTGCTCAGAGAGTAACCTTGTTGGTAGTACAACCAAGCATTATCATCGTTAGGCTGAACATCGCGATGCAGCAGACCATAGCTGGCACGCAACTTCAGGAAGTTAATCCAATTTTGATCTTCCATGAACTTTTCGTTCGAGATGATCCATGCGGCAGAGATGGTAGGTGAGAAGGTCCACTTATGTCCCGGGGCCAATTTGTTGGAAGCGGCAGCTACCAATGCTAAATCTACATAGTATTTTTTGTTGAATCCGTAGTGAGTGAACCAAGAGAAGTTCTGACGATAAATGGTGCTATTGGTCGAATAGCTGTCATTGAATTCATAGTGCCACTTCAGTTGCGAATAAAGGTCGTGCTTGCCGAAATTCTTGTCGTAGAGGAAACCTCCGTTGAATTCAAAATGACGGCTGAACGAGCTTGTAGCGGCAGAGCTACCCAAAGTACCTTCTTCACCATCGCTGTAAGTCGTGGCAGTGCTTTCATCCACGGCACCATCCACCCAGCTCACCGACGTCATTCCGTAGGCAAAGCTCTTCGAGTGGTCTTCGTACAAGGTAGAAGTATGGTCGTAAGCAATGCGTCCTGTCACGCTTAGGCCATCTACAAATCCCGAAAGGTCCTGTGTCAGGCTGATGTCACTCATCAAGCCGCGAGTGTGGTTCTTGTAGTAACCGGCGCCTTGTGCCATGGCTACGGGGTTTGATTCGCCACTCCAGGAAGAACTGCCGCCCCAAGTGCCGTTCTCATTGATGATGGGATATGCCGATGCGGGAATCTTGTAAATCAGGCTCCAAAGGCTGGTACCATCGCCCGGACGGTTTTGTTCGGAGAGAACACCCGTCAGGTTGGCACGCAACTTTGTGGTAGGTGTTACTTCCACTTCAAGGTTGGTGCGCACGTTGCCACGTACATACTTGTCTTGCGTAGAATAACCATCGTTCTCGTTAGGATTCTTCACGAATCCTTTGTTGGTAAGTAAGTTTACCATGGTGTAGTAGCGGAAGCGTTGCGTGCCACCTGTAAACTCAATGACGTAACGGTTGGACACATCGTGGTTGCGGAATGTTTCATTCATCCAGTTTATATTGGGATAGTAATAAGGATAGGTTTGGTTTTTAAAGGCGTTAAGTTCATCATCGGTGTACATGGCATCCGAACCTTCGTTGGCGAGTGCCTCATTGGTGGCAAGCGCGTAGGTGTAAGCATCTACAAACTTAGGCTTGTCCAATAGATAGCCATATACATGGTCGTAGGTAAACTTCATCTCGCTGGAATTATACTTACCGCGTTTGGTGGTGATAAGAATAGCACCGTTGGCACCCAGATGTCCGTAGAGTGCAGTAGCGGCAGCATCTTTCAAGACAGATATCGATTCTACTTCTTCAGGGGTGATATTGCTGATGCTGCGGGCGATGCCGTCCACCAATATCAGACAGTCGTTCGTTTCAAGACTTTGCAGGCCGCGTACCGTGAACGAAGCACTGGCTGAACCATAGATGCCCTGACCTTCCGTAGAGAAGAGGCCCAGGCCTTGTCCCATCATGTCCCATCCGATGCTCTTGGCACTGCGATGGTTCAGGTCTTTGTTTTGAATCACCGATACCGAGGCGGTCGATTCGGTCAGTTTAAACTCCTTGTCGGTGCCCACATCGATGGTTTGTTCGGTAAAGCGGTTGCCGACTTTCCCCTCTGCTTCTGTGATGTCTTCCTGTGCCATGACCGGGATTGTAAGTCCTATCAGCAGCGGAAGCACGAATATATTTTTATTCATAAGAAACCTTTTTGAATTTTAAATTCTAAATTTTAAACGAATTGTCAATTGTCCATTGTCAATTATCAATTGAATACTTACCATCCCGGGTTCTGAATCAAACCATATTCCTTGTTGATTTCTGTAGTTGGGAAGGGTGCCAGATACCACTTCGGATCGTATCCGTAGGTCCACCAATAGCGCACCGGTGTGCTTACATTTGCCTTTTCGTAACGGTAGTGCAAGGGCCAGTCTATACTGGTGTTGTTGCCATACCATGCAGATGTATTGTCTTCGTACTCACCGTCATCGTTCAGCGTTTGGCGATACATCAGCAAACGAGACAGTTGTTTTTCAAAGATGTCCGAGCGTTTGTAGCGAATGAGGTCGAAGTAGCGGATGTTCTCCATACCAAACTCACGCGCACGTTCGTCCAGCAATTCTTCCAGCAATGCTTCACTGTTGGTGGTGTAGTCGTAACGGGTATCCATTTCTTCCAGATTGCCCAGACCGACGCGGGCACGCACCAGGTTAATATACTCTAAGGCCCCTGTGCAGTCACCGGTCTGTATCAGAGCCTCGGCATACATCAGATAGACATCCGGCAGACGGATGGTAGGCCATTGCAGATAGAGGCTCTTGGCATCACCACTGGCACCGCTCTTGTTGAGGATGAACTTCATACAGTAGTATCCGGTAGCAAACTTATTTGATTCGGTCAGTGCATACGAACTGGCAGTATAACCACCAATCCACGTCTCGAAGTTCACGCCCGACGTGGTAGCCGTTGACCAACTCAAGCTCGTGGGAACTCCATTGATGAAGGCATTCTCATACAAACGAGGGTCGCGTGTCAGGGTCAGGTCGGAGAGGGCATGATTGGATATTGTGGCTGTGAAGTACATCGAATCGAGTGTACCTGCCGCTTCCGCTTCGTCCCAATCAAACGGTGTACCATCGCTATAAGGGAATTTTTCAACATAATCTTGGGTGGGGCAGTAGAGGATACGTCCGTTGCCTACCCACGTAAACCAGTTATACTTACTGTTGCTGGTGCGGGTCACACGTACCTGATGCAAGATTTCGGGGCTGGCCTGCTGAAGATAACCGTAACGGTACGCCAAACGATATTGGTCGGGAGTGGGGTCGGTCCAGGCGGAGTTGATCCATTCCGGAGTGCAGAGCTCGTATCCGCCGTTGGCGGCAAGTGCGGTCAAGAATTCTTCACAAGCGGTCTTTAGGCGAGTCCACCAAGTGGAATTGTAACCGCCATACCATACCAGATATTGCTGTTCGGCTTCGGTGCTTCCTCCATAATAAGGCGTATCGCTGTTGAAGAGCGGTGAAGCTGCAAATTGCAGCACACGGCATTTCAGTGCCATGGCACCGGCCTTGGTCCAGTGTCCGGTTTCCGTGTCAGCATCATCGTCGTAAACCCAAGGAAGCTCATCGATGGCGATGGCCTTGTCCAGCAGTGAGATAATATGTTCAACCGTCTCTTCGGCCGTGGCGCGAGGATATTCATAAGATTCCTCCGAACCGGTGAACTGCTCAGTGACGATAGGCAGACCGCCATACCATTGGAAGGCATCGAAGTAGCGTGTAGCCATGAGGCAATAGCATTCGGCCTTGATGCATTCTTTTTCTTCATCGTCCATATCGGGCACGGCATCAATGTGTTCCAGCATGATGAGACAATAGCGGATGGCCTCCCATACATAGTCGCTGTCATAGGTAAACAGAGGGTCAATCGTTGCATCCAGCGAACCTGTATAGTAGTATTTATAGACCGACGTACTGGAGTAGTACAGCTGATAGAGGTCGGTCAGTGCATCAAACTTACCTACCCAGCTGTCCACCGAGTGGGCCAGACCGGTAGCGAAAGTCAAGCCATAGTATTGGCGGCTGTAGCAACCAGCCAAGAAGCTACGTGTATATTCTGCACTGCTGAAGATGGTGTCTTCGGTCACGTCACCACCGGGCGCCTTTTCCAAGAATGAATTGCCAAAGGCAATCGTATCGGTACATGATGCAAGAGGCATCAAGCTGGCGAAGAATATGATAAAGCTATATAATAATTTACGCATTGTATTTTACTTTTTAGTTATGAGGTCATTTTACTTAGAATCCTAATTTCAGTGACAGCGTATACGTTCTTTGCAGCGGGTACGACGGAGCCGTGTTTACTTCCGTTTCCGGGTCACCCCATACGAACGGGGTAAAGGTCAGCAAGTTGTAACCACTCAGTGCTACTTGGAAGGTCGAAAGGCCAAACTTCTTCATCCATTGTCCCTTGAAGTCGTAGCTCAGCTGCAACGTCTTCAGACGGAAATACTTGGCATCGGCCACGTAGAGGGTGGAAGTGGCATAGTTGTTGGTATAGTTGGTTTGCGTCAGGCGTGGGTAGAGGGCATCTTGCGAAGGATTCTCCGGGTCCCAAGTATGTTCTACGTGATACTTCAGCAAACCACCTTGTGTCTGTGTACTGTTGCCATAGAAAGGCTTGCGGAAGTTACCGTCAAGAATACGTATCATGTTCCATGCACCGGTCCATTGTGTGTTGAGTTGGAAGCCTTTCCAAGCGAATCCGAAGTTCATACCCACGGTATATTCGGGGTCTTCGGTATAAATCAGCTCCTTGCTCATGTCGTTGCTGTCGATGTAGCCGTTGTTGTCGAGGTCCACATAGATACAGTCGCCATATTGCAGGTCGTCCATCAGCTGTGTAGGCAGTTCCGTTCCATATTCAGCCTGATAGCGTGCAGCTGTGCCTTCATCATAGAATTCAAAGAACTTATAGACTCCTTCGCTGCCGATGCGGTGTCCGGCATCCATCTGATAAGCATTGTTCTTGGGAGCCTCCTTCTTGTCGATAATCTTGTTTTGGTTGTACGAGATGTTGGCGCCTACCCAATAGCGGAAATCCTTGCCAATTTTGTCGTTCCACTTCAACGAGAGTTCCCATCCCCAACTGTTTACGATACCGAGGTTGGCGGTAGGCACGGTGAAGCCGAGCAGGGCAGGTGCTGTTTGGCTGGTCAGCAAGATGCCGGTACGGTGTTCGTAGTAATAGTCGAAAGAAGTTTTAAGTTTGCTTCCGAAGAAGTTCACATCTACACCATAGTTCTGTTTGAGCGACTTTTCCCAAGTTACGTCTTGGTTGTGTTTGGTCGATTCGTAGGCACCCGCCGTAGTGGTGCTGTTGCTGATACCGAAGCTGTAGCCATAACCGCCGGAACTGTTGGCATAAAGACTACTACCTGTACCGTACACATCTGAAGTATAATAGAATCGGCTTACACCCTTGTCGCTACCTACCAATCCGATGGATACACGGAACTTCATGAAATCTACCACCTTCTTGATGGGCTTGAAGAAGTTTTCTTCACTAATCACCCAACCCACTGAACCGGCGGGGAAGAAACCGAAACGCTTGTCCGGAGCAAAATTTTCCGAACCATTGTAACCCACATTGAATTCGGCCATGTAGCGGTCGTTCCAGCCGTAAGTCACACGACCAACCAAGCCTACATAGCCGGTCGGGATGTCCGAATAACTGCTGGGGTAGTAACGCTTGCTTTGGTTGTAGAGCAACAAACCTGTTACACGGTGCTTGCCGAAATTACGTTCGTAGTTGAAGCGTGCGTCGAAGTACCAGTTGCGCGACTTGCCGGATGAAATGCTATAAGAGGGTTCACCGTCTTGTCCGGTCTTGGTCAGTACAACCATGTCCTCGGTAGCCGTGGTGCCATCGTAGAGCGTGGTGCCTGCCACGATAATACGCGGATTGTAAGTTGCAATCTCCTGTTCACCATATTTGGTGGAAGTCCAGTTGCTGTTGTATGCGCCTTTCAAAGCAAATGAAAGTCCTTTGGTAACCATACCTAAATCCTGTTTCAAGGCCAGTTGCAATGCCAAAGCATTGGTCGTTGTGTTTCTGTAACCATTGCCGTAGTACGTGGCAAAACCGTTGCTGCCGGTAAAAGGCAACTGAGCATCTATATCATTATAGTCGGTTGTTGTAATGATGAATTTTCCATCCACGATACCCGGGCTGACAAAGGGCGATGAGTAGTATAAGCTCTTGAAGATGTCACTACTACTACCACTTACGTTCGGTTTGGTGGTAGTCGAAATGCTACCCGATATGTTGGCCGAAATCACCGTGGTCTTCGTCACGTTGATGTCCAGATTCGAGCGGTAGTTGAAGCGGTGGAAGGTGTAGTTGTAGTCGTAAGGCATATCAAACTCCTTGAACAGACCACCTTGTTTGTAATAACCGCCACTGAAGAAGTAGCGTGCTTTTTTGTTACCGCCACTGATGTTTACGTTGGCCTTGGTCTGCATGGTGAAGTCCTTCATCATGTAGCTTGGCCAGTCTGTATCGGGGAAGAGGATGGGTTGCGCATGGGTCTGGAACATTTCGAGCACCTCGTCGGAGAATAATGCCGAACTTCCATCGTTCTCCATCATCTGATTGTGCATGGTGGCATACTCGTACGAGTTGGCCATTTCCACGTGTTTGGTAGGTGTCAGCACTGTGGCCGAGAGGTTGGCGGAAATCTTGGTCTTGCCTTCGAAACCGCGTTTCGTCGTAATAAGGATTACACCGTTGGCACCACGTACACCGAACACTGCCGTGGCCGAAGCATCCTTCAAGATGGAGATGCTTTCTATTTCTTCGGGGTCGATGTCGTTGATGGTCATTGTACCATCTTCCATCACTACGCCGTCAATCTGAATCAGCGGTTCGGCATCGTTGAACGAGGCCTGGCCACGGATATAGATGGTGGCTTCGTCGGCTCCCGGCTCACCGGAATACTGGATGGACGACACACCCGTCATCTGTCCTGCCAAGGTCTGCGTCACCGTACTGACCGGCGTACGTGTGAGGTCTTCCGACCGTACGCTGGCGATGGCACCTGTTACGGTTACCTTCTTCTGTGCACCGTAGGCCACCACTTCCACTTCCTCCAACATTTGCGAGTCTTCGCGCAACACAATTCTCATTGTTCCGGCAGTGGCTTTTACGGTCTGTTTCTCATATCCGATAAAGGAAACCGTCAGCTTGGCACCAACGGCGGCCTCGATTCGGAAATTTCCGTCGATGTCGGTAATCGTACCCGTAGTACGACCTTCCACAATGACATTGGCACCGATAATGGGCTCGTCGTTGTAGTCCACCACCGTACCTTTAATTACTTTTCCTTGTTGCTGAGCAATCTCTGAAGTCGCCCGGATGGGCAATGTCCCGAAGGGAGACACGAGCAACACGGTCATCAAAGTTGCTAAGAACAGCCATCGGGATTTCTTGCGACAGCCAAACAGATTTAAGTCACTTCTGTTTTTCATGTTCTAATAAGGGTTTTTAGTTATACAATTATGTTATTAGTCGTTTGTTCTCCGGATTGATGTTGGCATGCTTCATCATCAATGTTTGAAGGACATGACAAAAGTAGATTGTCCGCATGAGTGTTAATAGGGATTAACTTTCGTCTTTATGGAAATATTGTGTTTCGTTAATATATGGAGCATATCTATATGGAATAATTGTCGCTTGCATACGATTATTCCATATCTTTCTAAAATATCGTTCAATAATGATTAAATATCCTTTGTAAAGGCATTTCATCATCTATCTGCTCCCTACCTTCTCCCTACCTGGTCCA
>JAUNJD010000080.1 GCA_030523205.1 Bacteroides sp.
TTGCCATAAAGAATTTATGAAGAGAAAATTAATGTTGTTGTTGACCTGTCTCTTTATGAGTATAGGTCTTGTGACAGCTCAAACATCTACCGTAACGGGAGTGATAACTTCTGAGGAAGATGGTGAGCCTGTTGTTGGGGCATCAGTATTAGTGTTAGGAACCTCTCTAGGCTCCGTTACTGATATTGACGGCAAGTTCTCAATCGCGAACGTACCAAGTTCCGCCAAGACTTTGCGCGTTTCGTTCATCGGAATGCAGACGCAGGATGTTGCAATCAAAAAAGGATTGATGACGATTGTGCTGAAGTCGGACGCTGAATTGCTGGACGAAGTAATGGTAGTAGCCTACGGAACCGCAAAGAAGTCATCCTTCACCGGTTCGGCATCCACCGTATCTTCGAAGTCGATTGAGAAATTGCAAGTATCTAATGTCAGCAAGGCGTTGGAAGGAGCCGCACCCGGTGTGCAGGTTGCCATGCAATCCGGTCAGCCGGGTTCTAGCGCAACGGTTCGTATCCGTGGTATCGGTTCAATCAACTCCAGTGCCAGCCCGCTGTATGTAGTAGATGGTATGCCGTATGACGGAAACATTGCAGCGTTGAATCCTGCCGACATTGAGTCGATCAGTGTATTGAAGGATGCCGCTTCTACGTCTCTGTACGGTTCGCGTGCTGCCAACGGTGTGGTTGTAATCACGACCAAGAAAGGTAATGCACAGAAGTCGAAGGTGACTTTCGATGCACGTGTGGGTGTGAACAGCCGTGGTATTCCGGAATATGACATCATGAAAGATCCGGGTGAGTACATGACTACGTACTGGACCATGCTGAAAAATCAGTTGGGTTCGGGCGAAGCAGCTTCTGCCGCGCTTTACGGTGAATTGGGTTACAATCCTTACGACTGTGACGACGATGCCATTGTGGATGCCAACGGAAACCTGACTTCGGCTCGTCTGCTGTATCACGATGATTGGGAGAAGGAAGCTATTTCCAGCGGTATGCGTCAGGAATATACACTGACCGTACAGGGCGGTTCAGACAAATCAAGCCACTTCCTGTCGTTGGGTTATCTGGACGACGAAGGTATTATCACCAATTCCGACTACAGCCGTCTGTCTTTGCGTGCCAGCGGTGACTACACAGTGAACCAGTTCATCAAGCTGAACGGTAGCGTATCGTACGCTCGTGGTGAACAGAACAGTCAGGCCATCTCCAGCTTGGGCAAGTATGTGAACACCTTCATGTTTACGCAGTACGTTGCTCCTATCTATCCGGTTTATGCTTACGACTCGGAAGGCAACCGCCTCTACAACGAAGACGGCAGCAGCATATACGATTTCGGTGACGGTACGTATGGCAGCCGTGCATGGGGTTCGAGCCAGAACGTTGTAGCCTCCGATGCAGCCAACCAGAATCAGGTAATCAGCGACAACGTCAGCACCCGTTTCGGTGCAACGATTTCGTTCCTGAAGGACTTCAAGTTCCAAGCCAACATGGGTTATGACTTGACAAACCAAATGCAGAACCGTTTCCAGACTCCGTCTTTCGGTGATGCAGAAGCTTCGGGAGGACGTGGCTACAAGTATCGCACACGCTCGCAGACATATACAGTCAACGAGCTGTTAACCTACACAAAGACCTTTGCCGAAAAGCATCATCTGGACGTAATGATTGGTCACGAAAACTACAAGTATATGTACAACTACCTGTACAATGCCAAGACCAACTTCTTCGATGAGACTACTCCGGAGTACAGCAACGCCATCACGATGGAAGATATGAACTCTTACTCGCACGAATATACCATCGAATCTTATCTGGGACGTGTGAACTATGACTACGATGACAAGTATTACTTCTCCGGTTCGCTCCGCCGCGATGGTTCTTCCCGCTTTGCGAAGGACAACCGCTGGGGTACGTTCTGGTCGGTCGGCGGTTCATGGCGCATCTCCAAGGAAGACTTCATGCAGGATGCAACGTGGGTGAACAACCTGACACTGCGTGCCAGCTACGGTAGTGTAGGTAACGATGATATCTACTATCCAGACACTACCACAAGCAACTATTACGCTTACAAGACGCAGTATTCTGTTTCGAACTCTGATGGTAGCTTCGCAGTATCCAAATACTACGAAGGCAACGAAGACCTGACTTGGGAAACTTCTTACAACTTCAACGTGGGTGTCAGTGCAACACTGTTCGATAACCTGTTGAACGTTGATATCGAATACTTCAGCAAGAAGACTAAAGACATGCTGTACAACGTGCCGCAGCCGATGTCCTCCGGTCTGTCTTACATCTCGGAGAATGCACTGACCATGACCAATAAGGGTATCGAATTTACGCTGGGTGTCAACATACCCATGCCGAAAGACATGAGCTGGAGCTGGACATTCACTGGTACACACTACAAGAACAAAGTAACAGACATCCCCGAAGATAAGCAAGAAAGCGGTATCACGCACGATTCGTACTACAACATCCGCGAGGGCAGAAGTGTATATGACTTCTACTACTATCGCTATGCAGGTGTTGACGAAACAGGTCACTCCCTGTGGTACTACGACGATATTGACGAAAGCGGCAACACTGTGCTGGCCACCACCGACGACTACAGCTCGGCTGACAAATATTACATCGGCACAGCTCTGCCCGACTTCCAAGGCGGTATTACTACAGAGTTCTCATGGAAAGGTCTGGACTTCTCCATCGCAGCCAACTATCAGCTGGGTGGTAAGATATACGACAGCATGTACAGCTCATTGATGAGCGCCGGTGAGCCGGGCATGAACTGGCATCGCGACATCTTGGGTGCATGGAGCGAAACGAACACCAGCAGCAATATTCCTATACTGGATGGTGATCAGAATGCCAACACATTCTCCGATCGTTTCCTCATCAGCGCAGCCTTCTTCAACATCCGTAACATCACGCTGGGATATACCTTCCCGAAATCGTGGTTGAAGGCCATTGCCGTTGAAAATGCACGTGTCTATTTTGCAGCAGACAACGTGGCTCTCTGGTCAAAGCGTAAAGGTATGGATCCGCGCCAGTACATCTACGGTCAGTCAAACGCCAACTATTCGGCCATCCGCACGATGTCTGTAGGACTTTCATTAACATTCTAAAACAAGGCTTATTATGAACTTTAAAGATTCTATATTGAAAGGATTGGCAATCAGCACGGTTGTGCTGACTGCTGCCTCATGCTCCGATGATTATCTGGAGACATCTCCTACCAGCTATCTGGAAGAAGACGCAGTGACTGAAACCATGCAGAACGATCCTTCGCAGGTGCAAGCCTACGTTACGGGTGCTTACCTGAACTTCTATTGCGGAGGCGACTACTGGACTTCGCACGATGACTTCGGATTGCCGGCCATCAAACTGGCTACCGACCTGTTCTGCGAAGACATTGCCTACCACCGCGATGCAACATGGTTCTGCTACGACTATCAGTTGGACAACCGTCAGGGTAACTACCGCCGTGTGCGCAGTGCCTGGAACCAACTGTATCAGGTGATTGACAATGCCAACACCATCATCACCATGCTGAAGCCCGAAGAGGGTGAAGAGCCAAGCTCCACAAGTGCCAAAATCATGTTGGGTGAGGCTTACTCGCTTCGCGCTTACTGCTACTTCTGGCTGATTAACTTGTGGCAACATCCTTACAGCGAAGGTACCGATCAACTGGGTGTACCCTTGAAGACAGAAACGGAATACCGCCAAGAGCGCGTAACCGTGGGCGAAATCTACACGCAGATTCTGTCGGACATCTCCACCGGATATGGTTATCTAGAAGGTGAAGGTTTCCACAACAGCAAAATCGGCTTGTCAGAGTATGCAGCTGCCGCCATTTATGCCAATATACTGATGTTTACAGGTGACTACAGCAACGCTGCCAGCTATGCCAAGATTGCCGCAGAAAGTGCATCCTTGAACTCTGAAAGCGAAATGTTGAGTGGTTTCAATTCGCTGAGTATGTCGGAAGTCATCTGGGGATACAATGTAACATCCGAAACAACCGGTTACTACGCATCGTTCTTCTCTCACGTAGATCCCTACATGATTGGTTACGGTGGTAATGTAGGTTATCGCAAGCTTGTAGCTTCTAATCTGTACGACCAGATTGCCGATGACGATGTGCGCAAGCAGTGGTTCGGCTACAATGAAGATTATAATATACTGGAAGTAAGCTATGCTTACGAAGAGTCCTACAATATGACACAGTATTTGCAGAACAAGTATCGTGATGCCTATATCACCGGAACGGGTGACCCCTTCACATCGGCCATCATCTACTTCCGCTCGGGCGAACAATACTTTGTGGCTGCCGAAGCCTACTATCTGGCCGGCAACGAAAGCTCGGCTCGCGAGATGCTGAACACTGTGATGTCAACCCGTATTCCGGGTTACTCATTCACTGGAAGTGGCAGTGCTCTCTATGATGAAATCTGCTTGCAGAAGCGTATTGAGACGTGGATGGAAGGTAGCCGTTATCTGGATGCCAAGCGTCGTGGCGAAACTATTGACCGCTCTACAAGCACCAATCATGCTGCCGACCTGACATCTTTCGATGCTATCACTTTCTCGGCTCATGACTATCGCATGATTTATCACATCCCGACAACTGAAATGGAAAACAATCCATCCATTACAGATGAGGATGACAATGATTGATAAAAACAAAAACTTTCCCGACAAAGTGTTGCCGGGAAAGTCTCTCTTGCCATTTTCTTCTGAATATTGGCAAGTTTAACTTTACATAGTAGTTTCTTTATTAAAAAGAAACGCTGCGGGGCATCTTCGTGAGAAGCTGCCCCGCAGTCGTTTTATCAAGACGGGACCGAAGTCCTAAGATTGCTCTTGGCATTCCTCCGCCGCTTTCTTCTGAATGTCCTGCATAATCATCCCGGCAATCATAAAACCAAAAATGGCGGTGACGTGTGCCATCGTCCCGTTGATTTGCGCCTTCGAGCTACACCATTCGTGGTTGACTAAATTCGGGTCGCCCGGCCCTTCCTTGGCTTTGGGGCAAAGGCAGGCACTGGTGCCACACGATTCGTTGACTCCTTCGTTGCGAAGCAGTTCTTCGCTATATACACATTTGAATTTCTTCTTCGGAAACTGCCCCGACTTCTTAAATTTCCTTCGCAAAGCGGCACCCAGCGGACAGCCTTTCACTTTCCAGAATTCAGCCACGGCAATCTTCGTCGGGTCCATCTTCAAGGCTGCCCCCATCGATGAGATGAATACGGCCTTCGTCTCGCACGCACGCCGTATCAGCAGGGCTTTATTCTCCAGGCTGTCAATGGCATCCACTATGTAGTCGTAGTCTTCGATGTGGAAGGAATCAGCGGTCTCTGCCGTATAAATCTGTTGGAGGGCTTCGATTTCCGCCGTCGGGTTGATGTCGAGCAGACGTTGCTTCAGGGCATCCACCTTCACTTGCCCTACGGTGCGGGCGGTAGCCATCAGCTGTCGGTTGATGTTGGTGATGCAGATGCGGTCGGAATCTACTATCGTCAGATGCCGTATGCCGGAACGTACCAAGCTCTCAGCACACCAACTTCCTACTCCTCCTACCCCGAAGATGATGACACGTTTCTGCATCATCGCTTCCATCACTCGTTTGCCCAGCAGCAACTCTGTCCGCTTGAATATACCTTTTTCTATTCCCATATCTATCATTCTGTTTTCCGGCTGCAAAGCTACTGCTTTTTTGGCGAAGATAGAGGGAATAGAGGAGAAAAAGAAAGGGCGTACCCGAAAGCACGCCCCACACAATATTTTCTATTGTTCTGTAAATAGTTCTACTTACTCACTGATAATTTTCACTTCATCAACCTTCAGCTTACTACCAGCGGCTGCATTGTAGGATGCGCCATCTTTACTTGCCGAGAAGATTACAGCCAGTTTGTAGCTCTTGGATGCATCATAGTCTTGTACATATTCCAAATCCAAAGAGAAAGGAGTGTACTCGTCCTGTCCTTCGCTATTAAGAACGCTGTAAGCAACTATATTCTCAGAAGTGTATATGTTACCGCCATTTAAAGTTTCATCGCTGCTGCTCACTTCGTACAATACAGCCGAAAGAGCACATTGATCAACTTGTCCTGTAACAACATTGCCATCAGCATCATAATACACTTCACCCGGTGTATATTTGTAGTAACCAGTAACACTAATCGGTTTTTTATCGAATACAATACCGAATTTCGTAGTAGCCATAGGATCGCCTTCGGTCAATGCAGCATAAGCATTGAAAGTTCCCAAGAAAGCCGTTCCAGCGGTAACCTTAGGTACAGCTGTACCTAAAATGTTGCCACCTT
The DNA here is from genome assembly GCA_030523205.1 of Bacteroides sp. Lineage (GTDB taxonomy): Bacteria > Bacteroidota > Bacteroidia > Bacteroidales > Bacteroidaceae > Bacteroides. Next base: position 6,332 of record JAUNJD010000080.1, read on the forward strand.
GAGTATCTACTGACTCCATCGAAATGGCATTGCCACTAACCACATCCGTCGACTCGCAAGTCACAGGATAATCACCAGTATAGCTGATACCTCCCCATGCACCGAATGATTTGATAAGAGCTACGGCAGCATTACATGTAGCCCAATCGGTATTCGTAAGCGTAGGATAGTCGGCATCTTCTTCCCAATCATCAAAAGTATAGGTAACGATTGACTGAGTACCTGATACAGAAGCTACATATTCCTTAGTTGTACCATAATCTTCAGATACTACAGTATAAGTAATCGTGTTTCCATTGGAGAAGTCTTGTGCAACACCACTTGCCGGTGTAACGGTAGCACCATCGGACACTGTAATAACAGGAGTTAACGTTAAATCCGTAGCATCAGCATTTACCTTGAAAGTAATCGTACCGGCTTCTTCATCGATAACAGGAGCTTCGGTTATGACATCGCTATCAATGGTAAATCCGGTAATCTGAGCCTCGGTATTCTCGCTACCACTCAGTTTGGTTCCTCTGAACGTCACCGTTACATCTTGCTCTTGCTGACCGACAACGGCATCAATATCCAAATCTACAGTAATACTGCCATCCGAAATGGTTCCGCTAATATCGATGTCAGCCGTTAGGGTAGTGCCGGAAACTGTTACATTCAGGTCATCTTCACCGGTAAAAGTATAAGAACTGCCATTCTGCTGCAATGTACAATTCTGCAAGTTAACATCACCTACCGGAATAATCAAACTAAAATCAGCCAAAGAAAGATTAATGGCCGCCGTACCTGCTTTGGTTACTGTAATTTTCTGCGGCACATTCGATTGAAGTGCGTTTCCTTCCAAGTACACACTTAATAATCCTTTATATCCACCGGCAATTTCCGAATCAATAACTTCGGAATAATCAGGAGCGTCATCATCATCACTACATGCAGTGAACAAACTCATTGAACAAATCAATGCAAATAAATAAAACAAACTTTTTTTCATACTTTAATTAAAATGTTTAGTTTAAAATTCTCCACATAAGAGTTAGTCATTTTCCTTTTTTTAATAACCATTGCAAAACTAACGCTTTTTAAGCACTATCAACAAGGTCTCTTCTATTGTTTTAATGTTCTTTTTTTCAGATTTAATTTATTTAAGCCTTATACGCTACAACTCAATCGAACTAACAACGAACGCAGCGCTTCCACTTATCGGAAAAGCAAGGGGCACTTTCAAAAAGATATATTTAGGCATAGATAAGGCGATTTTTGATTCTTCTCTAAGCATTTTACCAAAAAAAGTTTCTATCTTTAGAGATTGAAAACTCTTTCCGACAAGGAAAATGTGACTAAAGTATCTCATACATAAACATTTAAAGCATTTGATATGTTCAATTCATTCGGTAATATTTTTCGTCTTACCAGCTTCGGAGAGTCGCATGGTAAAGGCATCGGAGGTGTGGTAGATGGCTTTCCGGCAGGCATCACCATTGACATGGACTTTATACAGGCAGAACTGAACCGCCGCCGTCCGGGACAGTCGGCCCTTACTACCGCACGCAAGGAAGCGGATAAAGTGGAATTCCTTTCCGGCATATTCGAAGGAAAATCCACCGGATGCCCCATCGGCTTCATCGTGTGGAACGAAAATCAGCACTCCAATGATTACGATAATATGAAGGATGTATACCGTCCTTCTCATGCGGACTACACCTATCGGGTGAAGTACGGCATACGCGACCACCGTGGCGGAGGCCGTTCGTCGGCTCGCGAAACGATATCGCGCGTAGTAGCCGGTGCATTGGCCAAGCTGGCCCTGCGGCAATTAGGGATACGCATCACGGCCTATACATCGCAGGTGGGTCCCATCAAACTGGAGGAGAATTATCCGGCCTATAATCTGGACTTGATAGAGACTAATCCGGTGCGCTGTCCGGACCCTGAGAAGGCAAAGGAAATGGAGCAGCTGATTGCCGATATCAAGGCAGAAGGAGACACCATCGGAGGCGTCATTACGTGCGTAGTGAAGGGCTGCCCCATCGGACTGGGACAACCGGTATTCGGCAAGTTGCAAGCTGCTTTGGCTTCTGCCATGCTCAGCATCAATGCAGCCAAGGCTTTCGAATACGGTGAAGGCTTCAAGGGACTGAAGATGAAAGGGTCGGAGCAGAACGACGTATTCTATAACAACAACGGACGCATAGAGACGCACACTAACCATTCGGGTGGCATACAGGGGGGCATCAGCAACGGACAGGACATTTACTTCCGCGTAGCCTTCAAGCCCGTGGCCACCGTACTGATGGAGCAGCACACAGTAAACCTGAACGGCGTAGATACCACCTTGAAGGCCCGCGGTCGCCACGACCCCTGCGTACTGCCACGTGCCGTACCCATCGTAGAGGCTATGGCGGCCATGACGTTGCTCGACTTCTACTTGATAGATCGCACAACGCAGCTTTAAGCAAGTGATAATTGACAATGGATAATGGATAATTAATGTTACTTTACCTTGTGGTCTCGTTAACTTGTCAACTCGTCAACTAACAAACTTAAGAACTTAAAAACTCAAGAACCCATAAACTCACAATGAAGAAGTACATCGCAGAGAACGAACCCCGTATGCTGGAAGAGCTGTTCAGCCTCATCCGCATTCCCAGCATCAGTGCCAAGCCGGAACATCATGACGATATGCTGGCCTGTGCCGAACGCTGGGCACAGTTGTTGAAAGAAGCCGGAGCCGACGAAGCTCTGGTGATGCCCTCGAAAGGTAACCCGATTGTCTTCGGACAAAAGATGGTAAATCCTGATGCCAAAACTATCTTGATATATGCACACTACGACGTGATGCCGGCCGAACCGCTGGAGCTGTGGAAGAGCGATCCCTTTGAACCGGAAATACGCGACGGACACATCTGGGCACGCGGTGCCGACGATGACAAAGGACAGTCGTTCATACAGGTAAAGGCCTTCGAATATCTGGTGAAGAACGGATTGCTGAAGAATAATGTAAAGTTCATCTTCGAAGGAGAAGAAGAAATCGGTTCGCCTAGTTTGGAAGCTTTCTGCGAAGAGCATAAGGAGCTGCTGAAGGCTGATGTCATTCTGGTTTCGGATACCAGTATGCTGGGTGCCGACCTTCCTTCGCTGACTACCGGCCTACGCGGCTTGGCGTACTGGGAAATAGAGGTGACTGGTCCCAACCGTGACCTACATAGCGGACACTTCGGCGGTGCCGTAGCCAACCCCATCAATGTGCTTTGCAAAATCATCAGCCAAGTGACGGATGCCGACGGACGCATCACCGTGCCGGGCTTCTACGACGATGTAGAGGAAGTGCCGCAGGCCGAGCGCGAGATGATAGCCAGCATCCCCTTCAATGAAGAGAAGTACAAACAGGCCATTGGCGTAAAGGCACTCTTTGGCGAGAAGGGTTACAGCACACTGGAGCGCAACAGCTGCCGACCCTCGTTCGACGTATGCGGCATCTGGGGCGGCTATACGGGCGAAGGTTCCAAGACGGTACTGCCTTCTAAAGCCTACGCCAAGGTATCGTGCCGATTGGTACCCCATCAGGAACACCACAAGATTTCCCAGTTATTTGCCGACTACATACAGAGCATTGCCCCCGATACGGTGCAGGTGAAGGTCACTCCCATGCACGGTGGACAGGGCTACGTCTGCCCTATCAGCCTCCCCGCCTATCAGGCTGCCGAGAAGGGATTTGAGAAAGCATTTGGCAAGAAGCCGCTGGCCGTACGCCGTGGTGGTAGCATTCCCATCATCTCTACCTTCGAGCAGGTATTGGGCATCAAGACGGTGCTGATGGGCTTCGGACTGGAATCGAATGCCATCCACTCGCCCAACGAGAATCTGCCGCTTGACATTTTCCGCAAGGGAATAGAGGCAGTGGTGGAGTTTCACTTGAATCTGTAAGCGCCCCTACTTATTATATAAGGCACGGATGACACGGATGAGCACGGATAAAGTTCCGTGTTTTCCGTGTCATCCGTGCTTTTTCTACATTATGCCGCCTTGAACAGTTTCTTCTTCAACCACTCACGCACAGGTACATCGTACAAGCGATAGGAAGCGTATGCTTGCAGAATGGCAAGCAGGAAGATGCAGACAGAGACAAAGACATGGGTAGCCAACGGGGCTTCTTTGTGGCTGTCCACCCACGACATCTGCATATAGACGAGCGGGAAATGGGTGATGTACAGCGGAAAAGAAATGTCGCCCAGGAATTTGTTGATAGCTTCCGTCTTGCTACCCTTCACACTGCTGCCCGCACCGATGGCTACGATGAGAGGAAAGAGGATGAGCACGCATACCGCTTCATAAAGTCCGTTGGTCCAGCGGTCGTCACCTTCCACTCCCAGTCCCATCCACGGCATACCTAGCACTATCACTATCAGGAGCGAGCACCACCAAAAGCCGCCTTTCACCTTTATCAGCTTGTCCATGCGTGAGAGGAGCAATCCGCAAAAGAAGGGATAGAGCAAGCGGGTGAGGCCTATCTGTAACTGGTCGGGTGTCAGGCTCCAACCGCCTATCACAGTATAAGCTGCATAGGAGCGTGCTTCCAGGAATCCAAACACATCAATGTTCAGGCAGAGGATGATGGTCAGCACGGCGAAGAGCACCACGCATACCGCCAGCACCACCTTTGAAAATCGGCGAATGAAGAGTGCGTAAAGCAAGTTGGCCACATACTCCCACTGTAAGGACCAAGCCGGACCGTTGAGCGGATTGGTCTCAGCCCATCCGCGAATGTCCATCGAAGCCGGAATAGGGATGAGGGTAAACGCCCAAAACATCAACCCAACCACCACGTACCAAGGCGTATCGTCAATCAACGGAAAGGAGGAGCAAGTGCCGAAGTAGAACAAGAGGGCACCGATGAACGAACCGAAAACCACCATCGGATGCAGACGGATGAGCCGACGTTTGATGAATCCCCAAGTGGACATACGATCCCAACGGTCGTCGTAGGCATAGCCAATGACAAAGCCCGACAATACGAAAAAGAAGTCAACAGCCAGATAGCCGTGATTGAGCGGCTGGCTCGGGCCTCCGTGGTAGTAGGTTTCCAGCAAATGATAGGCTACAACGAGCATCGCGGCCACGCCACGCAGTCCGTCGAGAATCTCGTAACGTGGCTTTGAAGGTAGATATACATTGTTCTTCATACAGATAAAAAGAGAAACTATTAGCTTTCAGTCATAAACGGTTTTCGGAAGGTGCAACCGTTGCGCCATTCGGAACAACCGTAGGCCGTTTTACCTTTTATTATCGTCCCCTTTCCGCACACAGGACAGGGACGACCGATGAGCGCATCCGAAACAGCCTCGGCAGCGACAGGAGCCACCGCAGCGGGAGCAGCGGCTTCGGATGCAGGTGCTTCGGCAGCAGCGGTCTTCTTGGATGCCGCTTTCTTACGAGGAGCACGCTTAGGCTTGTCGGCAGAAGCATCTTCCTTGGTGGTGGCATCCTTTCCGGAAGCAGAAGCCTTGGTTGACGACTTGCTATCTTTCTCGGGAATAGGCGTCTGAATCGTGATGTAGCGGCGGCTATTATCGGCCTTGACGTTGCTCACCACCTCCGTCACCATCTGCTTCAGCTCTTCCAAGAACTGGGCGGCGTTGTAGGTGCGCTTCTCTATCTCGCGCAGCTTCTTCTCCCAGATACCCGTCAGTTCGGCGGACTTCAGCAGTTCTTCGTGGATGGTCTGAATCAGTTCTACGCCGGTGGGAGTGGCTATCAGGTTCTTCTTCTCCTTACGGATGTAATTGCGCTTGAACAAGGTTTCGATGATGGCAGCACGGGTGGAAGGGCGACCGATGCCGTTTTCCTTCAACGCATCGCGCAGTTCGTCGTTATCTACCAGCTTGCCGGCGGTCTCCATGGCACGGAGCAACGTTGCTTCGGTATAGGGACGGGGCGGCTGTGTCCACTTCTCCACCAAGTCGGGGACGTGCGGACCGCTTTCGCCCTTTACAAACGAAGGGAGCACCTTCTCGCTTTCCCCCTCCTTTTCTTCTTTTTCTTCGGTAGAGACAGAAGACTGTGATGCGGAGGCAGAGGTAGAAGCCGCTGAAGCCGTAGTCGCCGGAGCAGCAAAGACCACGCGCCAACCTGGGTCGAGAATCTGCTTGCCCGAAGTCTTGAAGTCGATGCCTTCCACCTGCCCCATGACGGTGGTGGTGGCTACCTTGCAGTCGGGGTAGAATACGGCAATGAAGCGGCGGGCTATGAGGTCGAACACGCGACGTTCGGTATCGGTCAGGTTCACGGGCGGCTGTCCGGTGGGGATGATGGCATGGTGGTCGGTCACCTTGGAATTGTCGAACACTTTCTTCGACTTGGTTAAGGTGGTTCCTTCCAGCGGAGCCGTATAGGTCTCGTACCCTCGTAAACCTTTCAGTATGCCGGGGCACTTGGGATAGATGTCGTCGCTCAAGAACGTAGTGTCTACACGCGGATAGGTGGCCACCTTCTTCTCGTAAAGCGACTGTATGAGCTTCAACGTCTCGTCGGCCGAGTAGCCAAACTTCTTGTTGCACTCCACCTGCAAGGAAGTCAGGTCGAACAGGCGAGGTGGATATTCCTTACCCTGTTTCTTGGTGACGTCGGTCACGGTGAAGGGCGAATTTTTGATTTGCTCCAACAAGGCAAGTCCACGTTCGTGGTCGGTGATGGGGTCGATGCCTCGGTTCTCGGCCTCGGCTTTATCCTTGGCAGAAACATCCTTCTTGCCTTCTCCTTGCTTTTCGGCCTCCAATATCAGTTCCTCCTCGCTCTTGCGTATCAAGGCAGAAAAGGTGGTGTCGCGATAGACGGTGTTCAGCACCCAATACTGCTTGGGCACGAAGTTCTGTATCTCCAGCTGACGATTGACGATGAGAGCTAGTGTGGGCGTCTGCACGCGGCCGATGGACAGCACTTGACGGTTCTGCCCATACTTCATGGTATAAAGGCGCGTGGCATTCATGCCGAGAAGCCAATCGCCGATGGCACGCGATAGTCCGGCCTCGTACAGCGGCTGGAAGTCGGCAGCGTCGCGCAGCTTGGCAAAGCCCTCGCGTATGGCCTCCTCGGTCAGCGAAGAAATCCACAGGCGCTTCACGGGGCATCGGGCACCGGCCTTCTGCATCACCCAACGCTGTATCAGCTCTCCTTCCTGTCCGGCATCGCCACAGTTGATAATCATGTCGGCGTGCTGCATGAGGTTCTCTATGGTATGGAATTGCCGTTCGTAAGTGGGGTTGCTGATGAGCTTGATGCCGAAACGGGGAGGAATCATGGGCAGGTAGTCCAGTCGCCACGACTTCCAGTCGGGCGTATATTCGTGCGGTTCCTTCAGCGTACAGAGGTGACCGAAGGTCCAGGTCACTTGATACCCGTTTCCTTCTATGTACCCGTCTTTCTTATCTTTAGCACCCAGCACGTCGGCAATATCGCGTGCCACGGAGGGTTTTTCGGCAATGCAAACTATCATTCTTGAATCTGTTTTAGCCCGGCAAAGGTACAAAAAAGGTGCATACGATGAAATAGAAGATGACAGAATGCCGAAAGAAACCTTACACCCTACCCTTTCGGCCCAAAGACACCAGAATCGCGTATTCCGACCCAAAGGCAAGGCCGATGGATTTTTTTGAAACGAAAATCAGTAAGTTGTTACGGGATAACACGTTATCGAAATATCAACAAATATTCTAGAGAAGGAGGAAGGCAAAACAATGAAAAGGGCTGCTTTCGGAACAATGAAACGGATGGAGGGATGTTGTTTCCCTTCGGTTTTACGTCAGGAATGCCTGTTCGGCGCATTGGGGATATAGCTCTAACGTGTCAGACATATAGTTCCCTCGCGTCAAACATTGTTTTCCCTCGTGTTCCGCATAGTTCTCCCTCGCGCTCCGCATATATGACCCTCGCGGCACATCCGTTTTTTCCACGGATTTCCGTCCCTTTTTCCACGAGTTTCCAAGCAAAATGCCTCGACCTACCGCCCCTTATTCCTCATGTCATTCCCGAAAATTGCTGGCATTTCGGAAGATGATCCCAGCAGTTTCGGATGATAAATCAAGGCTTTTCATCCGACTGACAAGGGGACGAAAATAAAAGATTTGGATGATTGTTGTGAAAGATTTGTACGTTAGGGATGCTAGTAACATTCTATTCTCAGGGATGATTGACGTTAATATCAGCTTTTTCTTCCGTTATTTTGGCTCGCTGAATCTTTTTGTCTACCTTTGTAGTTGCCAATACATTAGACCGTTATGAACAGCAATCATAAGAATCAGGTAATCCGTTTCGACTGGGCGATGAAACGTCTGCTCAGGAATAAGGCTAACTTCAGTGTACTTGAAGGTCTGCTCACTACCCTATTGGGTGAAAAGATCATTATCCAAAGACTCCTTGAAAGCGAAAGCAATCAGGAAGATGAGTATGACAAGTACAACCGTGTCGATATGCTTGCCGAGGATTCCAAAGGTGAATTGGTACTGATAGAAGTACAGAACAACAACGAATACGCCTATTTCCAGCGTATGCTGTTCGGTACTTCAAAACTGGTTACCGAGTACATCAATAGGGGTGAAAGCTACGACAAGGTGCGCAAGGTATATAGCGTCAATATAGTCTATTTCTCGCTGGGGCATGGAGCGGATTTCGTATATCATGGGAAAACGGAATTCAGGGGCATTCACACCAACGACATCCTTGAGCTTACCCCATTCCAAAAACAGACATTCAAGGTGGATACAGTCAGCCAATTGTATCCCGAATACTACATCTTGAAAGTAAACGGTTTCAATCAGGTTGCCAAAAGCCCATTGGAGGAATGGATTTACTATCTGAATACAGGAGAGATACCGTCAACCGCCACAGCTCCCGGTCTTGAGGAGGCTCGTGAAAGACTGAAACTGGACAGTATGACCAAGAGTGAATTGGCTGCTTATTACCGCCACTTGGATAACATTGTAATCCTTCGCGACAATATCAATACCGAGCGCGAAGAAGGTAGGGCCGAAGGATTAGAAGAAGGATTGCTGAAAGGCAAAGAAGAAGGATTAAAGGAAGCGAACCTAAACAATGCACGTAATCTGAAAAAATTGGGCGTGGCTATTGACGTTATCGCACAAGCTACCGGATTATCGCACGAGGAAGTTGAAAAGCTATGAATCTATACGGCTACTGGAAAAGCCACGCAATTTTGACCCTTTCAGCCAAACAGAAATTGTCCCCTT
>JAUNJD010000081.1 GCA_030523205.1 Bacteroides sp.
CAATTAATTAACGGAGTATTTACTAACTCAATTATATAAAGAAGAGAATATGACAAAGAAGTATTTTGTATGGTCATTGATGGCCATGTTTTTTGTAGGAAGTGTGTTCACTTCCTGTAGTGATGACAGTAACGCATCTTCCGGAGAGGATGACGATGACGACTCTGCCACAACCGAATCCGGATATGTGATGGCAGCCGGGGTGGATGATAGCGACTATCTGTTGACCTCCACTGCCCTGACAAGCGGCACTGTGTCGGCCGTAGGTACGGGTACGGAGGCCACGGCAGCTACGGCATGGGTGTTCTACAACAATAAGTATCTCTACAACTTGGTATATAATCAAGGCAGTTCCGGTGGCACGGCTTCCTATTATCTGGATGCAAGCGGTGCGATGACCAAGCGTTCCAACGAATATTCCATCACTCGCTTTACCTCTTACGGTGTATGTGGTGAAAATCTAGTGACGGTATCGGCTGTAGATACGGACAATACCGACAGCGACGGCAATGCCAAGAAAGGCCTCGGCTTCAACTTCCTTCATGCCGAAGACCAAGTGCTGAGCACAGCTTCCTACGTTTGCGAGGACTATTTGGGCAACGGTGAATATGTGACACTGGCCGGTTTTGTTGAAATCGACGGCAAATACTACACGTCGGCCGTGCCGATGGGTATGAGTGCCTGGGGGGTGAGCAACTATACGGGCGAATTCGATGAGAGCAAGGTGTCACAGGAGTCGGGTGGTTCCAGCAGTTCATCCTACGATGCAGGTGTCATCCCCGCTACGCAGTATCCTGATAGTGCTTACATTGCTATCTATACAAGTGCCGACTTCTCTGACACGCCCACCATCATCCGCACGGGCGAGATGGGCTTTGCTTGCGGTCGTATGCGTTCGCAATATTATCAGACCATTCAGGCTGACGATGAGGGCAACCTCTATGTGTTCTCTCCGGGTTACGGACGTATGCACACGGCTACTTACTACACCACCGGTGAGCTGGGTGCCCGCGTGATGCGCATCAATAGCGGTGAGACAGAGTTTGACGAAAGCTATGGTGCGGTAGATTTGGAGGCGTTGTCCGATGGTTGTTCTTTCCTGCGTGTATGGCACATTACGGATGATTACTTCCTCCTCCAGATGTTTACTGCCATCGAAGACAATGCTTCCAATCCGGGCTATCTGAATGCACGCGGTACGGGTGCTACCGGACTGGCCGTATATAGGGGCTCTACGAAAACATTCACTACCGTCACCGGCCTGCCCGATGCCGATGTCATTTCTTCATTCGGCAGCACGCCGTATGCTGAGGACGGATACATCTACGTGGGTGTAGTGACTTCCGATGGAAGCTATCCGACCATCTATCAGATTAATCCGACTACGGCTACGGCCACTGCCGGACTGGTGGTAGAGGCAGAAGACATCAGTGCCATCGGTAAGCTGGAGTATCAGGAATAAAATTGTTATGAAGAAAATTTTTCGGAAAATCCATTTGTGGCTATCGGTCCCCTTCGGACTGATAGTCACACTTGTTTGTTTCTCGGGCGCCATGCTGGTGTTCGAGAAAGAAGTGAACGAGCTGATGCGACCAGAGCTTTATTTCGTAGAATCGCAGTCGGGGGGCAAGCCTCTGCCTATGGAGCAATTGCTTGAGAAGGTATCGGCAGGACTGCCCGATAGCGTACAAGTGACGGGTGTCACTGTGTTTACCGACCAAGACCGTGCCTATCAGGTCAGTCTGTCCAAGCCTCGCAGGGCTTCGATGTACGTAGATCAGTATACGGGCGAAGTGAAGGGCCGGAGTGAGCGTGCTCCTTTCTTTAGCTTCATGTTCCGATTGCATCGCTGGTTGCTGGATAGCGTGACGCCTGGTGGAGGCTTCTCGTGGGGGAAGACGATAGTGGGTATCAGCACTTTGCTGTTTGTTGTCATCCTGATAACGGGTGTTGTCGTTTGGTGGCCGCGGACCAAGAAAGCGCTTCGCCAAAGCTTGAAGATTTCCGTCCGTCATGGTGGACGGCGTTTCTGGTACGACCTGCACGTGGCAGGCGGTATGTATGTTCTTCTCTTCCTGCTGGCTATGGCACTGACGGGACTGACGTGGTCCTTCCCATGGTATCGCGCGGCTTTCTATGGTGCGTTTGGGGTAAAGACGGAGCAGCAAGGTGGTTCGTCGCATGGAGGAGGTGCATCGCAGGGTAAGCGTCCGCAGGGCGAACAACGCACTCAGGGGGAACGTCCCGATAAACAGCATCCGCAAGGAGAGGGGAGACGACAACCGGATTCCGCTCCTGCTTTGCCGTTGTTTGTTCATTGGCAACGTGTGTATGAAGAGTTGAATCGTCTCTGTCCGGACAACAAACAGATTACGGTGTCTGCGGGTTCGGCAAGCGTATCCTACGGTCGGTTGGGCAATCAGCGTGCAGCAGACCGCTATGCGTTCGATGCCGCTACGGGTCAGCTGAAAGAGGCCACTTACTATCGCGACCAAGACAAAGCCGGCAAACTGCGTGGCTGGATTTACTCCGTCCATGTAGGCAGTTGGGGTGGACTGTTGACCCGCATCCTTGCTTTTGTGGCGGCATTGATGGGGGCTGTCCTTCCGTTGACGGGCTACTATCTGTGGATAAAACGGATAAGGAAGCACACACGATAAGTATGGGGTATGTGTTTTTAGTCTCTCTCTGTATATGGCCTGTCCGGTGTGCATGATGCCGGGCAGGCCATTTTAGCTTCTAATATCTTAGTTCCATAAAATAATAATAATCGAGCCTGTTATCATAATCACGGCACCTAACAATTTTCTTCGAATGTTCTGTTCTTTGAATAGACGATATCCCAAGAAAATACTGACTATGGTAGAAAGCTGGAATAAGGCAAGGGCATATCCGACATTCATGTGCGAAAACACATAATTGGTAGTGTATTGCATGGTCCCGATGCATAGCACCAAACAAGCATACAAAGGCAAATGACGACGTTTTATCTGCTTTGCTTCTTCTATTGGGCGAAGTCTGAACAAGAATAAGAGGAGGAATGAAAAGAAAGCCCCGAACCAACACCAAAAGAAGAAAGAAACGGAAACCGAAGAATACAGAATGACTTTTTTGATAAAAATGGCTTCAACGGCTGTCAATACCATTGCCCAAACACGGTATTGTATTTCCTTGTTCTTCAATAATGCCAAGGAAAAACCTTCCGGCATGGTGTCCAATACAAAATAACTTCCAAATATAATGAGAAGCATTCCGCCTATTCCATACAAGTTAGGCATCTCTTGTAAAAATAGCATGCCTCCCAGAATGCCGACTACTGACTTGTATGAATTGATAGGTCCCAAAACGGACAAATCTCCTTTTTGCAATGCTTTTACCAGGAAGGCATTGCCTGTCGCGCCGAATATGCCGGCTATGATGCCGTAATACCAGCATTCTCCCGAAATATTTCCCCAATTTACCCGACAAGCCGGAATGATGCAAAAGATGCCCAATATAAAAAATGTCAGAAAATTGACTATCAGCGGATGATTCTGTTCGCCGGTCAATCTCTTTTGGAATACATTACCTATCGGATTGGACAGAATGCGTAGGATGAGGGCAGAGACTGTTGCAACCATGACTTTAGAGCGTATGATTATTGATTGGATTGTTCATTTCCCGAATTCTGCCTGTACTCAGACGGCGACACGCCAAGCATCCTCTTTACAAACCGGCTGAAATGGGCAGGATTATAAAATCCCATACGGTCGGAGATTTCTGTAAGTGTCATGTCCGGCTTCTTCAGCATGGCGACAATTTCCTGTGTGGCATAGCCGTTTATCCAATAAGAAGCAGGCTTGCCACTGCCTTTTTTCACGACTTCAGACAGATATTTGGGCGAAACGCATAGCTTGTCGGCATAGAAAGCCACTTCCCTCTCAGTGGTGGAATACTGTCGCACCAAATCCATGAAGCGATGGAACAGCCCTGCGGACAGGTTGCTCAAGCTTTCCTGCCGGTTGATGGCCTCTTCGTATACATTCCACAAATCGAAGAGGAAGATTTGCATAGTACGTCCCAGAATCTCCCTGCGAAAGATATTGCTTCCGGAGAGCCTTTGCCGTATCAGGTCGAAATCGGCTTGTAGCAGTCCTTTCCCTTTTTCGTCCAGGTGGAACACGGGATTATTCTTGATGAATACGTATCCTTTCGTTGCCCAAACGGTCTCCGGATTGTTCTCTATTAGGAAGTTCCTTTCCACCAAAAGGAAGTCGGCATCGAAGTCGGAAGAGTAGAGCGCGTCGTAGATTTCCGAGCCAATCTGCCAGATGACCCAATCATCGGCTTCTACCACGTATGTCTTTTCCATCATGGAAAACTGTGCCTTTCCGGCATGGCAGAGGATATGTACGTGGTATCGGCCCGTATATTCAGAAGGCAGGCAGCGGTCTGCCTGTGTGTTGAACAAAAGAATGTCTCCTTCGTGATACACCGCTTGCGGCGTACTGCGTGGAAAATCTGCGGCATTGAATAAAGCTGTTTCTGTCATATCCGTTGTTTTTTTGCAAAGGTAGCGATTCGGTTTCATATCAGCTTTCACATTTTTCCTATTTTCTTTCACGGATATCCGATTGCTGCTCAAAAACAGAAATCTGTGAAAGTGTTACCGCTGATTTTCTTATCGAAAGTTTTGGGAAAACGAAGAATTTTGCAGGCGTAAGAACGATATAAGTTAAAACAGCAAATTAGAATGAACATGAAGCATTTAATGATTGTATTGACTGTTTTTGGAACGTTAACTAGTGCGTCTGCACAGCAATACGCAAGCATCACCGCAAGTCCTGCCCCATTGGTATTGAAAGCGCAGGGAAGTTTCTATTTAGGAGGCGAACAGGAAAGTCAGACTAAAGATGAGTTAGGTGGCATCTGTCCGCCGGGACACGTCACCGTGAACCAAATGTACGTTAGGTATATGATTCCACAAGAGCGGACAGACAGCATTTCATTCGTGCTTGTACACGGCATGCACCTCAGCGGGAAGTGCTGGGAAACGACACCGGACGGACGTATGGGTTGGGACGAATACCTTGTGCGTAAGGGACACGCCGTGTACGTGGTAGACCAGGTGGGCATAGGACGTTCTGGCTTCAACCAGAAGACCTACAACAACGTGCTGGCAGGAACAGTAAAACATATCAATCAAACCCCGTTCAGCCGTAAAACTGATGAGAATTCATGGACGAATTTCCGCTTCGGTACAAAAGACGGGAAACCTGTGCAAGAGGCACAGTTTCCGGTGAACAGCTTGGAAGAGTTTTCCAAGCAGAACGTTCCCCACATCATGCGTTTACCGTCGCCCGATGCAAACTATCGATGCCTGTCCGAACTTTCTGCCGAAATAAAGAATGTGGTGCTGGTCAGTCACTCCCAATCTGGGGCATTCCCACTTGAGACGGCTTTGCGTAGTCGGGATGGCATCAGAGGCATGGTACTTCTCGAACCAGGTGGAACGGGAAGCGGTTATTCCGATGAACAAATCAAACAGTTGGCGGGGATTCCCTTACTCATCATTTTCGGGGACAATCTGACTAACGAAACCGGTATGCCCGGACACGTGTGGCAGAACAGTCTGAACGGTTGGAGCCGTTTGGCTGATGCCATCAACCGAGCAGGCGGCAATGCCACGGTCATCCATTTGCCCGATAGGGGAATACATGGCAACTCGCACATGCTGATGATGGACAAGAACAGTCATCAGATAGCCGACATCGTGTTGGATTGGTGCATGAAAAATGGAATAAAGGAAGGAGAATAGAATATGAAAGGAGCAAGAACAAGAGCCATAGCCAATTATGGACAGGCAGCTTTTTTACTCATCTTATCAATTTGGACAATGACGGGCTGCAACAAGCAGGCCGGAAAGGAAACGGAGCAAACCACGTACACGGTAAGGATGTTGAAGCCGGAGCACCGCACGCTTACCACCTCGTATGCCGCAACCATCAGTGGTCGGCAAGACGTGGATGTATATGCGCAGATAACCGGGAAAATTGTGAAAGTATGCATCGGTGAAGGCGAGCGTGTCAAGAAAGGGCAACCGCTCTTCATGATAGACCCCGTGCCGTATGAAGCGGCATTGGAAACCGCAAGGGCTGCCGTGCATACTGCAGAAGCACAACTCTCCACTGCGGAATTGGACTATCGGGGCAAGGAAGAGCTTCATCGTGCCAAGGTCGTTTCGGACGTGGACTTGCAGACGGCTGAAAACGCCCTTGCCGAAGCCAAGGCGGTGGTAGAGCAGCGCCTTTCTGAAATGAAGAACGCAGCCAACGACCTCTCCTATACCGTGGTGCGCAGTCCTTCCGACGGTGTGGTAGGAATGCTTCCTTATCGTGTGGGTGCATTGGTGTCTGCCAATTCGGAGCAACCCTTGACCACGGTCTCCGACAATACTGACATGTGGGTGTACTTCTCGATGAACGAGACCTCCTTACTCACGCTTATGCAACAATACGGCAATATGAGCCGTGCCATCGCTTCCATGCCTGCCGTGCGACTACAGTTGAGCAACGGTACGGAATATTCGTCGGCAGGAAAGATTGAAAATGTGAGTGGCGTGGTAGACCGGCAGACGGGCAGCGTTACCTTGAAGGCCGTATTCCCCAACAAGGACGGATGGCTCTTCAGCGGTTCGACGGGCAATGTGCTTCTGCCTTACGAGTATGAGGCGTGCATTGTCGTGCCGCAGGCATCCACTTACGAGCTGCAAGACAAGCGGTTTGCCTACAAGGTGGTGGACGGCAAAGCTATTGCCACGGAGATAAAGGTTTTGCCGCAGAGTGATGGCAAGGAGTTCATTGTGACCGACGGACTGGAAGCCGGTGATACGGTGGTGAGCGGAGGCATCGCCTCGTTGAAGGACGGCATGGAGATAAAGACAAGAAAGGAGGAATAGCCATGAAGATAGATTTGTTCATCCGCCGCCCGGTGCTGGCGGCAGGTATATCCATTATCATCGTATTGCTTGGCATCATCTCCATCACGCAACTGCCGGTAGAGAAATACCCCAACATGGCTCCGCCTACCGTGGTGGTTTCCGCCAACTACACCGGAGCAAACGCCCAGACCTTGCAGCGCAGTGTCATCGCCCCTCTGGAAGAAGCTATCAACGGCGTGGAGAACATGACCTACATGACTTCCACAGCTGCCACCGGCGGACAGGTGACCATCACCGTCTATTTCCGTCCGGGAACAGATGCCGACATGGCTGCCGTCAACGTGCAAAACCGTGTGAACGCCTCGACAAGCCTGCTTCCGGCAGAGGTGGTGCAAGCCGGCATCACGACCAACAAGCAAGAAAATACGCTCATCATGGAGTTTGCCCTCTATACCGATGACGAGTCGAAATTCGACCGTATCTTCATCGCCAATTGGCAGAAGCTAAATGTAGAGCCTGCCCTGCTACGCATTCCCGGCGTGGGTAGCGTCAATGCCATGGGGCAGGAATACAGCATGCGCCTTTGGCTGAGGCCGGACAAGATGGCGCAGTTTGGGCTTGTGCCGCAGGACATTGCCGACGTGCTGGACGAGCAGAACATCGAAGTTGCCACAGGCTCGTTGGGTGAAAAATCCGACAATGCCTTCCAATATACGTTGCGATATACGGGACGATTGCAAACGCCCGAAGAGTTCGGCAACATGGTGATAAAGGCACTGCCCCACGGCGAGGTGCTGCGGGTGAAGGACGTGGCCGAGGTGGAGATGGGAAGTTTGGAAGAAACATACACGTGCGTGACCAATGGCAAGTCCAGTGTCTATTGCATGGTCTATCAGCAGCCTGGGGCGAATGCCACGAAGGTTGTGAACGACATCGAAAACTACCTGCGTGAGGTGGAGAAAGAGCTGCCCCAAGGCCTGCATTTGCAGATGGTTGACAATGCCAACGCTTTTCTCTCCGCTTCTATCAGCAATGTGGTGGAAACGCTCATCGAAGCCGTGCTGCTGGTCATATTGGTTGTTTTCGTGTTTCTGCAGAACTTGCGTTCCACACTCATCCCGACCATCTCCATCCTTGTGTCGCTTGTCGGTACATTCGCTTTCCTCTCACTCGTAGGATTTTCGATAAACCTGCTGACACTGTTCGCCCTCGTGCTGGTGATAGGTACGGTGGTCGACGACTCCATCGTGGTGGTCGAAGCGGTGCAGAGCAAGTTTGAGGAGGGCTATGTGTCTCCTTATCTCGCCACGCACGATGGCATGAAGGGCATTGCGGGAGCCATTGTCACCTGTTCGTTGGTATTCATGGTGGTGTTTATTCCCGTTTCCTTTTCCGGCGGCGTCACCGGTACGTTCTATAAGCAGTTCGGCATTACGATGGCCGTTGCCGTGGGCATCTCCGCCGTCAACGCTCTGACGCTCTGTCCTGCTTTGTGCGCCATAGTCATGCGCCACGATACCGTTACAATGGGATTTACAAGAAAGCTGCGCAGTGCTTACAACGTCGCTTATGGTGTGATGCTCGGCAAATATCGCCGCTGGGCGTTCTTTTTCATCAAGCGCAGGTGGCTGGCCGGAACGACGGTGGTCGTGTCGGTATTGCTATTCGCATTTCTGATGAAGACCACCCGCACGGGCATGATACCGCAGGAAGACCTCGGCTTGGTGCGTATGAGCATCATGCTGCCGCAGGGAAGCTCGTTGCACGCCACCGACCGCCTGCTCTACAAGATTGATTCCTTGCTAAACGACATCGACGACATTGAGAGTAAGACCTTTGTGTCGGGATTCAACCAGACGGCAGGGCATGGGCCGGCCGGAGGAAACGCCGTGTTCGGACTGAAGCCGTGGAGCGAGCGCAAGCATACCGCCGAAGAGATAACCGCCGAAATTAATGAAAGGGTGAAATCAGTCACCGAGGCAAGCATTATGGCATTCACACCCCCAACGCTCCCCGGATATGGCAACACGGGAGGATTTGAACTGTATGTACTCGACCGTTCGGGACATTCGGCCAAGGAGCTGCACGCCATCACGCAGGAGTTCCTCGCCAAACTGAACGAACGCCCGGAGATAGGGTCGGCCTACACCACCTTCTCGCCCGACTATCCGCAGTATGAGGTGAGTGTGGATGCGGCAAAGGCCAAAATCGCCGGAGTATCGCCCGATGAGGTGCTTCGGGTGATACAAGGTTACGTGGGCAGTCTGTACGCCTCGAACTTCAACCGCTTCAACAAGCCCTACCGCGTCATCCTGCAGGCTTTGCCCGAATACCGCCTCGACGAGCAGTCATTACATAATATGTATGTACGTGTGGGCGAAGGCAGCATGGCGCCCGTCAGTCAGTTTGCCAAGTTGCGCCGCGTGTACGATGCGGAGAACCTGTATCGGTTCAACCTGTACAGTAGCATCACCGTGAACGGCAGTGCTGCCGAGGGCTACAGCTCGGGCGATGCCATCCGTGCCATTGAGGAGACGGCCGGGCAATATTTGCCGCAGGGCTATGGCTACGATTTAGGCGGCCTGTCGCGCACCGAGCGCGAGAGTGGCAACGATACGGGTATTATCCTTGCCCTTTCCGTAGTGTTCATCTACATCATTCTCAGCATGCTCTACGAAAGCTATTTCATTCCGTTTGCCGTGTTGCTGAGCGTGCCGTTCGGGCTGGTAGGCAGTTTCCTCTTTGTCCGCCTGTTCGGATTGGAGAACAACATCTACCTACAGATGGGCTTGGTTATGCTCATCGGACTGCTTGCCAAGACCGCCATACTGCTTACCGAATATGCCACGACACGCCGCAGAGAAGGATTGTCGTTGACCTTCGCCGCATTCACGGCCGCCCGTGAGCGTCTGCGCCCCATACTGATGACGGCGTTGACCATGATTGTCGGCTTGCTGCCCATGATGTTCTCCACGGGCGTGGGAGCCAATGGCAACCGTTCGTTGGGTACCGGCGTGGTGGGTGGAATGTTGGTCGGCTCGCTTGCCTTGCTGCTGCTCGTGCCTTCGCTGTTCGTGGTGTTCCAATGGTTGCAGGAGAAAGTGGAAAGGCACACAATGAAGTATCTACCTAAAACGACGATAACAGTGATGTGCATAGTTTTTGCCGCATCCACATTGACAAGTTGCGGAGTCTATTCCTCTTATCAACATCCGGAGAATGTGGCGGACAATGCCTTGTTTCGCAATGAATCGTCGGCCATCGACACCACACAAAGCATGGCCGAACTGTCATGGCGGGAGATGTTCACCGACAGTTGCCTGCAAACACTTATTGAGCAAGGCCTGAAGAACAATGCAGATTTAAGGATTGCCGAACTCCGCATAGAGGAAGCTGCCGCTTCCCTGCAAGCCGCAAAGTTGGCTTTTCTGCCGGGACTGTCGTTGGGCGCGGACGGCGGACTGAGCAAGCAGGAGGGCGAAAAGGCAGCATGGACATACGACGGGCTTTTTTCGGCAGAATGGGAGCTCGACTTCTTTGGACGGCTGCGCAATGCCAAGCAGCAGGAGCGGGCACGGCTGGAACAGAGCGAAGACTATCGGCAAACCGTGCAGACCGGATTGGTGGCCACCATTGCTACCGACTATTACACGCTCGTTATGCTCCATCGCCAACTTGCCCTTGCAGACAGCACCTTGCTGAACTGGCAGGAGAATGTGCGTGCGCTGCAAGCCATGATGCATGCGGGTACCACCAACGAGGCTGCCGTGTTGCAAGCCGAAGCAGACCTCTTGGCGGTGGAGGCATCGAGGCACGACATCCGTCAAAGCATCACGGAGATGGAGAACAATCTTTCTGCACTGCTCGGACATGCGCCGGGAGCGATTGTCGTGGATTGGGCAGAAGAGCATCGTCTGCAAAAACCGGTTTTGTACACAGGCCTGCCTGCTGACCTGCTTTCTCTCCGTCCGGATGTGCGCAGAGCGGAAGCGGTGTTGAAAGAGGCTTTTTACGCCACCAACTCTGCCCGTGCCGCTTTCTATCCCTCCATCCGGCTCTCTGCCGAGGGTGGTTGGATGACAGGCACAGGGGCGGCCATCACCCATCCGGCGCAGTTCATTGCATCCGCTATCGGCTCACTGACGCAGCCTCTGTTTGCCAAAGGGCAGTTGCGGAGAGACTTGAAGATAACCCGGTCAAGGCAGGAACAAGCGCGTGTGCAGTTCACACAATCTCTGTTCGATGCCGGGGCAGAAGTGAGCAACGCTCTCTCGGCTTATCACAGTGCGGTAGTCAAACGCGATGTACTCGCAAGCCGGGCAGCCAAACAAGAGCAAGCGGTTCGTGCAACCCGCCTGCTAATGCGTCACAGCACAAACACCTCTTACATAGAAGTACTTACCGCTCAGCAGTTGCTGCTCGAAACTCGGATGGACAATCTCGCCAATGCTTTCGACGAGGCGCAAAGTATGATTGTGCTCTATCGGGCGTTGGGAGGTGGTGTTCGGTAAAAGATACGTATTGCAACAAACAGAAATCCGTGAAAGTGTTGCTGTATATTTTCTTATAACGGTGCGCAAAAAAAGGGCGAACTTTGTAATGCGAAACAAAAAAAATAAGAATCATATTATGAACAGATTATCAAAATTATTTCTTTCGATTGCATGCAGTATGGCATTTTTGCCATGCTATGCGGTAAACCGTGAAAATAGAGCAATAACGGTTTTGAACGAACAG
Organism: Bacteroides sp.; assembly: GCA_030523205.1. Lineage (GTDB taxonomy): Bacteria > Bacteroidota > Bacteroidia > Bacteroidales > Bacteroidaceae > Bacteroides. Next base: position 11,657 of record JAUNJD010000081.1, read on the forward strand.
GACGGTTTCTGTACAATAAAGCCTATAGATGGCATGAGGGTAAATCCTGCAACCATGCCTAATCTGACACAGAAAGAGAATGCAATGCTACAAGAACTTACAGACCGCATGGCTTTGAAAAATTTGGTGGATACATTCTCCAACCTTGCTGACATGAAAGATGTGGAAGCCCAAGTGTTGCTCTTCACGGACAGTGCTGAAGTAGTGTCATATCATGGAATACAGGAAACTTCCCGCCTGAAAGGAAGAAAGGTACTTGCCGAACGTTTCGGGGCATTTCTTGACAGATTCGATGTGGTGTATCACATTAACGGGCAACAGGTCGTAAAACTTGATGGAGACAAGGCTACTGGCATAGCTTATTGCCAAGTAGTATTAATTGATATGGAGAATGGCCGCAAAATAATGACCACACAAGGTGTGCGCTATGAAGACGAGTATGTACGTCAAGAGGGTAAATGGCTTATATCCAAGCGAACATCGCATTTTGAATGGAGCGATATAAAAGAATCAGAACAACAATAAGAAAAACATGATGGAACAGACTTATATCAAATTGAATGACGGGAACAGGATTCCCCAGTTTGGACTTGGAGTATATCAAATTGAAGGTGATGCGGCTACAAAGGCTGTATGTCTCGAAGCCATTGCCTGCGGCTATCGTCATATAGATACGGCACACGCCTATCGGAATGAATGCGGCGTAGGCGAGGCTGTGCGCGAGTGTGGCGTGGCCCGCGAAAATATGTGGATTACCTCTAAGCTATGGCCAAGCGAATATGGCACGGGCAAGACTGCCGAAGCCATAGATAAGATGTTGAAGCGGCTGAATATGGAGTATATAGACCTTCTGCTCTTGCATCAACAGTTCGGTGATTACCTCGGAGCCTGGAGGGATATGGAGAAAGCCGTGGCACAAGGCAAGGTAAGAAGCATCGGAATCAGCAATTTCGAATCGCAACGATTGGAGGAGCTGATGTCTTTCGCCCAAATCAAACCCGCCGTGTTGCAGGTGGAATGCCATCCTTATTATGGGCAGGAGGAACTGAAAAGGAGAATCGCCCCATGCGGGACGGCTCTTGAAAGCTGGTATCCGATAGGACATGGCGACACCGGCCTTATCAATGAACCGGTCTTTGGCCGTTTGGCAGAGAAATACGGGAAAAGCAATGTGCAGGTCATCTTGCGCTGGCATATACAAAAAGGCCATATCGTGATTCCCCGTTCAGTGAATCCGCAGCACATTCGTGAGAACATCGAGGTGTTCGATTTCTCGCTGACCGGAGAGGAGATGCTGGAGATAGCCGCATTGGACAAAGGCAAACGCTTTTTCAACATGAGCCTTGCGGAACAGGAGCGGATACTCGGCGCATGGCAACCGGCAATATGACAATCATAATCATCAAAAATAAAGAGAAATGAGAACGTTAAATTCAGTTTTAATAGCAGCAACTCTTTTGCTGATGTGTAGTTGCGCCCACGCAGAAGCCGTCGCAACAGACCCCGAACAACCCGGAGTGGAGAATCCTGAAGACAAGGACAACAACGGCAACGATAACAATGGCGGAAGCGACAGCGTGAGCACCGTCAATCCCTTCAACTTCGAGACACGAACCGTATTGCTGAACAGTGGTTATGAAATGCCCATTTTCGGGTTAGGTACTTTTTCCCTATCTTCTTCCCAAGCCGAAGAATCGGTATACAATGCTCTGAAAGTAGGAGTTCGTCTTTTCGACACAGCCGATATTTATGGAAATGAAACAGGAGTGGGGCGTGGATTGAAGCGTGGCATGCAGGATTTCGGGATAAAGCGTGAAGACATATTCATTACCACAAAGCTATGGACTTCTGAATTTTATCGAGCCGACGAAGAGATTGATGAACGTCTGGAAAGACTCGGAGTTGAATATATTGACCTGCTTTTGCTTCATCATGCAGCTCGTGACGACGAACATGCTTATCAGGCAATGGAGCGTGGCGTTGCTGCCGGGAAATTACGCTCTATTGGTATCTCCAACTTCTATGAGGATGATATTGACCGCCTGATGCGGATTGTTAAAATCAACCCTGCCGTGATACAGAACGAAACGCATCCCTATCATCAAAATCGCTCCGTGAAAGAACATATAGCTCCGTTCGGAACAGTGCTGGAGTCGTGGTTCCCTCTCGGAGGGCGGGGGACGGGTATCCGCACGCTCTCGCGGCACGAGGTAATCAATGAAGTGGCTGCCGCGCACGGCAAGTCTCCTTATCAGGTCCTTATTCGTTGGCACCTGCAAAGTGGCAATATATGCATACCCGGTTCTTCGAATGCCGCACATATTGCGGAAGATTATGATGTATTCGATTTTGAACTGACAGACCAAGAGATTCAGCGTATTGATGCGCTCGAATGTAATCATCGCTTTGCTAATTACTAAATAGACAAGTTTTCTCGATGAAAAAGATCATAACAATGTTATGCTGTCTGGGTTGTCTGCTATGGACAGTATCCTGCGGCCGTGATTCTATAAATGAAGAGCCGATTGTTCAGGAAGAAGAGAATAATGGAAGCAATAATGGCAGTAATGAAGATGAAAATGGAAGTGGCGGTGGAAATACTCCCGGAGATTCAATAGGCAAAATTCTGATAGCCTATTTCTCCCGTGCTGGAGAGAACTGGAACGTGGGCTATGTGGATCGTGGCAACACGGCAGTCATGGGCGATTACATCAAGGAGCTGACCAGCGGTGACGTGTTCGAGATAGAACCCGAAACTTCCTATCCGACAAACTATCAAGAGATGTTGCAAGTGTCGAACCATGAAACGGAGACCAATGCACGTCCGGCCATAAAGAACAAGTTGGAAAATCTCGACCAATATGATGTCGTCTTCATTGGTTCTCCGATATGGCACGGCAATCCGCCTATGATTATGCGGACGTTCTATGAGGCATATCCCGGACTGGCTGACAAGACTCTTGTAGCGTTCGGCACACACGGAGGAAGCGGAATCAGCAGTTGTTCCCGCCTTATTAGGGAATATTTTCCTAATGCTGTCCAACTTGAAAGTTACGGCATTTCTGGTGAGAGGATACGAGATGAACAGTCGAAAGAAAATGTAAGGGCATGGCTACAAAGAATTGGCATCCTTCCTGATTAATAATCGGTTATGAAAGAGTCTTGAATTTCTAAGAGCTTGTTTAAGTTTTAGGGAATGATATACCTGTTGTTTAATGCAGGGTCAACAGGTATATCATTCCTATTATTTATCGATTTGACTTTCAGTAAATGGGTCCGCACGGTGGCCCATCAGATCAATCTTCGCGTATTCCTTATCAAATTCTTCCATTTCATAGGATGCGAGGCGAACATTTCCGGCACCTAGAAAATCATCCAGATGATCGGGATTGGTCGTACCGGGTATCGGAACTATCCACGACTTACGCGAAAGCATCCACGCCAAAGCGAACTGTGCAGGAGTGATACCCTTACGTTGTGCCCACTTCTTAACAAGGGCTACGAGCGGCATGTTGTGCTTTAAGGCTTCGGGCGTGAATTGTGGAAGATTCCATCTGCGGTCGCCTTTATAGAAACGGCTGTTCTCGTTGGAAAAGCCACGCAATTTTGACCAATTAATCCCAACTTCTTTATATTTATCGACATTACGCTCCCCTCTCATAAACAATTGCAATTCATTCCTAAGCTTTTTACGGGCAATATTATGCCCTTCAAAGATATCAAGCAAATCTGCTGGTGATAGAGACAAATATTCGTTT
>JAUNJD010000359.1 GCA_030523205.1 Bacteroides sp.
ACCCGCGCTATCTTCAGTATCCGATAGAAGACGGTACAGGCCGTGATGAATGCCACCACCAGAAAGATGCCTGCCCAAAACAGGAAGCCATGGTCGAAGAATACGGTGTACATCCTCCGCCACACCGTCAGCACACCGTAAATCAGCGGGAAGGCAATGACTGCGCTCACCACCAACAAGACGACGTACAGCCTTGCAAACAGACGGATGATTTGCGGTGTGCCCGCACCGTTCACCTTGCGGATAGCGACCTCCTTCTGCCGACGTTCGGTATCGAGCGTGATACTGGAATAGACACCCAGCAACGTGATGAGGATGCTGACCACGGCAAAGAACAAGATGATGTCTTTCAGCTTGTATTCCAAAGCTTGTTGCTCGTGGATGTCGTCCAGCAAGGTGCGCACTTGCGGCGTGATGCTTTCGGGCAGGCTTTCGCGCAGGATGCCTCTCACCCACCCTGCGACCTCGTCTTGCCGTCCCGCATGACACTTCAGGTAGCAATGTCCCACGTACTCCGAGGCATCGAACGGAATGAAGGCATATCCCCGGCTTGGGTCATACACATCCGTCCGGAAGGATGCACAGACGCCGCATACGGTGTAGTCCACTGCCGTGTCGTACAGGTTCATGCCAATGACATTGCCCCGTTGCGCCTGCCAAGTGCGATCCACCACCAAGTCGTTCTTTGTCTCCGGTCCACGACCTTCCTCCACAGGAATGTTCATGAACGAGAAGAAGTTGGTAGGCACGGCTATGATGTTCATTTCTATCCACGAGCGGTTATTCCCCTTCTCGGTCATCAGTGTATTGCCCGACACACCGGCCAAATAGCCGATGTCGGCCAACATCACATCCTTCACAGCAGCGTGCTGCTTGAAGCGTTCCACAAGAGCCAGTTTATCCGAATGTTTCAGGCAATCGTAAGCCAGCGGGATGCTGAGAATCTCCGCTTTCTCCTTCAGGCTTAAGGAGGGGAACAAGGCCTGCGATGTCTCGCGCGACTGAAGGTAAAGGCCGACGGTCAGCGCAAAGAATACCCAACAAATAAAGAACTGAATGCCCAACATCAGGTTGCGCCCCCATTGCCGTCCCCTCCGCTTGCCTGTGCCACGGATGCCCTCTTGTATGGAGATACGGCGGATGCGTACCGACACCAGCAGGCAAACCACCGCCCCTATGCCCATCAGCCATAAGGTATATTGCCCCACATGCGCCATCAGCGTACCTACATCGAACCTCATTTCGGACTTCATCAAGGAAAAGTCCATGCGGTCGCCTATCAGTTCGATGCCACAGAGTACAAGAAGCGCAGAAAGCAGCACCACCATCAGCAACTGCGTCAGCAGAAGGCCAAACAGCTGCCGCCCGCTGCATCCGGCCACTTTCATGATGCTGTATTCCTTGGTGCGATTCAAGAAAAAGCCTATCAGGAAGTGGAAGAAATTTATCAGTCCCACCAGTCCTATCAGCGTGCCTACCGCACCGGCAATCCAGCTCAAGTAGCGTGCAGGCCCTTGTCGGATTCTTTCGCCCATCGACCGGGCAACGACGGAATAGGTTTCCTTGTAAAGCGTATAAGTATATCCCTCCTCCTTCAACCGACGGGTAAGGTCGCCCGCATCCACCTCGGGCGCGAGCAAGACGTATGTGTCGCTCCCCGTCATGCCTTTCCGCTTGAAGTTTTGCAGCAGCCCCTCGCTATCGTTCATGACCAGCAAGTCGATGTGTGCCATGAATTTGAAGCTGTTGTTCAGCGGGATGTCCTCCACCACGGCCTGCACCGTATAGCCGATGCCGCCCGTGCGGGGCGTACTGTCGGGCGATGTATATAGTCGGCTTGTCAGTGTCAACCGCTTGCCGATGGCCTCCACCGCACTGCCAAAGATGCGGACAGCCGTCGAGCGAGTCATGACCAGGGCATTGGGCGTATGGACGGCCGTCGGCCAATGTCCTGCCAGCACCTGCGGCGTGAACACTTCGTTGTAGAACGTGTCCACCTCCACGGTTTGCAGTGTATAGGGCAAGTCTCGTCCGTCCGCCGTTTCCACCGTGTAGGAGCGTTCGCGCGGATAGACTACGCTTGTCGTTGCCTGCACGCCCGCCCAATGCCGATTTCTGAATTCTTCTGCCATAGAGACGGATGTCCCCGAAAATTCCAATCCCGACTCTTCGTTGTACATCACCAACTCCGCAATGCGTTTCTTCTGCGGAAAGCAATCGTCCACGCCCTCCACAAACCGGCTGCAATAGAGGCAGAAGCTGAAACACAGCAATCCCACGGACAGCCCGATGATGCTTATCAGGTTCTGCGTCCGATACTTCAGCAGATGGCGCACGGCCAATTTTAAATAGTGCTTTATCATTTTAGTTTTTAAGTTTTGAGTTTTTA
>JAUNJD010000082.1 GCA_030523205.1 Bacteroides sp.
CTTCTTTTGTAGTGTTCCGAGAATACACCTACTTCGAGCACAACCCTCAACCTAACATGCTCTTAGACGGAACTATCGAAGAAGTAACGCATGTGCTTATCAAAGAGTTGGTACTTTCATTAGCTAAAGACACCGTCGCTGTTCGATGCGAATCTGATAGTTGAGGGTATACAGATTCCATCTTACTCACTGAAATCATTAACAATGTCAAATTAATCTGTTTTCTGAAGATTATCGAATACTCAGATATATAAAAGAGGGCATATCATAAATCTTGTATTATGATATACCCTCTTTGCTATACCGGAGTAATTTCTATTACTTGTTCAGCGCAGTAGCCACGTCAACTGCACAAGCTACCGTACATCCTACCATCGGGTTGTTACCAATGCCGAGGAAGCCCATCATTTCTACGTGGGCAGGAACGGATGAAGAACCGGCGAACTGGGCGTCGGAGTGCATACGACCCATTGTATCGGTCATACCGTAGGAAGCAGGGCCGGCAGCCATGTTGTCCGGATGGAGTGTACGACCTGTACCACCACCGCTGGCTACTGAGAAGTAGGGCTTGCCTGCCAATACACGTTCCTTCTTGTAAGTTCCGGCAACGGGGTGCTGGAAACGAGTCGGGTTGGTAGAGTTACCTGTGATGGATACATCTACGCCTTCCTTCCACATGATGGCTACACCTTCGCGAACGTCATCGGCACCGTAGCATTTCACTTTGGCACGAGGACCGTCGCTGTAAGCGATTTCGCGAACAACCTTCAGTTCACCTGTGTAGTAATCGAACTGAGTTTGTACGTAGGTAAAGCCGTTGATACGGGAAATGATTTGTGCGGCATCCTTGCCCAGACCGTTCAAGATGCAACGCAGAGGCTCCTTACGAACCTTGTCTGCCTTGGCAGCAATCTTGATGGCACCTTCGGCAGCGGCGAATGACTCGTGACCGGCCAAGAAGGCAAAGCACTTCGTCTCTTCGCGCAGCAACATGGCAGCCAGATTTCCGTGACCGAGACCTACCTTACGGTCGTCGGCTACAGAGCCCGGGATACAGAAAGATTGTAGACCGATACCGATGGCTTCGGCAGCTTCGGCAGCATTCTTGCAGCCCTTCTTGATGGCGATGGCGCAACCTACCACGTAAGCCCACTTAGCGTTCTCAAAGCAGATGGGCTGAGTTTCTTCACAAGTCTTATAAGGATCGAGACCATTAGCTTCGCAGATGGCGTTAGCTTCTTCGATGTCTTTGATACCGTTAGCGTTCAAAGCAGCAAGAATCTGTTTGATACGACGGTCTTGGCTTTCAAATTTCACTTCTCTAATCATAATCTTTCCTCCTTATTTATTCGTGACGTGGGTCAATGTGTTTAACTGCACCTTGCTCGGCTGTGAAGCGACCGTATGTGCCGGTTACCTTCTTCAGAGCTTCGTTGGCATCTGTGCCTTTCTTGATCTCATCCATGAACTTGCCCAGGTGGACGAATTCATAACCGCAGATTTCATCGTTCTTATCCAGGGCGATGGTCTTGATGTAACCTTCGGCCATTTCCAGATAACGAGAACCTTTAGCCAGTGTACCATACAATGTACCTACCTGACTGCGCAGACCCTTACCCAAGTCTTCTAGACCGGCACCAATCATCAAGCCGCCTTCGGAGAAAGCAGACTGAGTACGTCCGTAAACGATTTGCAGGAAGAGTTCGCGCATAGCCGTATTGATGGCGTCGCAAACGAGGTCGGTGTTCAAGGCTTCGAGGATAGTCTTACCCGGAAGGATTTCTGATGCCATGGCGGCAGAGTGGGTCATACCGGAGCAACCGATGGTCTCAACCAATGCTTCCTGAATGACACCTTCCTTCACGTTGAGGGTCAGTTTACATGCACCTTGCTGAGGAGCACACCAGCCAATGCCGTGTGTCAGACCAGAGATGTCAACAATTTCTTTAGCTTTTACCCATTTACCTTCTTCGGGAATAGGAGCCGGTCCGTGGTTAGGACCTTTTTGTACAACACACATGTGTTCCACTTCGTGTGAATAAGTCATAATAAGCTCTAATTAGTTAGTTATAATAATAAAAACGTAATTCCACTTTTTGTTAGTCGCCACAAAGTTAGTGTTTTCTTGGGTTACGCCAAGTTTGTGGTGGGACTTTTTAGGTAAGTGGAACTACGTTTTTAGGAAAAATGACTATTTATCCGAAGTTTCTTTATGCGAATGTAAAGTCGAGATTGCAGTTGTTACGGTTCTGAGATTTCGAGCGTGGCACCGGCTCCGGTGGCTTCGTCCGTCACTAGGGCTTCGACTTCATCGGCTGATACTACGTCGAGCGTATAATAGTCAGTGGGGGTGAAGGCACTTCCGAAGTTGTCGTACGAATAGTTGGTGTTGACACTCTGGAACGAGCAGCCCGTGAGGTTGATGGCACCTGTGCTGTTCGACTTGTCGTCATAGACCTTGCGGATGCCCGAGAATACGGAGTTCTCTACATAGATGCTGGCATAGGCACCCACACCGATGCAATAGTTGGTGACGCTGCTCTTGTAGAGGCAATTGGCTATGTGAACCTTGCCGTAGCGCACACGCGGCATACGCTCGCGGCAGCCTTCGTCCCACCAGCAGTATTGGAAAGTGGTGTTGAGGTGACCGCTATCGCCCGTGGCACTATCGCTGGCACCCCACAGGTTGGAGAAACGGTGGTCGTCACTGCCTCCGGAGCCTCCGGCCAGCGGGTCGATGAGGTAGCGGAAGCGACACCAGGTTACGGCAATGTTGTTTGAGGCATTCTTGCAGTCGAAGTTGCCATCTACGCCATCCTGAAAGTCGCAGTGATCTACCCAGATGTTGGTGGTGCCGTCAATGCAGAGGTTATCCTCGCCGTCCACGTCGTAGGCACCGGCACTCATAAAGGTGATGTTGCGCAGAATGAGGTTGTCAGAACCTTCCTTAAAATAAAGGATGCCCGATTCATCTTTGGTGCGGTTGGGGTTGTAAAGCGCGGAACCGGACAGGCCGAGCACTGTCTTGTTGTTGGCCAATACCCTAATCTGGCTGCTGACGGTGATGGTGTCCTTTATATATATAATAAGGTTGCCGGAACTGCTCAGCGCGGACTTTAGTTCGGAGGAGGTGGTGACAATGCGGCTGCTCCCGCCCTGTCCGCCGGTGGGCGTAGTGCCTACGGTGGCAAAGCCTATGGGGGAACCGGAAAGTGTGTTGGTGTTCGAACTATTGTCTCCCGAACCGTCATCCGTTCCATCGTCTGTTTCCGTTGAATCGTCTTCAATCAGTGGATCATCGCTACTACAGGATGCTGTGAATGCGCAAAGCAGGGCGCAGAAAAGAATCGTTTTAAACTTGATTTTCTTCATGGTAATTCGTTTCTAATGATGTTTTCGGTTACAAAATTAGGGTGTTTGAAAATAAATAATGTGGATTATTTCTTTTTCTATGTGGAAGTTTCGATATTTGGACTGAATTAAAAATGAAAAGTTTATGATAGAAGTTACAGATGCGGCTTTGCGTCAGGCTGCGAGTGAAGGAATGGACGCATTCATACAGGTGTTTACCGATGCCTACAAGGCGGCGACCGGAGGACAGTTGACGGCAGATACCATGCCGCTGCTGACGGGTGAACAGCATACGCTGCTGGCCTATCAGTTGTTTCGTGATGAGATAATGGAAGGCGGTTTCTGTCAGTTGATACAGAACGGTTATGGCGGGTACATCTTCATCAATCCCTTTGCCAAGGCCATGAGACTTTGGGGGGTGGGCGACCTGAGCAAACTGGTGTATGCGGCCCGGAAGATTTACGATGCCCATCGCGAAGACTTGGAGCGCGAGCGGACGGACGATGAATTCATGGCCATGTACGAGCAGTATGAGGCTTTTGATGAACTGGAAGACGAGTTCCTGGAGCGGGAGGAGGAGTTTACGGCAACCGTGGCCGCCTATGTGGATGAGCATCTGGAACAGTTTGCCAAGATTGTCTGAGACTTCATTCTTTAATCATTCCGCTTTATCCGCATCCGGAAGATGCTTCACATTGAGTTATCGGACAGAACAAAAAACTTTTTTTGAAAAAAAGTAAGAGGATGATGCAGTATTTTGCCTATTTCCTCATTTATTCATTAAAAACAATGAAAAATGGAGTGAGTTCACTCTGTAACTCGATTGTTTTATCTATTTTTGCGTAACCTAAATATTTATAAAATGAAACAGTTAAGATTCTTTTCGTTAGCAATTACTTTAATGCTGGGCTTTTGTTTGACCTCTTGTAATACCAGTGACGATGACACTACGGCGACATTGGGTGCCGTATGTAAGTTCTATCAGACAACCGGCGGGTATTATTTCCGGACAACCGATGGGGTGATGATATACCCTACGACCTCTTCGCTTACTTCGCTGACCTCTTCGAGTGGTAGTACGACTCTTCAGTCGTTGCTGGGTCATGTGGTTCAGTTCTGGTTTACGTATGACACCTCGACGGTGGAGACGGGCGCGACGACGTATGAAAACGTGACGGCTTACGGCATTATCGACATGGATAATCCGGTGGAGTATGTGGCAAGCGAAGGAGCCGTTAACGACTCTGTTGCGAATGCGCCGATTATTGCGTTGGAATATGGCAGCAACAAACCTTATGCATTTGATTCGGAGACGATTGTGCTTCCCATCAACCATTATGTGGCCAATAATTACCACAATTTCACCTTGGTGTGCTATCCCGACGAGCAGATGGATGATAATACCCTTACGCTCCACCTGCGTCACAACACAGCGGGAGACAATGCCACGGCATCCAGTTACACTGCCTATCAATGGTGGTCTCAAGGAGTGGCCATCAGCGTGTACTATCATGCTTTCGACTTGGGTGATGTGATAAATACGACGGGCATCACTCCTACTACCGTCAACATCGTGTGTCAGGAGAGTGAAAATACTGTAGATTTGAGTAGCGCGACGGAAACTACTTATTCAATCTCAATGAGCAATTAAATTGAACTATAAAGATTTATTTCATATAGCCCTTTTATTGATTTCCTCCCCGGCCCGTGCTTGGGAGGAAATTCGTTTGGAAGAGGATAGGCGAAAAGTGTTCACTGCTTTTGTCTATCCTATGATTGGTCTATGCGGACTGTCCGTCTTCATTGGCTCCCTGCTGGTGAAAGGTTGGAACGGCCCGCAGAGTTTTCAATATGCCATGACGCAATGCTGTGCCGTGGCGGTGTCTTTGTTCGGAGGTTACTTCTTGGCGGCTTATCTTATCAATGTGCTGCGTGTGCGTATGTTTATGCAGGACGACGACCTTCGGCTGACGCAGCAGTTTGCCGGATATGCCCTTGTGGTCTCCTTCCTGCTTCAAATTATTATCGGCATATTGCCCGACTTCAATATCATAGCCATGTTGCTTCAGTTTTATGTAGTGTATGTGGTATGGGAAGGCAGTACGAGGCTGATGCAAGTGGCTGACAAGGACCGTCTGCGGTTTACCGTGATTTCATCTATCTTGTTGCTGATGTGTCCCGCCATGATAATGATGATATTTAATAAACTGACGGTGATGTTGAATTAAGATTTTGAGTTCGTTGACGGATTGCCGCTACCTCTCATTAATAAATTAAATTTGCTTGCCACAGTATGAAACAAGCTCCTGTAAATATAAAGAATAAGCGTGCTACTTTCGATTATGAACTGATAGATACCTATACGGCCGGCATCGTGCTTACGGGCACTGAGATAAAGTCGGTTCGTTTGGGCAAGGCCAGTCTGGTCGATACGTTCTGTTACTTTGCCAATGGAGAGTTATGGGTGAAGAACATGCACATTGCCGAGTATTTTTATGGCTCGTACAATAATCATTCGGCACGCAGAGAAAGAAAATTGCTGTTGAACAGAAAGGAATTGGATAAACTAGCCCGTGGTTCGAAAGACCCCGGATTCACCATTGTGCCTGTACGTATGTTTATCAACGAAAAAGGATTGGCCAAAGTGGTTGTTGCCTTGGCCAAGGGTAAGAAACAATACGACAAGCGCGAAGCGTTGAAAGAGAAAGACGATAAACGTGATATGGCACGGATGTTTAAGCGATAAGAGATTGGTTGGACTGAAGAAGTGAACACTATGATGCAATTGAACGAATTAGTGCGCGAACGTATCTTGATTCTTGACGGTGCGATGGGCACCATGATACAACAATACAACTTAACGGAGGAAGACTTTCGGGGCGAACGCTTTGCGCAGATTCCCGGACAGATGAAAGGAAACAATGATTTGCTCTGCCTGACAAGGGCTGACATCATACAGGATATTCATCGGAAATACCTGAAGGCCGGGGCAGACATCATCGAAACCAATACTTTCAGCTCCACGCGCGTCAGTATGGCCGATTATCACGTGCAGGAGTATGTGCGCGAAATCAATTTGGCCGCCGTGAAGCTGGCCCGTGAAGTGGCTGATGAATATACAGCCCTTACGCCGGATAAGCCTCGCTTTGTGGCCGGTTCTGTCGGACCTACCAACAAGACCTGTTCCATGAGTCCCGATGTGAATAACCCGGCTTTCCGCGCCTTGACTTACGACGAGCTGGCGGCATCTTATAGCGAACAGATGCAAGCCTTGCTCGAAGGTGGGGTGGATGCTCTCTTGATAGAAACCATTTTTGATACACTGAATGCCAAGGCTGCCATCTATGCGGCTCGGCAGGCGATGGAGACAGTGGGACGGTGTGTTCCTCTGATGCTCTCCGTCACGGTGTCGGACACGGGCGGTCGGACGCTTTCCGGACAGACGCTCGATGCTTTTCTGGCTTCGGTGCAACACGCTGACCTGTTTTCGGTCGGCCTGAACTGCTCTTTCGGTGCCCGTCAGCTGAAGCCCTTCCTTGAACAATTGGCAGCGCGTGCACCTTACTATATCAGTGCCTATCCCAATGCGGGCTTGCCCAACAGCTTGGGCAAGTATGACCAAACCCCCGACGACATGGCTCACGAAATAAAGGAGTACATAGAGGAAGGTCTGGTGAACATTGTAGGTGGCTGCTGTGGTACGACCGATGCTTACATAGCCCGATACCCGGCCTTGATAGCCGGTGCCATTCCCCATGTTCCGGCTTCTGCACCCGATAATCTTTGGCTGTCAGGGTTGGAATTGCTGGAAGTGAAGCCGGAAAATAACTTCATCAATGTGGGCGAACGCTGCAATGTGGCTGGTTCTCGCAAGTTTTTGCGCTTGATTAATGAAGGTAAGTACGAAGAAGCACTCAGCATAGCCCGTCAGCAAGTGGAAGATGGTGCACAAGTGATTGACATCAATATGGACGATGGTCTGCTGGATGCCGGGAAGGAAATGACCACCTTCCTCAACTTGATAGCTTCGGAACCTGAGATAGCCCGTGTGCCGGTGATGATTGACTCTTCCAAGTGGGAGGTTATCGTGGCCGGACTGAAGTGTATACAGGGAAAGCCTATCGTCAACTCCATTTCTCTGAAGGAAGGGGAGGAGAAATTTCTGGAACATGCACGTGTCATCCGTCGGTATGGAGCTGCCGTGGTGGTGATGGCCTTCGACGAAAAAGGACAGGCCGATACGTACGAACGCAGGATTGAAGTCTGCAACCGGGCTTATCGATTGCTGCTGGACAAGGTGGGCTTCAATCCTCACGATATCATTTTCGACCCCAATGTGCTGGCCGTGGCTACGGGTATGGATGAGCACAATAACTATGCGGTGGACTTTATTCGTGCCACCGGCTGGATTCGCAAGAACTTGCCCGGCGCACACGTCAGCGGTGGAGTGAGCAACCTCTCATTTTCCTTCCGAGGCAACAATTACATTCGCGAAGCCATGCACGCCGTGTTCCTTTACCATGCCATTCGCGAAGGGATGGATATGGGCATCGTGAATCCGGCTACGTCAGTCCTCTATACAGACATTCCGGCCGATGTGCTTGAACGCATTGAAGACGTGGTGCTGAATCGCCGACCGGATGCAGCCGAACGGTTGATTGAGACAGCCGAACGGTTGAAGGCTGAAGCAGAGGCGGCCAAGGCTTCCGGTACAGGTAGCGTGGCAACTGCGGCTCATTCGCAGCAATCGTGGCGCGAAGGCACTACGGTGGAAGAACGCTTGAAGTATGCCTTGACCAAAGGCTTGGGCGACTATCTGGAGCAGGACTTGGCCGAGGCTTTGCAGCAATATCCGAAGGCGGTGGACATCATCGAAGGACCGCTTATGGCAGGTATGAATCATGTGGGCGACTTGTTTGGTGCCGGCAAGATGTTCTTGCCTCAAGTGGTGAAGACTGCACGTACCATGAAGAAGGCCGTAGCCATCCTTCAGCCGGTGATAGAGGCGGAAAAACAAGAAGGTGCTGCTTCCGTAGGGAAGGTGTTGCTGGCTACGGTGAAGGGAGATGTGCACGACATTGGCAAGAACATTGTCTCCGTAGTTATGGCTTGTAACGGCTATGAGATTATAGATCTGGGCGTGATGGTACCCGCCGAAACGATTGTGCAGCGTGCGATAGAGGAAAAGGTGGACATGATTGGCTTGAGTGGCTTGATTACGCCATCGTTGGAAGAAATGGTGCATGTGGCTGCCGAACTTGAGAAGTCGGGCGTTGACATTCCTTTGATGATAGGTGGTGCAACGACTTCGCAGCTACATACGGCCTTGAAGATTGCTCCGGTCTATCATGCTCCTGTCGTCTATTTGAAGGATGCTTCGCAGAATGCTACTGTGGCTGCACGCTTGATGAATCCGAAAGCGAAGGAAGAACTGGAAGCCGAGCTGAAGGGTAAGTATCAGGAACTTCGCGAAAAAAATCAGGAACGCCAAGTGAAGACGGTGCCGCTGGAAGAAGCTCAGAAGAATAAATTGAATCTTTTTTGAGCGAATTGCCGAATGGCATTTTGAATTCATTTTAAGAGGGTGTCAAAATTGAAAAATATAATCTTTCAATTTTAACACCCTCCTGTAAGATTTTCTGGAAGCTCAACAGAACATTATGCCTGTTTCTGTCCCTGCTTCTGTCCTTGTCTCGGTTTCAACCCTTGTCCCGGCTTTTGAGCTTGTCTGCGGTCGAAGTTGGGTCTGAACTTACCGGGCTGTCTCTTTTCTTGCTGATAGATTTTCAGAATTTGCTTTTGCGTCAGTATCTTGCTGAATTCCTTGTAATACTTTTCGCGGATATCCAATACCTTGCGGCTTTGTTCAAACTGCTTTTGCAGCATTTCGGCTACTTCTGTATCCGTCAACTCCTTTTCGGGGCCAAAGCACATAGGGCCGGGGGCAGCTTCAACGTCAGGTGTCGGTCCTGCTTCCGGTGCGGGGGCTGCGGGCTTTTCTCCTTGAGCATTCTTTCCGGCTTTTCCCTTTCCGGGTGCCGGGGCCTGTTGAGGTCTGTCAGCCTCGCGGCATTCATTTAGTTCCTTCAGGAAGCTCTCATATACGGTGGTAAACTTGGCAGCCGTGGCATCATCCAGCATCAGCTGTTGAGCCATTTGTGCGCTCTGAATCTTGATCATCTGTTCCGGTGTAGGAGGTTGCATCCGTTCTTTCTGATCGGTGTTTTCTGTGTTCTGTTGGTCTTGTGCAGAAAGCATTTGGCTTCCTGCAAACATTGCAGCTAATGCTACGTACATGAATTTCGTTTTCATCGTCTTTTACTTTTTAAATGGTTGATATTCTAATTTGTCTAATTTATATATTGCTTTCGGAGGAGCCTATGAGCTCTTTCAGCCCCTCGTCTTGACAACGTTTGTTTTATCGGCAAAGCTGTTTTTAGCTTCTGTTTTATTAGAGCATCCAAATCCGGAAAGGTTGAAAGGGAAGTTGCACTTTTGGTGTTTATTAACGGAGCAGTTTCCGAAGTCTTATTTTAACTTAACGTGAGGATATGAGCATTAAACCTTTTGCCTATTTCCGATGCGGAATGAAACTATCAGGCGGACTTAACGGAGATTATTTGAATCTCTCGGTAAATCCGCCTATACATTTGATAAAAGCTTATCGTCTTATAATTCTATCACCAAAGATTCTCTGGCTGTCATTTTCAGGTTTTCTCCGAAGACGATAGTCTTGCCGCTGAGTATATCTTTCCCTTGTTGGCAATCTTTCAGTATTTCTTTGTAGAACTTCAATGGTACGGTCGTTTCGGCATCTGTCCCATTCAGCATGATGAAGACGGTCTTTTCTTCGTATTGGCGGGCGTAGGCATACACTCCGTTCTGCACCATGAACTGCGTCATGCTTCCTTTACCGATGACGTCGTTGCCCGGCCCTTTTCGCCAATTCAGCAGTGTCTTGTAGAAGTTGTAGCATTCGTTCTGGAGCTTGGTGCGTCCGGAGGCGGTGAGGGCTGTCTTCTTGTCGCCGGCCCAGCCGCCGGGGAAGTCCTTACGCACATAGCCGTCGCTCTTGGTCTTGACACCGTTCATCATGATTTCGGTGCCATAATACAGTTGCGGAATGCGTCGGGTGGTCAGCAGTAGGGTAGAGGCCTGCTTCAGCATAGGCATATTGTTGCCTTCGCCCAAGAAACGGTCGGTGTCGTGGTTCTCGATGAAGGCCAAGACAGATTCGGGGTGCGGGTAGAGAAAGTCATAGACGAAGTTGCCATAGATGCGATCGAGGCCTTTAAACCATGTTTCGGTTTGCTCCGTTTTGGCAATGTTTATCTTGTCGAAGAAGCTGAAGTCCATGACGGTCTTTAAGTTGCTGTTGCGCGGAGCCGACAGCTTGGAGTCTTTTTGCCACCAAGCTGTATAGGCCGGTTCGGTGACCCAGGTTTCGCCTACGGTGTTGTAGTTGGGGTATTCCTCATTCAGTTCCTTCATCCAGTTGCTCATGGCATCGTAGTCTGCATACGGGTAGGTGTCCATGCGTATGCCGTCGATGTTGGCGTACTCAATCCACCAAAAGCTGTTCTGTACCAGATAGCGATAGACATGCGGATTCTTTTGATTGAGGTCGGGCATGGTGGGCACAAACCAGCCATTGTTCATTTGGTCGAAGTCGTATTGTGAGGTATAGGGATCTACGTGCGAAGTCAGCTTGAAGGAGGTCTGTACAAAGTTGTTTTCGTGGTCAGGATTGTTGAACCAGTCTTTGCTGGGCATATCCTTAATCCATACATGCTCCACACCGCAGTGGTTGAATATCATGTCCATCACAATCTTGATGCCACGTGCGTGAGCTTTCTCGATGAGCTGTCGGTACTCTTCGTTGGTGCCGAAGCGTGGATCTACCTTGTAGTAGTCGGTAGTGGCGTAGCCGTGATACGAGCCGCCTGTCATGTTGTTCTCCAGTACGGGAGTGAACCAAAGAGCCGTTACGCCGAGATCAGTGAAGTAGTCCAGATGTTGTTCTATACCGGCCAAGTCGCCGCCATGACGGGCATTGGGGTCGCTACGATCTACCTTGTATTCGGCCATTCCGGCTATTTGGTCATTGTCGGGATTGCCGTTGGCAAAACGGTCGGGCATCAGCAGATAGAGTGCGTCGGTTGCATCGAATCCCTTGTGCTCGCATCCTTTCAGGGCACGTTCCTTCAGTTCATATTCCTGCGTGATTTTCTTTTTGCCTTGTGTGAAGGTCAGGGCTATTTTGCCCGGCTTCACATCCTTGTCCAGTTTCAGATAGACCAGCAGGTAGTTGTTGCTTTCCAGTTTCACGGTACTGCTCAGTGATACACCCGGGTAGTTGACTGACACCGTTGCATTGCCGATGCCTTCACCATACACCATTAATTGAAGTTCGGGATTTTGCATTCCGGCAAACCAGAACGGAGGGTCGATTTTATTTACCTTCATAGCTGCATACGTACTAAGGGAAAGCAAAAGCGTTCCCAGAATAAAGAAAACTTTTCTCATGATATTAGCATTACATTGTTTTTTACTGCGCTAATATAAAACATTTTGCGGAGAAAATAACCGTATTCTCTGCGCACTTGCCTATTCTACTATGCAAACGTTTTCAGACGAATACCCTCCTCTGACTATTTGTACTTAGGAGAGGCGTTGGCATGAAATAAGTTTCCCAATGATATCATTACTAAATCATCCAATATAGCACTGCTGTCACGTAATGATAGTTCTGTTAGAAAAGAAAAGTGTGCTGAAAAGAAAAGCGCCTCTTCTGCAAAGAAGAGACGCTTTTAAATGAGGTGGTTGAGAGGGTATCGATTCTTTCTTAATACCCTCATTCAATCGGATTAAATCAAGAAACCGAGCAATACACCGGCAGCCACAGCAGAACCGATTACACCGGCAACGTTCGGACCCATGGCGTGCATCAGCAGATAGTTGGTCGGGTCGTATTCCAAACCAACGTTTTGCGAGATACGTGCCGACATCGGAACGGCAGATACACCTGCATTACCAATGAGCGGATTAATCTTATTGCCTTTTTTCAAGAACAGGTTGAATATCTTAACGAACAACACACCTGATGCACTGGCAATGATGAATGCACAGAATCCTAAGAAGAAGATAAAGATGGTGTTCATCGTCAAGAACTCAGAAGCCTGAGTGGAAGCACCTACCGTTACACCTAACAAAATAGTGATTGTATCAGTGAGCGGACCACTGGCTGTCTCAGCCAAACGGCGAGTCAATCCACTTTCCTTCAGAAGGTTACCAAAGAACAGCATACCCAACAGGGGCAGGCCGGAAGGAACCAAGAAGCAAGTGAGCAACAGACCGATGATGGGGAACATAATCTTTTCGGTGTGAGACACGGCACGAGCCGGTTTCATGCGAATCAGTTTTTCCTTCTTTGTCGTCAGCAGGCGCATGATAGGCGGTTGGATGATAGGTACCAACGCCATGTATGAGTATGCCGACACGGCAATGGCTCCCATGAGGTTAGGAGATAATTTCGATGAAAGGAAGATAGCGGTCGGACCATCGGCACCACCAATGATGGCGATACCGGCTGCCTGATTGGGCTCAAATCCCAAGGCCAAGGCTATCATGTAAGCACCGAAGATACCAAATTGTGCAGCTGCACCCACCAGCATCAGCTTAGGATTGGAAATCAGTGCCGAGAAGTCGGTCATGGCACCAATGCCAAGGAATACCAGCGGTGGATACCAGCCGGTTCTCACGCCCTGATACAAAATGTTGAGCACGGAACCTTCTTCGTAGATACCCACTTCCAGTCCGGCGTCAATCTTGAAGGGGATATTACCGATAAGGATACCAAACCCGATGGGGATTAGCAACATCGGCTCGAAATTCTTCCTGATAGCAAGGAACAAGAAGAACAAACCCACCAGAATCATGATGAGGTGTCCGGAAGTCGCGTTTGCGAATCCCGTGTACCCCCAGAAGTCCACTAGGTTGTCGCCAATGAATGATAAAAAGCTTACTTCTTCCATAAACTTATTCGATTATAATTAAATCCGTTCCTTCGAGAACAGAATCACCCTTGTTAACTTTGATTGCGACAACCTTACCGTCTTTGTCAGCATTGATGTTGTTCTCCATCTTCATGGCTTCGAGGATGACAATGACTTGGCCTCTCTTCACCACGTCGCCTTCCTTCACCTTGATGTCGAGGATGACACCGGGAAGCGGAGACTTCACGGAACTATTCTTGGGAGTAGCTGCCGGGCGTGCTACTACAGGAGCACCTGTAGCCGTCTTAGGAGCAGCTGCCGGACGGACAATAGGTTTTGCGGCAACCTTAATAGGTTTGTCCAACTCTACATTGTAGGGTGTACCGTTTACCTCTACGCGTGCAATGTTTTCGTCTACGTCATTCACCGTAACGTTATAGAGGTTACCATTGATTTTATATTTATATTGTTTCATTTTATTTTTAATTTTAGAGTAAGTACTGGTTTACTTGTGGGGTGTCTGACGCAAGGTGTAAATCTTGGAGCTCCACGGAGAATAGTTACGTTTCACCTTATTGATGGTAAGGATGGTATCTTCAATGTCGTGAACGTTTTCCTGATATTCGTGCAATGCCATAGCAATGGCCGCAAACACTTCTCCGGATTCTGTTCCGATAGCTTTCTCTTTGGCTTCCTGCTTGTCTGTGATGCCGTGAGAACGCATGGCATTGCGCTTGACAAGATAGGCTCCGGTATTGCCTACAATCTTGAAGGCAATGCATAGCAGAATCAATCCACTGAATACGACAATCATGGCCATGACAGTCATGCCAATACCAGCAGAATCTTTCTGTTTGAAACCGTCAATCTTCTCGTTGGTATCCAATGTCTTGTTGTTGGTACTCGGAGTCACATAACGCCCATCGGTGCCCATTATAGCCCATCCCTTGGCTTTTATACCGTCGTCTATCAGACCGTAAGAGCAGTCTGCCGGTAGGGGAGGTATGGTGATGGAGTCAATCAAAGTCGTTGCGTTAGCATCGTAGAGGGCAATCCAGTTGGGCCCGATAGAGTCAAGTTCGAAGCTCAAGTGGAAATTGCCACGCTTCGGCTCATTGTCTGCCCAGAAGAGCAGGTGCTGGCGGGGAGGTATCTTGGTCAGTACGTCTCCCTTGGGTATCGGGTACATCAAGGCGGCACGTTCGGGGGCCGACAAGCTTTCGTCCAGAACCCTCTTGTCGTTGGTCAGGTAGCAACTGCGTACGTCAACGCTAGCAAAGGAGGTATTGAAGATTTCTATCCAAGGTGTCTGTTTGCCATAGTCATCCTGGAAGTTATCTTTGTTGTAAGACAATACCTCGTTGATGCAAAGGCTGCTGACGCTTTGCGCAAAAGCACTGCCGCAGGCTGCCATGAGTGCCACGATAAGTATTCCTATTTTATTTCTGTTCATACAAATCATTTTTTAATTGTTAATTGTCAATTGAACTTGATGATATCGGCTATCGTTACATCCTGAAACATCTGTCCGTTGTACTCGCGGGCTTGGAAGCGCAGGGCGGCATACACCACGTCGCCGGGGTAGAAGTTGCACTGCGCATCGTTGCCCAGCAGGGCGGCGGCGTATTGGTTGCCATACTTGCCGGTGCTTTCTTGCAGGATGATTTGACGCTTGCTGAGCACTCCGTTTTCCGATTTCTCGCTTTTCACTTGGAAGGCGTCGCCGCACTTCACTACTCTGAATAATCCTTTCATACTCGTTTCCCTTTCTTTTCGTTTTTTTGGGGGTTGATACATAAATTTTTCGGTTCACGGCGGGCATAAAAAAAACTTTGCCCGCAGACTCGTTGTTTTCTCGAATCTGTGAGCAAAGTTA
>JAUNJD010000360.1 GCA_030523205.1 Bacteroides sp.
TACTTCCTCTAACTCCTTTAAAAAAGAAACAATGAAAAAAGAAATTATATTCAGCATGGAATCTCCCTTCCGCGACACGTTCCGCATACACGGATTCCGGTTTGGTTCGGGAAAGAAGAGCTTGGCCCTTGTGGGCAGTATGCGCGGTGATGAGATTCAGCAACAATACATCTGCTCGCAGATAGTGAAACAGCTTGCCCTATTGGAAAGCAAAGGCAGGCTGACAGAAGGTCACGAAATATTGATCATACCGTCCGTCAATCCTTTCTCCATGAACATCGAGAAACGTTTTTGGGCCATGGACAACACGGATATCAACCGAATGTTTCCCGGCTACGATAAGGGCGAAACGACGCAACGCATTGCCGCCGCCTTGTTCGGAGCCATACAGGGATATGAATATGGCATACAGATGGCTAGTTTCTATATGCCGGGCGACTTCATCCCCCACGTGCGCATCATCGAGACAGGTTACGAAGATGTAGAGACGGCTGCCCTCTTCGGTATGCCCTACATCTGCCTGCGCAAGCCGTTGCCCTTCGACACCACTTTACTGAACTACAACTGGCAGATATGGGAAACGAAAGCTTACTCCGTCTATGGCGGACAGAATAATCAGGTGGAAAGCACTGCCACGGCCAGCACCATCACAAGCATCCTGCGATTTATGCAGCGCACGGGACTTATCAGCGGTCCGGTATCTACCAACTTCAACTACAATTCGCAGATTATCAACGAGTCGGAATTGGCGTCTGTCAAAGCACCGGTGGCAGGTATCCTGTACAAGACAAAGAATGCCGGCGACGAAGTGAAAGAAGGCGAAACCATTGCCCGCATCATCAATCCCTACGAAGGTACCGTTGCAGCCGAACTGACAACACCGACGGACGGCATCCTGTTCTTTGCCTACAACAAGCCATTGGCTTTGCAAAACACATTGCTGTTTAGGATTAAGGTGTAAGGAGCGTTTTTAGATTTTAGAGCCTAGATTTCAGACATTAGAGGCTCGGCATAAAACAGGCACGGATTACACAGATTTCGCGAGTTAGAACTATCTAAACCGCCTTTCTGTGCAATCCGTGCCTATAATATATTAAGTTTAGCCTGCCAAGGAATGCCCGGGTTACTTTTTCTCCTTCAGCAAGTCACGAATCTCGGTCAACAGCACTTCTTCCTTGCTCGGTGCAGGGGGTGCGGGAGGAGCTGCAGGTGCCTCTTCTTTTTTCTTCTTCTCAGTCAGCTTGGTCAGCAACTTGATGAACAGGAAAATGGAGAAAGCGATGATGAGGAAGTCGAAAGTGACTTGCAGGAAGTTGCCGTAGTTCAGCGTAACGGCGGCAGTCACTTCTTTTCCGTCTTCGACAACGGCATCCTTCATTACCCACTTCAGGTCCGTGAAATTCACACCACCCACCAACAAGCCGATAGGCGGCATAATCACGTCGGCCACAATAGAGGAAACGATTTTACCAAACGCACCACCGATGATTACACCGACAGCCATGTCAATTACATTGCCTTTCATGGCAAATGCTTTAAATTCTTGTAAAAATGAACTTTTTCCCATCTTTTGAATTATTTAATGATGATTTAGGGCACGAATATAAAAACATTTTCTTACTTTTGCACCGCAATTCGGAAAGAATTGTTCATTTACAGGTGAAAGTTTATTTTTAAACATTATAAAAACCCTTAATAGTTTAAACAAAATGATTAAAGTAGGTATTAATGGATTCGGACGTATCGGACGTTTCGTATTCCGCGCAGCTCAAACAAGAGACGATATCCAAATCGTTGGTATTAACGACCTTTGCCCGGTAGATTACTTGGCTTACATGCTGAAGTATGACACAATGCACGGCCAATTTGATGGCACTATCGAAGCTGATGTTGAAAACAGCAAGTTGATTGTAAACGGTAAGGAAATCCGCGTAACAGCTGAAAGAAACCCTGCTGACTTGAAGTGGGACGCTGTAGGTGCTGAATATGTAGTAGAATCTACAGGTTTGTTCCTGACTAAGGAAAAAGCTCAGGCTCACATCGAAGCCGGCGCTAAATATGTTGTAATGTCTGCTCCTTCTAAGGATGACACTCCGATGTTCGTATGCGGCGTTAACGAGAAGACATATGTAAAGGGTACTCAATTCGTATCTAACGCTTCTTGTACTACTAACTGCTTGGCTCCTATCGCTAAGGTGCTGAACGACAAATGCGGTATCGTAAACGGTTTGATGACTACCGTTCACTCAACTACTGCTACTCAGAAGACTGTTGACGGTCCGTCTATGAAGGACTGGAGAGGTGGTCGTGCTGCTTCTGGCAACATCATCCCGTCTTCTACTGGTGCTGCTAAGGCTGTAGGTAAGGTTAT
>JAUNJD010000083.1 GCA_030523205.1 Bacteroides sp.
TTTATGTTGATGGCGATGTGCATGGTGCTTTCGCTATCGGCCTGCGGGGCAGGCAAGACGGCCTATACAAAAAAACGGGATGCAGACCTCGGAGGTTGCATCCCGTTTTTATATTCTTCTGTCAGTTCGCAGGCTTATGCTTCTGCGCTTTCGGCGGGAATTACAGATACGTAACGTCTGTCTTCTCTGCCTACTTTGAACTTAACTGTTCCGTCTACCAAAGCGAAAAGAGTGTGGTCCTTGCCCATGCCGATGTTTTCACCCGGATGGAATTCAGTACCTCTTTGACGAACGATGATGTTGCCTGCCTTGCAAGCTTCGCCACCAAATATCTTAACGCCTAATCTCTTACTTGCTGATTCGCGGCCGTTCTTAGAACTACCGACACCTTTTTTATGTGCCATTTCTTCTTACTGTTTTAAATTGATTAAGCTACTACTTCTTTGATTGTTAACTCAGTGAACTGCTGACGATGACCGTTCAGCTTGCGATAACCTTTTCTTCTTTTCTTGTGGAAAACAAGAACCTTTTCGCCTTTTACCAGACCTGTTACAACTTCGCAAACCACTTTAGCGCCTTCTACGGTGGGAGCACCTACGGTGATGTTGCCGTTGTTGTCTACTAAAAGAACTTTTTCAAATTCTACTGTTGCACCAGCTTCTGCATCCTGCATGTGGTGTACAAACAGCTTTTTGCCAGCTTCTGCTTTGAACTGCTGACCGTTGATTTCTACAATTGCGTACATTATGCTTATAATATGTATAAGTTAGCTCCGTCGGGTGGTCTCTAATCACTTAGAATACACTTGGTCTGACCCGGTGCGGAATAATCGGGCACAAAAGTAGTGCTTTTATTTGGAAGGACAAAAATATTTGTTTCTTTTTTCCAATCATCTTGAAGTTTCTGGATGAGGGGGAGGCCGTTCGAGAATTCGTGATGTGCTTTCCTTTAGGCACGGATGACGCGGATTTTCACGGAGAAAACTTATAATTCGCATTGTTAATTTCTATTAAATGCATATTCCGGAGTGGACTCATGGTTAGTTTCGTTGAACTTTTTTCGTTACTTTGCAAAAAAATAGAAAAGAATTATGTTGCGCATTAATAACAAACGGGAACTGATTAAGGGTGAATTTGCCAAAGAGATTCGCAGACAAGCTGCTCTTGCTTGCAAAAAATCAGGAGCTTCAACCGATACGGTTCGTAGCAATCATTCTTTAAAAGCTAAGAAATCCATTAAGATTGTTTGGGAATGATAATCAAAAAATGGGATGATACTACTAATATGTGGAAGAAGGTTTCGCAAGTTCTTATCTTTTTGTAATATCCCCTAACACTTAGTCATTCATCCTCTCATCTGTATGCTGTCACTACCCCTATAATGATAGTAGCTACGAGAATGACGACCAGCAGGCAGTAGAGGAATATGCGGGCGTTGCTTCGTCGGTGGGCGTTCGGCGTTTCGCTTTTGTTCGGGGTGGGGGAGTCGGCTTCGCAGTGCTCCGTTGTAGGCTCTTCCAAAAGTTCTTCCAAGGTGCTCATGATTCTCAGGTGTGGGTATTTGGCCAATTCTTCGGCGGGGGTTGTCCCGTGGGTGACACCCGCAAAGGCTACGCCGGCGGCTTGCGCGGTTTCGGCATCCACCGTGCTGTCGCCTATGTAGAGCGTTTCCTCCTTGGTGGCGTGCAGACGCTTGAGGGCAAAGAGCAAGCCTTCGGGCGAGGGCTTGTGCGTCTTTACGTCTTCACCGCCTACGATGATGTCGATGAAGTCGCTCGGGAAGTGTTTGCTCAGCAGGTCTTCGATGCGGTGACGCTCTTTGGTCGAGATGATGCCCAGACGTGCCCCTCCATCCTTCAGGGCTATCAGTACCGACTTGGTTTCCAGAAAGAGTACGGTATTCTTCGTCATGTGTACGTCGGCCTCCTTGGTGTATTCCTGTTTGAATGTAGATAGCAGGGTGGCGTCGGTGACCCCTGTCAGCAGCGAAAAAGAATCTTCCAGCGTCTTGCCGATGGTGCGTTTGATGGCTTCGTCGGTGACTTCGGTATAGCCGTGTCGGGTCAGTACGTTGCGGAAGCAGGTCACGATGCCGCGCGAAGAGTCGGCAAGCGTATAGTCGAAGTCGAATAGGTAGGTGGTATAATTCATTTGTCGCTTTTTGCGGCAAATATAGGCATTTTATGGGGAAAATATGCTAATTTTGCTCTTCCGATGATTTTTTCGTGTAGTGGACTAAGTGTAATGCGCTGTTGGATTGTTCTATAATGGTACAACCATGTTAGTATTATGAAAAAGCTAAAAATTTATAGTTTGTGTGTATCACTTGGGCTTTTGGCTTCGTGTGCGCCCCGGTCCGCAGAGTCCGGAAGTGAGAATTATTCCGATTTTGTCAATCCGCTGATAGGTACGGACTTTACGGGAAACACTTATCCCGGTGCGCAAGTCCCTTTTGGTATGGTTCAGCTGAGCCCCGATAACGGCCTTCCGGGTTGGGACCGCATATCCGGCTATTTCTATCCGGACAGCACGATTGCAGGCTTCAGCCATACGCACCTCTCGGGCACCGGTGCGGGCGACCTGTACGACATTTCTTTCATGCCCGTCACTTTGCCTTGCAAGGAAGCAGAAGCTCCGTTGGGCATTTACTCCCGCTTCTCTCATGCCGAGGAGTCGGCAAGTGCCGGCTACTACCGAGTGAAGCTGGACGACTATAATATAGATGTGGAGCTGACAGCCACCGAGCGTTGCGGCATTCAGCGTTACACCTTCCCCGAGGCCGACGCGGCTGTCATCCTGAATCTGCGGAAAGCCATGAACTGGGATTTTACGAACGACTCTTATATAGAAAAGGTAGACTCGGTGACCGTTCAGGGATACCGCTTCTCCGATGGCTGGGCACGCGATCAGCATGTCTATTTCCGCACTCGTTTCTCTCGTCCTTTCACTTCGATGGAACTTGATTCGGCTGCCGTCGTGAAGGATGGCAAGCGGGTGGGCACCTCCGTTGTGGCGAAGTTTCACTTCAAGACCCGACCGGACGAGCAGATTGTGGTCAGCACAGCCCTTTCGGGCGTGAGCATGGAAGGAGCGGCACGCAACCTGACTGCCGAAGTGCCCACCGACGATTTCGACCGTTACCTCGATGCAGCCCGCCGCAACTGGAACGAGCAGTTGGCGAAGATAGAGATAAAATGCGCGGACCGAGACGAGAAAGTGAAGTTCTACACAGCTCTGTACCACAGTATGCTGGCCCCCACCATTTATAGCGATGTGGACGGAGCTTACTACGGTCCCGACAAGCAAATCCACCAAGCAGACGGCTGGACCAACTATAGCACCTTCTCATTATGGGATACCTACCGGGCTGCACATCCCCTTTACACCTACATCGTGCCCGGGCGGGTGAATGATATGGTGAAGTCGTTTCTGGCCTTCTACGAGCAGAACGGCCGTCTGCCGGTGTGGAATTTCTATGGGAGCGAGACGGACATGATGATTGGCTATCATGCCGTTGCGGTCATAGTGGATGCCTACCTGAAGGGCATTGGCGATTTCGATGCGAAGAAGGCGCTGGAGGCTTGTGTGGCTACGGCCAATCTGGATGCTTACCGAGGCATCGGGCTGTATAAGAAGTATGGCTATGTGCCTTTCAATGTGACGGATGGATACAATGCCGACAATTGGTCGCTATCGAAGACGCTGGAGTATGCTTTCGATGATTATTGCATTGCCCGCTTGGCCGAGAAGTTGGGCGAGAAGCAGTTGGCCGATGAGTTCGACCGTCGTTCGCAGAACTACCGAAATGTCTATAACCCGCAGACCACCTTCATGCAACCCCGCGACGATAAGGGCAACTTCGTGAAAGGCTTCTCACCGGACGACTATACGCCTCACATTTGCGAAAGCAATGGCTGGCAATACTTCTGGTCGGTGCAGCAGGACATTGAGGGGCTGATAGCCCTGACGGGTGGCAAGGAGCGCTTTGCGCAGAAGCTGGACAGTATGTTCACCTATCATCCGTCGGCCGATGACGAACTGCCCATTTTCAGCACCGGCATGATAGGGCAGTATGCACATGGCAACGAGCCTAGCCATCATGTCATCTACCTGTTCAATGCGGTAGATCAGCCTTGGAAGACGCAGAAGTATGCGGCCCAAGTGATGCACGAACTGTACAAGAATGAGCCGGCCGGCCTGTGCGGCAACGAAGATTGCGGTCAGATGTCCGCTTGGTATGTATTTAGCGCGATGGGCTTCTATCCGGTGAATCCGGTGAGTGGACAATACGAGATAGGTACGCCGTTGTATCCCGAAATGAAGTTGCATCTGTCTAATGGAAAGACGTTTACGGTGCTGGCTCCTGCGGTGAGCAAGGAAAACTGTTACATCCGTTCGGTGAAGCTTAACGGTCGGCCCTATGACAAGAGCTACATCACGCACGAGCAAATAATGGATGGTAGTGTTTTTGAGTTTGAAATGACTTCTGTACCCTATGAATGAGAATTTTGACCAGACATACAAACTCCTTTTCCGCAGATACTACACCAATCTGTTGTTCTACGCCACGCGCATTGTGGGCGAGGACGATGCCGAGGATGTGGTGCAAGATGTGTTTGTAGAGTTGTGGCGTCGGAAAGACACGATGGAGGTGGGTGATCAGATACAGGCTTTCCTGTATAGGGCTGTATATACACGTGCCCTGAATGTGCTGAAGCATCGTGACATAAAGGATAGCTATGAGGCTGCCATGCAGGAAATCCATAAGAAAAGGGTGGAATACTACCAGCCGGACAGCAATGATGTGGTGAAGCGGATAGAGAACATGGAACTCCGGCGCAAGCTGGCGGAAGCCATCGACGAACTGCCGGACAAGTGTAGGGCGGTGTTCAAGCTGAGCTATCTGCATGACATGAAGAACAAGGACATAGCCGACACGCTGGGCATCTCGCTGCGTACGGTGGAGGCCCATATGTACAAGGCCTTGAAGCAATTGCGCGACAGGCTGGGCTATCTGAATCTGATGGTGGCCTTGTTTTTAATAGGTGGACTAAGTGTTTTTTTGAGGAGCGTTGTTATATTAGCATAATGGAAGAAAAAATGAAAGAACTGAGCGAAGAATTAAAGGCCAAATTCCTGATGGGGGAATGTACGGAGGAGGAACTCCGTGCGGTGAATGCCTGGATGGATGAATCGGAAGAGAATGCTCACGAATTGTTCAGACTGGAAGAAATATACCATCTGGGCAAGTTGGATTGCACTCCGGACGAAGCGGTCCTGAAGAAAGCGGAGAAGAAGTTGCTCAAAAGATTGGAACAGGAAAAGAATCATCAGCATAAATTGAAGCGGATGAATACGTGGATGCGATATGCGGCCATATTTATCGGTCTCTTCCTTTTGGGAGGTTTGGGCGTTTACTTGTTCTATCCACCTGTGGAGGCAGAAAATCTGCTGTCGGTCACCACGCAGGGGCAGATAAAGGAATTCATGTTGCCGGATGGCACCAAGGTGTGGCTGAACAAGAATACCACGCTGAAGTATCCGCAGACCTTCTCATCCTCCGGCCGGAAAGTCTATCTGGAAGGCGAAGGCTATTTCGAAGTAAAGCGGAATCCGGAAAAGCCCTTTGTGGTGCAGAGCGAAGCCATGCAGGTGAGGGTATTGGGTACGGTATTCAACTTGAAGTCCGACCGCACCAGTCTGTCTGCCGTGGCCACCTTGCTGAAGGGCGAGATAGAAGTGAAAGGCAATCACGACGAAGGCATGGTGGTGTTGTCGCCGGGACAGCGTGCCGAGCTGAACGGCATCACGCGCAAGCTGATTGTGAAGCAAGGCGATATGGGCATTGAGAACTGGCACGACAATCAGTTCATCTTCGACAAGGCCGACATATACACCATTGCGCGGACGCTGGAGAACTCGTATGGCGTGAAGGTGATTCTTTCGCCCGACATCGACGTGCAGAAGACCTATACCGGTGCGTTGCCCAAGAAGGACAATGTAGAAGGGGTACTCAACCTGTTGCGGCTCTCTATTCCGGTGGAATATAAAGTTGTGGGCAACAGCGTGTTCCTTTCTTCGAAGAAGAAGTAGGGTGAAGCGAGTCGGCAGCCGAGAAAAGGTTTGCAAAATATACTAATTCCATGAATAATAACCCTGAATGAAGCCTCCGACAGATGAAGGCATGGAGCACTGTTCTCCATTTCTTCGTTCATCGTTCCTTCATTCTTCATTAAACAATTATGAGAAAGCTATTCTTTTTGCTTTGCTTCCTTGGCAGTTCAATGTTTCTGCTTGCCAAGGACTTGACACAGTATGTCAACCCCCTGATGGGGACGTTGTCAACGTTTGAGTTATCTACCGGGAATACCTATCCCGCCATTTCCCGCCCTTGGGGCATGAACTTCTGGACTCCGCAGACCGGAAAAATGGGTGACGGCTGGCAGTACGTATATACGGCCAACCGTATACGGGGCTTTAAGCAGACGCATCAGCCCAGTCCGTGGATTAACGACTATGGACAGTTTTCCATTATGCCGGTAGTGGGCAAGCCGGAATTTGACGAAGAAAAGCGTGCCAGTTGGTTCTCGCACAAGGGAGAGGTGGCCATGCCCCATTATTATAAGGTATACTTGGCCGACCATGACATTGTGACCGAGTTTACACCTACCGACCGTGCTGTGCTGTTCCGCTTTACTTTCCCCGAAAACGAGCATTCCTACATTGTGGTCGATGCTTTCGACCGCGGTTCGTATGTCAAGATATTGCCTGAGCAGAATCGCATCATCGGCTATACCACTCGCAATAGCGGGGGCGTGCCCGAAAACTTCAAGAACTATTTCGTGATAGAGTTCGACAAACCTTTCACTTACAAGGCTTCCGTGGCCGACAATGTGCTGGTGGAGAACCGATGCGAGCAGGCTGCCAATCATGCCATGGCAGTCATCGGATTCAGCACGCACAAGGGTGAGGTGGTGCAGGCCCGTGTAGCTTCCTCCTTCATCAGCTACGAGCAGGCTGAACAGAATCTGAAAGAGCTGGGCAACGATAGTTTCGATGCGTTGGTGCAGAAGGGC
Source organism: Bacteroides sp. (assembly GCA_030523205.1). Lineage (GTDB taxonomy): Bacteria > Bacteroidota > Bacteroidia > Bacteroidales > Bacteroidaceae > Bacteroides. The sequence goes on from JAUNJD010000083.1 coordinate 7,076, forward strand.
CAGGATGCTTGGAACGATGCGCTGGGCCGCATAGAAGTGGAAGGCGGCAATCTTGACCAGTATCGCACATTCTATTCCTGCCTGTATCGTTCCCTGTTGTTCCCTCGTGCCTTCTATGAGCTGGACAAAGCGGGCAATCCGGTGCATTACAGCCCCTACAACGGTGAGGTGCTGCCCGGATATATGTACACCGACACCGGTTTCTGGGATACGTTCCGCTGCTTGTTCCCCTTCCTCAACCTGATGTATCCGTCGGTGAACAAACAGATGCAGGAAGGCTTGATTAATACCTATAAGGAAAGCGGTTTCTTCCCCGAATGGGCCAGCCCGGGACATCGTGGTTGCATGATAGGCAACAACTCGGCTTCCGTATTGGTAGATGCCTATATGAAGGGTGTGAAGGTGGACGATGTGCAGACGCTTTACGAAGGATTGATTCACGGAGCGAATCATGTGCATCCGGAGATTTCCTCCACCGGTCGTCTGGGCTACGAATATTACAACAAACTGGGCTATGTGCCTTATGACGTGAATATAAACGAGAATACAGCCCGCACGCTGGAGTATGCGTACGATGACTGGTGCATCTATCAGTTGGCCAAAGAACTGAAACGCCCCAAGAAAGAGCTGAAGCAGTTGGCAAACCGTGCCCTGAACTATAAGAACGTGTTCGACAAGGATAGCAAGCTGATGCGCGGACGCAATCAGGACGGGCGGTTCCAGTCTCCCTTCTCGCCCTTGAAATGGGGAGATGCCTTCACCGAGGGCAATAGCTGGCACTACTCTTGGTCGGTATTCCACGACCCCCAAGGCTTGATAGACCTGATGGGTGGTGAAGTGTCGTTCGTGCAGATGCTGGATTCGGTGTTTACCGTTCCGCCCTTGTTCGATGACAGCTACTACGGTCAGGTGATTCACGAAATCCGCGAGATGACCGTAATGAATATGGGCAACTATGCGCATGGCAATCAGCCCATACAGCACATGATATACCTTTATAACTATGCCGGACAACCTTGGAAGGCGCAATATTGGTTGCGTCAGGTGATGGATCGTATGTACACATCCGATGCCGACGGTTATTGCGGTGACGAGGACAACGGACAGACTTCGGCTTGGTACGTATTCTCTGCCTTGGGATTCTATCCTGTTTGCCCGGGCACGGATCAGTATGTGTTGGGAAGTCCTTTGTTCAAGAAGGCAATCCTGCACTTTGAGAACGGAAAGGCACTGACCATCGATGCTCCAGACAACAGCCGCGAGAACGTCTATGTACGTTCGCTCCTGTGGAACGGCGACGAGAGTGCCAAGAATTACCTGCGTCACGGCGATTTGCTGGAAGGCGGAACACTGAAGTTCAACATGAGCAATCGTCCCAACGAGCAGCGCGGCATTCATCCGGAGGATTATCCTTATTCGTTCTCGAATGAGCTGAAGACGAAATAAACACCGGACTTCCGCAGGAGAGTATGCGGAATAGGATGATAACTTTTAGACACGGATTAGGCGAATTTTGGTGGGTTTCTTGGTTCTGTTTATCCACCGGAACAGCATTATTCGTGTCTATTTGTGTTATATTGAAAGTATGCTGTCCTAGAAAAAATGACGTTGCCCGAAAAAAAAAGCGTTTTTGGACTAAGTGTATTTTCTGCCCCCGTTGTTTTATATACGTAAGAGGGAAAAAACGGCTCTCTTTAGAAAATTAATGTATAACCTATAATGTTTGTTTATGAAAAACAAGTCTGCTTTTCATGGTTCGATGTTCATGCGAACCCTATTAGTTTTGTTGTTCATGACTTTTTCCGTCCAGTGGGTTTCTGCCCAGTTGAACTTGAAGGTGTCTCACGCTACGCTGGGCACGGTTATTGAACAAATTAAATCACAATCCAAGTATCAATTCTTCTACGACGACAAGCTGGCCGCGCTGTCGGTAGACAATGTATCCGTCAAGGATGCGTCCATCGAACAGGCGCTGAGTGCCATATTGGCGGGAAAGAACATTTCCTATAAGGTAGAAGACAGCATCGTTTACCTTTCCGAGAAGACCGGTGCACAGGAACCTGTTCAGCAAGGCAAGGAACGCACCATCACCGGACAGGTGTCTGATGACATGGGACCGCTGATTGGTGTGAACGTATTGGTGAAAGGTACCAACGTGGGCTGTATCACCGACATAGATGGTAACTTCACGCTGACTACAACGGAAGCCAATCCGGTGGTGCAATTCTCCTACATCGGCTATAAGTCGCAGGAAGTGACTGCCACGGGCGGTGCTCCGCTCAGCATCCTGATGCAAAGCGACACGCAGATGATTGAAGAAGTGGTGGTTACGGCATTGGGTATCAAGCGTGCCACGAAGGCCCTGAGCTACAACGTACAGGAAGTGAAGAGTGATGAAATCACCCGCGTGAAGGATGCCAACTTCGTCAACTCACTCAACGGTAAAGTAGCCGGTGTCAACATTAACGCTTCTTCATCCGGTGTGGGTGGTGTATCGAAGGTAGTGATGCGTGGTACGAAGTCCATCATGCAGTCGTCCAACGCCCTCTACGTCATCGACGGTGTGCCTATGTATGCCGGTACCAACCAAGGCGGTACGGAGTTCGACTCAAAGGGTGCTACGGAGCCTATCGCCGATATCAACCCCGAAGACATTGAGTCGATGTCGGTGCTGACCGGTGCTGCCGCTGCTGCACTTTACGGTTCGGATGCTGCCAACGGTGCCATTGTCATCACGACCAAAAAAGGTAAGGAAGGTCGGGTGAACATCACCGTAAACAGCAATACCGAAATTTTCAATGCCTTTGTTACTCCTAAATTTCAAAATCGTTATGGAACAAGCAGCAGCGATATTACCCGTAGCTGGGGCAACCTGCTGAATGCTTCCAATTACTATGGCTATAGCCCCACGAAAGATTACTTCCAGACGGGTATCACCGGTACAGAAAGCATTTCACTCTCCACCGGTACAGAGAAGAATCAGACGTATGTATCGGCTGCCGCCGTCAACTCGCGCGGACTTATCCCGAACAATAAATACGAACGCTACAACTTTACGTTCCGCAACACCACTTCTTTCTTGGATGACAAGATGACGTTGGATGTGGGTGCTACGTACGTGCTTCAGAAAGACCAAAATATGGTGAACCAGGGTACCTACAACAACCCGTTGGTAGGTGCATACCTCTTCCCCCGTGGAGGCGATTGGGAAGACATCAAGATGTACGAACGCTACGATGCTTCGCGCAAACTGAATACGCAATACTGGCCTGTGGGCGATGCAGGTATCGTGATGCAGAATCCGTACTGGATCAGCTATCGTCAGTTGCGTAACAACAACAAGGACCGCTATATGCTGAATGCCAGTTTGAATTACAAGATTCTGGATTGGTTGAGCGTCAGTGGCCGTGTTCGTCTGGATAACTCCAACAATGACTATACCGAGAAATATCATGCAGGTACCAATACGCAGATGACTGAATCATCTACACGCGGTCTGTATGCCATTGCCAAGTCAACCAACAAGCAACTGTATGCCGACTTCTTGGTGAACATCAACAAGAACTTCGGCGAAGACTGGAGCCTGTCGGCCAACATCGGTGCATCGTTCACTGATATGCGCTACGACGAACTTTCCGTCAGAGGTCCTATTGCCGACGAAACCTTTACCGGTGAGACTCCGGGACTGGCCAACGTATTCAACGTACAGAACTTGAGCATCACACAGACAACCCGTATGCAGACCGGATGGCGCGAACAGACACAGTCTGTCTTCGCTTCGGCTGAATTGGGTTACAAGAGCACTTACTATCTGACATTGACCGGACGTAACGACTGGCCTTCGCAGTTGGCAGGTCCCAACTCGACCAGCAAGTCCTTCTTCTATCCGTCGGTAGGTCTTTCAGTGGTATTGTCTGAATTGATGCCTGAACTGAACCGTGACCTCCTGTCCTATATGAAACTGCGTGGTTCGTTCGCTTCCGTAGGTACGGCTTTCGAACGCTACATCGCCAATCCCCGCTACGAGTGGAACGAAAGCACCGGACAGTGGAGTAATACGACACAATATCCGGTCTATAACTTGAAGCCCGAACGTACGGAATCGTGGGAAGTAGGTTTGACCCTGCGTTTCCTGAAGAATTTCAATTTCGACATGACGTTCTACAACACCGTTACCAAGAATCAGACATTCAATCCTGAATTGGGTGTATCCGGTTATTCGGCTCTGTACATACAGACGGGTGCCGTCCGCAACCGTGGTATCGAGTTGGCCTTGGGATTCGAAAAGACGTGGAAGGACTTCACTTGGAGCAGTAATTACACCTTCTCTACTAACAGCAACAAGATTACTTCGCTGGCCGACAATGCCATCAACCCCGTGACCGGAGAATCATTCTCCATTTCTACGCTGAATATGGGCGGTCTTGGCTCTGCACGCTTCTTGCTGAAGAAGGGCGGTTCGATGGGTGACATTTACTCCAACATCGACATGAAACGCGATGCCAACGGCAACATCTACGTAGATGAAGACGGTGGTGTGACTACGGAAACTATTTCCAACTCGGACAACTGGATTAAGCTGGGTAGCGTATTGCCGAAGGCCAACATGGCATGGCGCAACAGCTTCTCGTGGAAGAACTTCAACTTGGGCTTCATGGTTTCGGCCCGCTTGGGTGGCGTGGTATTCTCGCGTACGCAAGCCATGCTGGATGAATTCGGTGTATCGGAAGCTACAGCCGCAGCTCGCGACTTGGGCTATGTACTGGTGAACGGAACCGACAAGATTACTCCCGAATCGTGGTACCGCACAGTGGGTAGCGGTGATGCCGTGGCACAGTATTACACCTATTCGGCTACGAACGTTCGTTTACAGGAAGCCTCCATTGGCTACACCTTCCCCAAGAAGATGTTCAAGAACGTATGCGAACTGACCGTTTCGTTGGTAGGACGCAACTTGTGGATGATTTACAGCAAGGCTCCTTTCGATCCGGAGTCGGTAGCATCTACGGATAACTTCTATCAAGGTGTCGATTACTTTATGATGCCTTCTACCCGTAACTTCGGTTGTAGTGTAACTCTTAAATTTTAAACGTCATGAAAAGTTGTAATATCATCAATAAACTTATCGTAGGAGCGATGGTCATCACCGGTACCTCCTGCACGGGCAATTATCTTGAAATCAATTCAAATCCTTATCAGCCGGGTACGGATGACATGGAGGCTGACGACTATCTGCTGGGTTCGGCCATGAACAACCTGGCCAGCTGCGTGGTTTCGTCGGATGTCAATACGGCTCAGTTTACCGACTGTCTGCTGGGTGGTCCGATGGGTGGCTACTTCTCCGACTCCAACACCGGATGGGGAAACACCATTGCCAACTATAACGCTACGGACAACTGGACCAATGTATTCCTGAAATCCGACAGAATTATCCCTCAACTCTATACCAACCTGACTTCGGTAGAGAATCTGTCTGAACAGACAGGCAATCCGGTACCGTTTGCCATCGCCCAGATTATTAAGGTGGCTGTGATGAGCCGTGTGGCCGATACGTATGGTCCTATTCCTTATTCAATGATTGGTCAGGACGGTTCCGTTACCACTCCTTATGATTCACAGGAATCTGTCTATAATCAGTTCTTCGGCGAACTGGACGAAGCTGTTGCCACACTGAATGCCAATCCCGGTGCAGCCCTGACTGCTACTGCCGACTATGTATATAGCGGCGACATCACGAAGTGGGTGAAGTTTGCCAACTCCCTGAAGTTGCGTCTGGCTATGCGCATCGTATATGCCAACCGTTCGCTGGCCGAAGAGAAAGCACAGGAAGCCATTCAGGGTGGTGTCATCGAAGCCAATGACGACAATGCACAGTGGAACTACTTTGGCTCTATTACCAATCCGCTTTATACAGCCACCCGTTACAACTCGGCTACCGACCATACCTGCTTGACCGGTGGTGATACCCATGCTGCTGCCGACATTATCTGCTATATGAATGGTTACAGCGATCCTCGTCGTTCGGCTTACTTCGTAGAATCGGAGTGGGGCACAGGTTACGAGTATGTAGGTATTCGTCGCAGCATCGAACGCTCTACGCTGGGTACCGATGCTCACAAGTATTCCGGTGTCAACGTATCTCAGAGCGATCCTATCTTGTGGATGAATGCCGCTGAAGTGGCCTTCCTGCGTGCCGAGGCTGTAGCTGTTTTCGGTTTCTCAGGCATGGGCGGTACGGCTCAGGACTTCTACGAGCAAGGCGTACAACTCTCGTTCGAGCAATGGGGAGCAGGCAGTGCCGACAGCTATCTGAATGATGACAGAAGTGTTCCGGCTATCTACTCCGATCCTTCCGGTGCCAACAGCTATGGAACTCAACTGTCCACCATCACTGTGAAATGGGATGAATCTGCTACGACGGCTGTCAAGCAGGAACGCATCATTACCCAGAAATGGATTGCCAACTGGATGCTGGGCAACGAGGCATGGGCCGACTATCGTCGCACGGGCTATCCGCACCTGATTCCTGCTACGGCTGCCGGTAACAAGAGTGGTGGCGTGGTGGACAACGAACTGGGTGCCCGCCGTATGCCTTTCCCCACCGACGAGTATGTCAGCAACAAGGAGAATGTTGAAAATGCCGTTTCCAACTATCTGAACGGTGCCGACAACTATGCTACCCGTGTGTGGTGGGATTGCAACCCTGCTATATGAGAATAATATGGATTTATAAATCATTCTTCATTCACCATTTAGATTTTATGAAAAATATAATAAAACCTTTTGCCGGTTTGTTCCTGTTGGGAACCGTTTCTCTGGCCTCTTGTACCGATGTGGAAAGCATCACCATCCATGAGTCCAGCGTCAATGAACAGAATCCGGAAGCGTATGCAAAATACTTGAGCAATCTGAATGCTTACAAGAGTGCTGACCATAAAGTGGTATATGCCTTCTTCGACAACAGTAACAAGACGCCTTATAGCCCGGCACAACACATTACGAACATGCCGGATAGCATTGACGTCATTTCCATGATGTATCCCGCGTTGGAAGAGTTTGAGAAGACTGATATCGAAGCCGTACACCAAAAGGGTACGAAGGTTGTCTATACCGTCAGCTATGACGACATTGAAGCGGCTTACGATGAACTGACAGCCGATGGTTCTACTTCGGTGGGCACGTTCGACAGCTATCTGCAATCGGAACTGACCACACAGATGGCCTATGCAGGTGATTTTGACGGACTGATTTTCGAGTTCTCCGGCGAGAACCCCAATTTCATGTCGGCCACTGACCTTGCCGCCTATCAGACTACACAGAACATTTTCCTCAGTGCCATCAGCAGTTGGCAATCGGCTAATACCGGCAAGATGCTCGTGTTCAAGGGCGAACCTCAGAATTTGTTGAGCAGAACCTTGCTGAGCAATTGTGAACACATCATTCTGGACTGCGGCAGCGCTACAACTTCTGCCCAACTCGATTTGCTGGTGACGAGTGCCATGGAAACGGGCGTACCTACCGACCGCTTTGTCATGGCTGTATCCACCGTATCGACCGATAGTGCCGACAGAAGTACCGGATACTGGGACTCCAGCCGTGCATTGAGCGAGGTAGCTTATTGGACAACGGTAGAAAATGCTTCGTTTGAGAAGGCGGGCATCGCCATCTACAATGTTCAGAATGACTATTACTCTACTGCCGGTGCTTGCACCTACGTACGTGAAGCCATTGATATCATGAATCCTGCACCTGTTAAATGATTACTGCCATGAAGTTTAAGAATATTTATTTTATCTCTTTGGCACTGCTTTCCGTTGCCTTTGCGGGCTGTGCCGACGATACGGAGAATTTTGACAATCAGTTGTACATGACTTCAAATACTCCAACCACCCTTTATGTAAAGGCAACCACCGAAGACGCTACCGGCGAATTCACGCTTTCCATACCGAAGCCTTCTGCTCAGGATGTGACTTTCGGCATTCAGGTAGATGCCAGTCTGGTCGCTACATACGAAAGTATGTATTATGTGACGGGTGTGGAGATGCTTCCCGAAGGCCATTACAGCCTTAGCACCACCGAAGGCACGATTGCTGCCGGTGCATT
>JAUNJD010000084.1 GCA_030523205.1 Bacteroides sp.
CTAAAATCTTGCCCAAGTTTACGAACATTAACGTATTCTTGGGTAAGTTCGTATATGTACACAACAATTCATCAGAAGTACATAGCAGCTTCCTATACCTAAGACATTTTTTCCCTTTATCTACGCTTCATCAGAAAAAAGAGAGTATCTTTGCCCCACACTAAACATCAAGAGCGTATGAAATCCAACGAAATAAAGACAGGCGGAAAAAGGCCACTCGCCCTCCGAATCTTAGATGACCTGAAAACGGGAAAAAACGGCATATTGCTGCTTCCGACGCTAGTCCTGCTACTCGCAGGGATGCAGGAGGACTTGCCCGTAGTGGCACGGGCCATCGCACTGGTATTGGCCTGTGCATTGGGCATCTACAACGTGGTGCTGCAATGGAAGAACTACCGTGCGGCCAAGAAGAAACACCCTTCCCGATAGGATGCTACATCGGCACGGCAATGGGGGCAATCAGCTATCTTATAGCAAACGCCTTCCGACGAATCGTGTAATAGGCCACCCACACCGCTATACCAGTGATGACCCACGAGAGGGGATATACGTACATCAGTACCTCAAAGCTGTTGTACTGCCGATTGACCGTATATACCCACACCAAGCGCAAGATGCAGGTTCCGAAAATGGTAAGTATAGTGGGAGTCATGGAGTAGCCCAGTCCCCTGAGGGCTGCACCACTAATCTCGTAGGAGCTGGCTATAAACTGAAACAGCAGTACATACTGCATACGGATAGCTGCATACTGAATCACTTCGGGACTGGAAGTGAAGAAACTGATGAAAAACTCCCTCTGCCAAACAAGCAGCACATTCAGCACCCCGCAGCACACAAGGCTGAGCAACATACTCAGCCGGAATATCCTTTTGCAGCGCTCTATCTGCCCCGCTCCGTAGTTCTGACTGGTGAATGTGACCGTCGCCTGACTGAAAGCGCCGATAACAAAGTAGCAGTAATACTCGAAGTTAAGCGCTGCCGCCGAACCAGCCACCACGTCTGAACCAAACTGATTGATGGCTGCCTGAATAAAGACATTGGCTATGGAGAACACCATGCCTTGCACACCCGCCGGAATGCCTATCTGAAGTATCTTCTTCAGTTCGGGACGCGATACCGATATATTCTTTATATCCAGCCGGAAAGGACCTTCTTCGTGCATCAGTATGTAGAGGATGATGCCCGCATTGACAATGTTCGCCACTACCGTTGCAATGGCCACACCGGCCACACTCATACGAAAGACAATGACCAAAAGCAGATTGAGTACCGTATTGATGATGCCTGCCACGATGAGGATGTAGAGCGGACGCTTCGTATCGCCCATGCTGCGCAGGATGGCTGCTCCGAAGTTATAAATCAGCATAAAGGGCATTCCCAGAAAATAGATGCGCAGATAGAGCGTTGCCAAGTCGATGACATCGTGAGGCGTATCCATGAGCTCCAGAATCCAGCGGGCAGCTATCAGACCTATTAGCAACAGCAGAACGCCACCCGCCACGGCTATCACCGACACGGTACGAATGGCCTTGCGTATGCCGTCGTCGTCCCGCTGCCCGATATAGTTGCCTATCACCACACTGGCTCCTACGGATATGCCGACAAACAGATTCACCATCAGACTGATGACAGAGCCATTGCTACCTACGGCTGCCAAAGCCTGGTCGCAATCGAACTTCCCTACAACGGCCACATCCACCGAATTGAACAACTGTTGCAGCATACTGCTGACAGCCAATGGCAATGCAAATATCAGCATTTTGCCTAGCAACCCACCATGCAGCATATCCATGCGGACTGTTCCATGGGGCTTATGATAACCTATCTTACGTCCTATCATTGCAATCTTTTTCCTTTCTGTATCGACACTTGCTGTCCTTACTAAAAAATTGCGCAAAAGTAGTGATAATTTCGGGATATATCAAGCATGACTTTGTAGCAAGACTTTAAAACAAAGTCTCCGCACACTGATAACCCTCTTCGTAAAGGTCAATCAGCTTCTTGATGTTCCTCTCGATGCGATCTACCACTATCGGCTTCTGCGGACGGATGACGGTAATCTCGCCGGCATCTTCCATGCGCTCCACCAAGTCGAGCTGTTCGTTATAAAGCACGCTGCGGCGATTGATGGCCTGACGCAACAAGGGATATTGCCGATAGATGAAGCGAGGTACTTTGGTGCCCTGTATCTCCTTGCGATAGCCGCGGTTGCGAGTCAGCACGACGACATTGTTGGTATAGCCTTCGGCACGGGCATGAAGCAGCGGGATGGAATCGACAATCCCACCGTCCAGCATCGGCACATCATCTACGTAAGTGATGGGGCAAACGAAAGGCAGGCTGCTCGATGCACGGGCTATGTTGACAAGGCGGTCCTTGTCGGTATGCTCCTCCAGATAATTGGCTTCGCCCGTCAGGCAGTTGGTAGTGACCATGACGTAGCGGGTAGGATTGGCAAAGTATGCTTCGTAGTCGTAGGGCACGATGTGTTCGGGGAACTCACGAAACAGCAGGTCGAAGTCCATGATATTGCGTTGCTTCAGTACATACTTCAGTCCGATGTAATTGTACTTCTCCAGCATCTCGATGTTGCTGTAACGGGCACGCCCCCGCTGTCCCGACATATAGGACAGACCGTTGCATGCCCCCGCACTGACACCGATGGTGTAGGGAAAACGGAGGCCGTGGTCCATGAAACAATCGAGCACACCACAGGTGAAGACGCCACGCATACCTCCACCTTCGAGCACCAAGCCGGAATGAGAATCTATCTGTATCATTTGAGTTTTTGAGTTTTTAAGTTCGTTTGTTTTTAAGTTTGTTAGTTGACGAGGGGACAAGTTAACGAGACCACAAGGGCCAGGGCATACCCGAACGCTCCTTGTTGCCTTGTCAACTTCATTCTTTAGTCTTCATTTTCTTGTATTCCTTGCTGTCAACTTGTCCCTCTATTCCATATTTTATTATTCATACTGTCGGCATTCTCTTATGAAAAAGTTCATAATTCATCAAATTCCCTCCAAAGATAGTCTTTGTTTTCAAGATTCTGCCTATATTTGCGTCCAAGAATCATCAAATTAAAAACATTTTAATCATGCTGAAAAAGTCTGTACTGATTGTCGCTCTGGCAATGTGTTGCCTCAATGTAGCGGCAAAGAAAGAGCCAAAAGCCAAAGAGGAAGGCTTCGTGTTTACCACCGTAAAAGAAAATCCTATCACTAGTATCAAGAACCAAAACCGTTCGAGCACGTGCTGGAGTTTTTCGGCCCTTGGCTATCTGGAAAGCGAACTGCTGCGTATGAACAAGGGCGAATATGACTTGGCAGAGATGTTCGTCGTACACCACACGATGGTGGACCGCGCCGTAAACTATGTGCGCTATCACGGCGATAGCTCCTTCTCGCCCGGAGGTAGTTTCTACGACATCATGTTCTGCCTGCAAAACTATGGCCTCGTACCGCAGGAAGCTATGCCGGGCATCATGTATGGTGACAGCCTGCCCGTACACAACGAACTGGATGCCGTGGCCGGTGCATACGTAGATGCCATCGCCAAAGGCAAACTTCAGAAGCTGACTCCCGTATGGAAGAACGGCCTGAGCGCCATCTACGACACTTACCTGGGCAAATGTCCCGAGAAGTTCACTTACAAAGGTCAGGAATACACTCCGAAGAGCTTTGCCGCTTCGCTGGGCATCAATCCCGACGACTACGTATCACTGACTTCATATACACACCACCCCTTCTACACTCAGTTCTCACTGGAGATTCAGGACAATTGGCGCAACGGCCTCTCTTGGAACCTGCCGATTGACGAGCTGATGGAAGTGATGGACAACGCCATCAACAGCGGATATACATTTGCTTGGGGTAGCGATGTAAGCGAACAGGGCTTCACGCGCGACGGTATTGCCGTAGCACCCGATGCAGCCCGCGGTGCCGAACTGACAGGCTCGGACATGGCCCGCTGGACCGGACTGACAGCTGCCGACAAACGCAAAGAGCTGACCAGCAAACCGCTGCCCGAAATCGAAGTGACACAGGAAATGCGTCAGGTGGCCTACGACAACTGGGAAACGACCGATGACCACGGTATGCTCATCTACGGTATCGCCAAAGACCAGAACGGAAAGGAATACTTCATGGTGAAGAATTCATGGGGCGCAAGCGGCAAGTACAAAGGCATTTGGTATGCTTCAAAGGCTTTCGTGGCTTACAAGACCATGAACATCCTGGTACACAAAGATGCTGTTCCGGCTGCCATCAAGACTAAGCTGGGCATCAAGTAACTGCAGGCATAAGAGCCAACGCCGATATAGAAGTTAGGCACGAACGACACAGATTTTCACGGATTCAATCTTATTTCCTCCGTGTTTCTCTGTGTCATCCGTGCCTAAACTATTTGCAGCTAGATGATTTCTTTCGGATGGCTTCCCACGAAATACCTACCGCATCATGCGGTTGTTGACGTATTCCAGGAATTTCTCTTTATATATGTCGCCAATGGGAATGTAGGTCTCACCAAACACAATCCGCAAGCGCGAAATCTCGGTAATTTTCTTCAGATTGACGATGTACGAACGGTGCACGCGCATGAACTGCGAAGCAGGCAACATCTCCTCCAGCCGCTTCATGCTGAGCAAGGGCATCAGGGGTTTCTCTTCATTCTCCACGTAGATGCGCACATATTCGCTCATGCCCTCGATGTACTTGATGTCGGCCAAGCGCACACGGGTCACCCGATAGTCGTTCTTCACAAACAAGGCATCATCAATCACTTCATCGGACACAGCCGACTCACGGTCGAGCCGCCGTGCAGCCTTGCTTGCCGCCGCCAGCAGGTCTTGGAAGGAGAAAGGTTTCAGCAAATAATCCACAGCCTCTACCTTGAAGCCATCCACCGCATACTCGGAATAGGCAGTCGTAAAAATTACCAATGGCTTCTCCGACAAGGAACGAACAAACTCCATACCGTTCAGATCGGGCATATTGATATCCAAAAATAGTAAGTCGATCTTCTCAGAAGAAAGAACTTTCATAGCCTCAAAAGCATCCTGACAGGATGCCACCAGATTTAGGAAAGGGACACGGGAAATATACCCGGTCAGCTGAGCCAGTGCAAGGGGCTCATCGTCAATGGCAATACAATTTATCATATACTAGTTATTAAGTGAGTCGCTCAAGCTATCGGTATCACCAACAATACATCATAACGCTCCGGAAGATCTTGGATAGTAAGCGTATAGCGGTCGTCATACAGAAGTTGTAATCGCTTCTTGATATTTTCCAGCCCCACACCGTGGTGCGGGTCGTCGCAGAGGGGCTTCTTGTCGTCTCTGCTATGATTGCTGTTCGTACAGCGGAACAGGATGTCCTGCCCTTCAATGTCCACTTTAACAGATACAAATGACTCATTCCGATAGCTGATGCCATGCTTGAAGGCATTCTCCACAAACGAGACAAAAAGCAACGGCGGTATATATATGCTGTTGGTGGACTGCCGAGGCACGGTTAACTCAATGTGCACATTGTGGCTGTAGCGAATGCGCATCAGCTCAACGTAGAGGTTGAGGAAGTCCATCTCGCGTGCAAAGGGCACCAGCCGCTGATTGGTCTCGTAAAGCACATAGCGCATCAGGTGCGAAAGTTCCACCAACGTATGCTTGGCCTTCTCACTGTCTATATCCACCAATGCATGGATATTGTTCAGCGTGTTCATAAAGAAGTGCGGATTAATCTGATACTTCAGATAATTAAGCTCCGACTTCAGGTTATGACGTTCCAACTCGCGCAGTGCCTCTTCATCGCGTACGGACTTGAAGAAGAGCTTCACGGCTATGTTGAAGCCAAACATCAATATGGCAATAAATACCCTGCCCACGAAAGGGCCACGTGCTATTCCAAAGGCAGGTGGTCCGTCAAACGGAGGACGGTCACCTCGCAGCTCCTTCTTAAAATTAGAACCGTCGGCCTCCTCACCTCCCCTTTCATCATCCCTGTCCGGAATGTATTCTTCGCGTGGCATCCGTTTATCCACTTCCGGGCGGAAGCGAACATCGCCATCGGTTCGTCCGCCGGACATCTTTTCTTCCCAAAGTTCCCTATCTTCCATAATCTTCCTTACAATAGGATCGGGGAAGAGACGTGAAGTAACGTAAAACGTCAGCATGGAAAGCAGAATGACCGACAGCACGTAGGCCACAATCTTCTTGCGCATGAACAGTCGTGGAGCCAACCAATAATTGCTCACCAAGAACAAGAACACGAATGGAGATATGTCCAGATACATCGCCCCGATATTTGCCCAAGATATTTCCGGTATCTTTCCGGACAAGTAACCAAAACAAGCATTGACCACCGGAAACAGAAGTATGCACCCCCACGCAACGATATAAATCATTACTTCCGGCAAATAGCGCTTATAACTAGACGACGTTATAGTTTCTTTCATTCGATGTTCGATATTGGTGCTTAACATTTACAAATGTAGCGGACTATCCATAAAGCACAAAGGGAAATAGACCAATTTAACATTTCTATCTATCAATGCCATCCACCACCGGTATTACCTCCGGGTGTCGTACCACCACCGGGCGTCGTACCACCTCCGGCATTTCCGCCTCCCGTAACAGAGGTTCCTACGGTAGTCACCATGCTGCTAGCGGTAAACGTGGTAGAGGAAGTGCCTGCCGTATAGGTGCCGCCCGTAGTCAGCCCATAGAACGACGTACCGCCGGATACGCTACCACCCGTATAGATGGTGTAGCTAGTGCCCGACGTCAGGGCCGAACTAGTGAACAGGAGCGAGAGGGTGCTATAAGCGCGAGGTATGGAATAGGACATCACGTGTGTACCACTGGATGAAACAATACTGAAGAGCGTGCTACTGCTGGCCGAACCATAATAGACCACCGAGCGTTGCGTGCAGGAGCTGGTAGTTGGCGTACTCGTATCACCGCCCACACTTATCAGCGTACCGCCGGTAATCTTGAAAGTATTGGTATCACAGTCGATGCCACCTTCGGGGGTAGTTGTGCCGGAAGCTACAATGGTACCGCCAGTGATGGTCAATGTACCGTTAGAGTCGATGGCATCGTTGCCGCTGCTATAACAGTAAATGCTACCTCCGTTGATGACGATGCTGCTCGTTGCATTCATACAGTCGTCATACGTATATACAGCCACGGCACCGTCGTTCACGGTCAGTGTACTCTTGCTTTCAATTCCTTCACTGCCTTCGCCGCCGGTAGCTTTCACGCAGACCGTACCACCGCTGATGGTCAGCGTTCCGTCGGCCTTGATACCCTTGGCCGAAGAATCGAGGCTGCCATATATATACTGTGTTCCGGTAGTAATGACTTTCACCGTACCCGAAGTGATGGCAATGGTCCCATCTACATTGATGCCCTTGCCTGCCGTACCGGTGCTCTTGCCATAGACTTCGGCTCCACTCACCGTCAGGTTACCGTCACACTTGATGCACGCCGACGAACTGATGTCGGCATCGCTCGAATCGTACTCGGCGCTACCGCTCGTCAGCAGAATCATCTGACCACCCGACAGGGCTATATCCGTCTCCGCCTTCATAGCCTTGGATGCCGTGCCGGAAGTGCTAACCTTCAGCAGACCGCCACGAATGTCGATGTTGCCTTCCTCGCAGTCCAAGCCATCGCTGCCCACCGTCAACTTCACCAATCCACCGGCCATCACAATCTTGTCATTGGTATGTATACCATCGCTGGCGGCCGAAGCTACTGTAATGTCGGTACCGGCATGGATATATACATAGTCGTCGCTACAGATGCCATGCTTGTAGTTGGCATTGATGGTCAGGCTACCACTGCCGCTGAATATCAGCTGACCTTCACTGAAGAGGCAAGCCTTCTGGTCTTCATCCGTTCCTGTATTGGTGTAGGAGGAAGCATCAGTCAGTGTGTTCGTCGTATCGTCCTTCACCACCACAAACACACGTTTGGAGCTTTGTATGTTGATGGCAGCCCCCGCGGTGCTCGTCAGTGTGACGCCCGCCAATGTAAGCTGGAATTTCTTTTCACTATATATTTTGAAAGCACCGTCGGAAGTGGAGCCGCTCAGTTCGTAGGCTACACCGGACACGGTAGAGTTTACCGTGACGTAACCGCCGTCGGTAGTCACTTCAACGCCATCAACCGAACCGGTCACCGTGGCCGAAGTGCCCGAATATGCAATCTTTATGGTAGAGCCAAAGGAGGAGTTTTCGATGAAGTCTTCGTATTCATCATCATTTTCATCAGTAATCACAGTCTCGGTAGCATCCGTAAATTCATCGTCCGCTATATCGTCCCACGATACATCGAAGTCCAACAAATTGCCGGATGAATCAACAGTAGCAGAAGAGGATGAAGAGGTTGTCACCTCGTTGTCCGATTCCAAGATTTCGTCCATACCTACATTGCAAGCTCCCAATAGCAGGGTGCAAGCAACCAAACACATACATTTTTTCATAATTTACATTCTTTGTTTATTTAAGTTTCTAAAGCTATCCATCTCTCTATTCAGCCTTAAAACCATCTTTTCATATCCTTTTCTGAGTGTCTTAATCACAACAAAAATCTGTTTTCCTATCAAGAACAAAAGTAGGAACTTGCACATAAACAAAGAAATAAATTCTACGAATTGCCACTTTCGGACAGCAAACGGGGGCATATCAAGTGATTGGAAATGATATGCCCCCGTCAAAAAAAACAGGCTTTATAGACATTAGCCTGCGTTTCAGATTATCACACAAATATCTTCTGCTATCTGCGAAGCTGTCAAGCGATTTTTCTTCATCAGCTGCTGAAGGTCAAAACGGTCCACAAATTCTTTCTTTACACCGTAGTTGAGCACCCTCATCTGCGAAGGACCGTAGTAGCGGGCAATCTTTTCACCGAAGCCGCCATCGAGCACGCCGTCTTCCAGGGTGACAACGAGTCGGTGGTGCATCTGCAAATCGTCCAGCAGCACCCCATCAATGCCTGTGATGAAGCGGGGATTGATGAGGGTAGCATCAACGTGTCTCTCTTTCTTCAGCTTGTTCACCACCTCTTCGGCCAGCTGATAATAGGAGCCCAGACCGATGATGGCCACTTCCTTGCCTCGGTGTACCAGTTCGTAGCGGTTCAGTATGGCACCATAATCTTTCACCGGCTTCACGTTGCGCGAGATGACACCGTTGTTGGGTACGCGGATGGCCACGGGATGTTCCTTCTGACGGAGGCCCCACTCCAGCATGGCAAAGTATTCTTCGCGGCAGGTAGGTGCCAGATAGACCATATTGGGAATGTTGCTGATAAGGGGAATGTCGAAGAAGCAAAGATGAGTGACGTCATCCATACTTTCTATTCCACCCCAAAAGACCAGAATCAGAGCCGGATTGTTGTTGATGCAAAGGTCTTGCGACAGCTGGTCGTAAGCACGCTGAATGAAGGTGCTATATACACCGAACACGGGCCTTCCGCCACCGGCTGCAATGGCCGACGCCATGGCAACAGCGTGTTCCTCGGCTATACCGACATCTACAAACTGTTTGCCGGCCTCCTGACGGCGCGATGCCGTGAAGCCGAACACAGCAGGCGTACCGGCTGTGATGCCTACTACGGTCTTGTCCTTCTTCATCTTCTGCAACAGATATTTGGCTGTGAGGTCACCGTAGTCCTCGCCGTTACCCAAGCTGACAGTCGGGTCACCGGTCTCCAAGTCAAAGGGAATGCTGTAATGAAAACGTTCCTTCTGCACTTCAGCCAGCCGATAGCCTTTTCCTTTCAGAGTGTTGATATGCACCACGATGGGGTGGTCGATGTCCTTTACCTGACTGAAGACATCGACAAGTGCCTGCACATCGTTGCCATCGTTCACGTAAATATAGTCCAGCCCCATAGCCTTGAAGTAGTTGCAGGAGGCAGTGCCTTGTGTCTCGCGCAGCAATTGCAGGTTGCGATACAGTCCGCCGTGGTTCTCGGCAATGGACATTTGGTTGTCGTTGACGATGACAATGAGATTAGTGCCCTGTTCGGCTACGTTGTTCAGCCCTTCGAAAGCCTCCCCCCCGCTGAGTGAACCATCGCCAATGACGGCAATCACATTGCCGGTTTCGCCCTTCAGGTCGCGTGCCTTGGCCAGTCCGCAAGCCAAACTGACAGAAGTGGAGGTATGTCCGATGACAAAGAAATCGTGCTTGCTCTCCGACGGTTCGGAATAGCCGGACACTTCATCATATTTATCCGCACGCAGGAAGGCTTTCTTACGACCGGTCAGCATCTTGTGGGCATAACTTTGATGAGATACGTCGAACACAATCTTATCGACAGGCGAATTGAATACGTAGTGCAGGGCTACGGTGGCCTCCACCATTCCAAGGTTGGGGCCTACGTGCCCGCCGTGCACACTCAGCTTTTTCAGCAATGCCTGACGGACTTCGTTACTCAGTTCTTTCAGTTCATCGACGGAAAGTTTCTTCACGTCGGTAGGAGATTTTACGTTTTCGATATACATGGATTAATGTTTAATTTTTAATTCTGCAACAAAAGGACTGCCTTTGCAAACAGACTTGGTACGGAACAAACAGAATATATCGGTATAGCATACCTATTGAATAAATCAGTCCTTCCTTTGACAGTGCAAAGATACGAAAGGAAAAGATACGACGAGATAGATGGATTACAGATTCTGCAACCAAGATTACGGATGCAGCATCCGACGGACAAAACCTGCGCATATATTACTAAAATTTGCTCAAAAACTACATAAATGTGCATTTTTCACCCTGATTTCTTGCGGAAACCAACTCTTTGCGTAAATTTGCACGCTGATAATCAGGTTAACCGGACACTTCAGCAGCATGAGAACCCACGTCTTACTACTTCTGATTTCATCTCCGGTGCTGACATTCGTTTCAAATACTAATACTTTATTACTTATAATTTAATAACATGAGTTTGAAAATTGTTGTATTGGCAAAACAAGTTCCCGACACACGCAACGTTGGGAAAGATGCCATGAAAGCCGACGGAACAATCAACCGTGCGGCACTCCCCGCCATCTTCAATCCCGAAGACCTGAATGCCCTTGAGCAAGCTCTCCGTCTGAAAGATGAGCATCCGGGCTCTACCGTAACCCTCCTGACCATGGGACCGGGACGCGCAGCCGAAATCATTCGTGAAGGACTATTCCGTGGTGCCGACGGCGGCTATCTGCTGACCGACCGCGCCTTTGCAGGTGCCGATACGCTGGCTACCTCGTATGCATTGGCTACGGCCATCCGCAAGATTGGCGAGTATGACATCATCATCGGCGGTCGTCAGGCCATCGACGGCGATACGGCTCAGGTAGGTCCGCAAGTAGCCGAAAAGTTGGGACTGACGCAGGTGACATACGCCGAAGAAATTCTGAGCGTTGACAAGGAAGCCAAGAAAATTGTAGTGAAGCGTCACATCGACGGCGGTGTGGAAACCGTGGAGGCTCCGCTGCCCATCGTCATCACCGTAAACGGAAGTGCTGCTCCCTGCCGTCCGCGCAACGCCAAGCTGGTGCAGAAGTACAAACGTGCCCTCGGTGCACAGGAGAAGGCAGCCATTACCAAAGACGGTGGCGAGCTGGCCTACGCATCGCTCTACGAGAAATATCCCTATCTGAACATCACGGAATGGAGCGTAGCCGACGTCAACGGCGACCTTCAGCAATGTGGTCTGAGCGGCTCGCCCACCAAGGTGAAGACCATTCAGAACATTTCGTTCCAAGCCAAGGAAAGCAAGACGCTGACGGGCAGTGACAAGGATGTAGAAGATTTGATTGTTGAACTGTTAGCCAACCATACCATAGGGTAAGTTTTTAAGTCTATAAGTTTGTTAGTTTTTAAGTTTGTCTGTTGGCCATTCATGGACTCAAAACAGCTTAAGAACTCAGAAACTTAAAACTTAGAAACTCAAAAACTCAAAAATACACAACCATGAATAATGTATTTGTTTACTTAGAGATTGAGGGCACCACCGTTGCCGATGTCAGTCTCGAACTATTGACCAAAGGTCGTAAATTAGCCAATCAGTTGGGCTGCCAACTGGAAGCCGTTGCTGCCGGAAGCAATCTGGCCGGCATTGAAAAGCAAGTGTTACCCTACGGCGTTGACAAGCTTCATGTATTCGACGCTCCGGGTTTGTTCCCCTATACTTCCCTCCCCCATTCTTCAGTCCTCATCAACCTGTTCAAGGAAGAGAAACCGCAAATCTGCCTCATGGGTGCCACGGTCATTGGCCGCGACCTCGGCCCGCGCGTTTCGTCTGCGCTGACCAGCGGACTGACAGCCGACTGTACTTCATTGGAAATCGGCAACCACGAAGACCGTAAGGAAGGCAAGGTTTACGAAAATCTGTTGTACCAGATTCGTCCGGCATTCGGCGGTAACATCGTCGCTACGATTGTCAACCCCGAACACCGTCCGCAAATGGCTACCGTTCGCGAGGGCGTGATGAAGAAGGAAATCCTCGACCCGAACTATCAGGGTGAAGTCATCAACCACGACGTGGCCAAGTACGTACACGAAACAGACTATGTAGTGAAGGTCATCGACCGCCACGTAGAGAAGGCCAAGCACAACCTGAAGGGTGCTCCCATCGTAGTAGCCGGTGGCTACGGCATGGGCTCGAAGGAAGGTTTCGACATGCTGTTCGAACTGGCCAAGGAGCTTCACGCCGAAGTAGGTGCCAGCCGTGCCGCCGTCGATGCAGGCTATGCCGATCATGACCGCCAAATCGGTCAGACGGGTGTTACCGTTCGTCCGAAGCTCTACATCGCTTGCGGCATCTCCGGACAAATCCAGCACATCGCCGGTATGCAGGAGAGCGGCATCATCATCTCCATCAACAACGACGAGAATGCCCCGATAAACACTATCGCTGATTACGTAATTAACGGAACAGTAGAGGAAGTGATTCCCAAAATGATTAAATACTACAAACAGAACAGTAAGTAAGCCATGGCCAATTTTTATACTGAAATTCCTGAATTAAAATATCATCTGAACAATCCGATGATGGAACGTATCTGCGAGCTGAAAGAGCGCGGATACAGAGATAAAGACGAGTACGATTATGCTCCGCAGGACCTTGCGGACGCTATGGACTCCTACGACAAGGTGCTCGAAATCACCGGAGAGATTACCGGCGAAATCATTGCCCCGAATGCTGAAGGCGTTGATGCCGAAGGTCCTCACTGCGCCAACGGCCGTGTGGAATATGCCAGCGGTACGAAGCAGAACCTTGACGCCATGGTGAAAGCCGGACTGAACGGTATGACCATGCCGCGCCGCTTTGGTGGACTGAACTTCCCGATTACTCCTTATACCATGTGTGCCGAAATCGTGGCTGCCGCCGATGCAGGCTTTGGCAACATTTGGTCGCTGCAAGACTGTATCGAGACGCTCTATGAGTTTGGCAACGAAGACCAGCACAGCCGCTTCATCCCGCGCATCTGCGCCGGCGAAACCATGTCTATGGACTTGACCGAGCCCGATGCCGGTTCCGACTTGCAAAGCGTCATGCTGAAGGCTACCTACGACGAGGCCAACAACTGCTGGCGTCTGAACGGCGTGAAGCGATTCATCACCAATGGTGACGCTGACCTTCACCTCGTATTGGCTCGCTCCGAGGAAGGCACGCGCGATGGTCGTGGCCTCTCCATGTTCATCTACGACAAGCGCGACGGTGGCGTGAACGTGCGCCGCATCGAGAACAAGTTGGGTATCCACGGTTCTCCCACGTGCGAGTTGGTTTACAAGAATGCGAAGTGCGAACTCTGTGGCGACCGCAAGCTGGGCTTGATTAAGTACGTCATGGCGCTGATGAACGGTGCCCGTCTGGGTATCGCCGCACAGTCGGTAGGCCTCTCGCAAGCTGCCTACAACGAAGGCTTGGCTTACGCTAAGGACCGCAAGCAGTTCGGCAAAGCCATCATCGAGTTCCCCGCTGTATATGATATGCTGGCCATTATGAAGGCTAAATTGGATGCCGGCCGTTCGCTGCTCTATCAGACTTCACGCTACGTGGACATCTACAAGGCTTTGGACGACATTGCCCGCGAACGCAAGCTCACGCCCGAAGAACGCCAAGAGCAGAAGAAGTATGCCAAGCTGGCCGATGCCTTCACTCCGCTGGCCAAGGGTATGAACTCCGAATATGCCAACCAGAATGCTTACGACAGCATACAGATTCACGGTGGTTCGGGCTTCATGCTGGAGTATGCCTGCCAACGCATCTACCGCGACGCACGCATCACGAGCATCTACGAGGGTACTACGCAGTTGCAGACGGTAGCCGCCATCCGCTATGTGACGAACGGCTCGTATGCCGCCACCCTGCGCGAGTACGAACTGATTCCGTGCAGCGAAGCCATGCAGCCGCTGATGGACCGCGTGAAGGAGATGACCAACAAGTTCGAGGCAGTGACCAACGCCACCAAGGAGGCACAGAACCAAGAGTTGCAAGACTTCGTTTCACGCCGCCTGTACGAGATGGCCGCTGTCTGCGTGATGTCTCACCTCATCATTCAGGATGCTACGAAAGCTCCGGAACTCTTCACCAAGTCTGCCGAGGTATATGTGAACTACGCCGAAAGCGAAATCGAAAAGCACTTCAACTTCATCCGTAAGTTCAAGGCCGAAGAGCTGGAAAGCTATCGCAAGTAAAAAAAGGAAACCGAAAGGTTCACCATAAATAGAGTATAAGGATGTCCGGGAGGAACTGCCCAGACATCCTTTCTTTTTTCATCTATGTGCCATCATGAACTACGGAAATAACCATACCCTTAAACATTTATAATCTTACGCCCTCTTCGTCCATATCTTTCACTGCTGTTGTCTATAATCTTTCACATCGTTCGTCCGTATCCTTTTTCCGAAAGATTCTAAATCTAAAAAATGCCACGAGTTTACGTCCGAAATGGCTGGGATTATCAGGCAAAAGTCGAGGGAAAAGACGGAAAAAAACATTGAGTTTCGTCCGAAAAATCGTAGGGAAAGGGACGAAAATCCATGGAGAAAGGGGTGAAAAGTCATGGGCAAAGGGATGCGGAAGACCTATCAAACGAGGAATCTATATGCGGAACACGAAGGAAATATAGACCCAACGCAAGGAAAATATAG
>JAUNJD010000361.1 GCA_030523205.1 Bacteroides sp.
CCTCTCATTTTGTCATATTATAATCATATCATCTTATCATCTTATAATCTTCCCCTCATCCTCCTCCTACCGTCAGCTTGCTGACGAGTGCAGAAGGCATTCCGCAGGTGACGGGGCACGATTGTCCGTCCTTGCCGCAAGTCCAGGTGCTGTCGTCAATGGTGCCGTTGTCGGCCACCATGGTAATGGCGGCCAAGGCTTTGGGGCCGTTGCCTATGATGTTGATGTCCTTGATGGGTTGCGTCAGCCGACCGTTCTCTATCAGGTAGCCCGACTTGACGAAGAAAGTGAAGTCTCCCGCGCCAATCTGCACCTGCCCGTTGGTGAACTTGTTCACGTATATGCCCTTTTTGACGGTGGATATGATGTCCTCCTCCTTCAGGTTGCCCGATTCCATGTAGGTGGCACGCATACGCGGTATGGGTGCGTTGCGGAAGGTGTCGCGCCGTCCGTTTCCGGTGGGCGGTACGCCGTAGTGCTTGGCGCTGATGCGGTCGTGCAGGTAGCTGGTGAGGATGCCTTCGCGCACGATGTACGTCTTCTGTCCCTCCACGCCCTCGTCGTCGAAGTTGAGCGAACCGCGGTTATAGGGGATGGTGCCGTCGTCCACCACGTTGATGTGTTCGCTGCACACCTTCCGGCCCAGCAGGTCGCAGAAGATGGAGGTGCGCTTGCGGTTGAAGTCGGCTTCGAAGGCATGACCGATGGCCTCGTGCAGCAGTATGCCCGACCCTCCGGCACCCATGACCACGGGCATCTCGCCACCTTTGGGCTTCACAGCTCGGAAGAGGAGGGCGGTGTTATTTACGGCTTCGCGGGCAAGCCGGCTGACGAGGCTGTCGGTGATGCACTCGAAGCCCCGGCGATAGGAGCGGGCGGTATAGCTGTTCTCCGTGCGTCCGTTCTCCTGCATGATGCAGACGGCCGAGAAGCTGACCATGGGGCGGTAGTCGTAGTAGCAGACACCCAGCGAATTGCAGAAGAGGATATGATTGGTGGAGTCGGACAGGGAGGCCTGCACCTTCTTGACGCGCGGGTCGAGTGCGAATATCTTTTCGTTCAGTCGTTCCAGATAGGGGATTTTGGCTTTCAGGCTGACTTCCTCCCACGGGGTGGTCACGGCGTAGCGGTTGCGGGCAATGGTCTTCTCGGTGAGTGCCACGGGGCTGACGGTCTGTGCCGACGAGGCGATGCGGGCGGCTGTGCGGGCGGCACGCAGCATCTCGTCCGGCGTCACGTTCTCCACGTAGGCATATCCCGTTTGGTCGCCGGAGAGCACACGCACCCCCATACCAAAGAGTATGTTGGACGTGCAGTTGTTCACCTGTCCGTCTTTCAGGGTGATGCCGTTGATGAAGGTGTGCTCGAAGTAGAGGTCGGCATAGTCGCCACCCTTCTCCAGGGCAGCGTTCAGCACCTTCTTCACGTCTTCGTCCGTCACGCCGAAGTGGGTCATGGCTTGTCTCACGTCCATCATCCGTCAGTTGTCTTTGGTCAGCAACCGTTCCAGTTCCTCCGCATTCAGCCGGAGGTAGAATTGTCCTTTGTAGGCCACGGATATGCCTCCGGTCTCTTCGGACACGATGATGGCGTGGGCGTCGGACACTTGCGAGATGCCCATGGCGGCGCGGTGGCGCAGTCCCAGTTCCTTCGGGATGTCCAGGTTGTGCGAGACGGGCAGGATGCATCCGGCAGCCTTGATTCGGTTCTTGCGTATCACCATGGCGCCGTCGTGCAAGGGGCTGTTCTTGAAGAAGATGTTCTCTATCAGGCGTTGGTTGATGTTGGCGTCTATCACGTCGCCCGTGCGGATGATTTCGTCCAGCGGCATATTGTGTTCCATCACGATGAGGGCTCCCACCTTCTGCTTGCCCATGCTGATGCAGGCCATGACGATGGGCATGATGTCGTCGTGGTTGGTCTTCTGCTTCTTGTTGCCGGTGAAGAAGCGCACCAGGGCACTGACGTGCTGATGTGAACCGAGCGTCAGCAGGAAGCGGCGTATCTCCTCTTGGAAGAGGATGAAGAGGGCCAGCACACCCACGCTGACCAGCTTGTCGAATATGGAGCCCAGCAGCTTCATTTCCAGCACTTGCGACACAATCAGCCAAATCAGTATGAACACCAAGATGCCCGTGAACACGTTGATGGAGCCGGATGCCTTCATCAGCTTGTAGGTGTAGTACAGCAGGAAGGCCACCAGCAGGATGTCGATAAAGTCTTTTATGCTAAATTCGAAAAACATATTTTGAGTTTTTAAGTTTTTGAGTTGGTGAGTTTTTAAGTTTTTAAGTTAGTTGACGAGGGACAAGTTAACAAGGCAACGAGGAAGCTGTTAGGAGCCCTTTTCGGATGCGTGCGAC
>JAUNJD010000362.1 GCA_030523205.1 Bacteroides sp.
ATTGACAATTAGCAATGGACTATTGATAATTCAAAATTTAAAATTCATAATTCAAAATTGATTTCGGTGGATACAAAATCGCAAAACAGTAACATGCTCCTGGCATTTCTAACACTGACAGGAGTGATTGCCATCGTTGCCGTAGTGGGATTCTTCATGCTACGCAAAGGACCGGAGAACGTGCAAGGACAGGCAGAAGTAAACGAATATCGAGTTTCGAGCAAAGTGCCCGGACGCATCCTCGAATTTCGGGTGAAAGAAGGACAAAGCGTCAAGGCGGGTGATACCCTTGCCCTCTTGGAAGCTCCGGACATTCACGCCAAGCTGGAACAGGCACGCGCCGCCGAAGCTGCTGCACAGGCGCAGAACGAAAAAGCATTGAAGGGTGCCCGTCAAGAGCAGATACAAGCCGCCTACGAAATGTGGCAGAAGGCACAGGCCGGACGGGAGATTGCCGAAAAGTCGTACAAGCGCGTCAAGAACCTATGCGACCAAGGCGTGATGTCAGCACAAAAGCTGGACGAAGTAACGGCCCAACGGGATGCCGCCATAGCCACAGAGAAAGCGGCCAAGGCACAGTATGACATGGCCAAGAACGGTGCCGATCGTGAAGACAAAGCTGCCGCACAAGCCATGGTGGAACGTGCCAAAGGAGCCGTGGCCGAAGTAGAATCGTATATTAACGAAACATATCTCATTGCTCAATCAGACGGAGAGGTTTCCGAAATCTTCCCCAAAGTGGGTGAACTGGTGGGTACGGGTGCTCCTATCATGAACATCGCTATCATGGATGATATGTGGATAACCTTTAACGTGCGCGAGGACCTTCTGCAAGGCCTCGGTATGGGGACAGAGTTCAGTGCCTTCGTCCCGGCTCTCGACAAGGAAGTCCGTCTGAAGGTACACTACATGAAAGATCTCGGTACCTACGCCGCATGGAAAGCAACCAAGACCACGGGACAATACGACTTGAAGACCTTCGAAGTAAGGGCCTCACTTCTGGAGAAGGCCGAAGGACTGAGACCGGGAATGAGTGTGATACTGGAGAAATAAAACTTAAAAACTCAACCCTTGCTACACACCGTAAAAAAAAGAAAGGCGTTGCTCAACGTAATGCAGCGGGAATGCCACAGGCTCGTGGCCCGGCCACTATACTTGTTCTGCATGGTGATAGCCCCCTTGTTCTGTTACGTGTTTTTCACCACACTGATGGACTCGGGACTACCCGTCAATATGCCCGTCGGCATCGTAGATCAGGACATGAGTGCTACGTCGCGCCGCATCGCACGCAACTTGGATGCCTTCGAACAGACCGCCATCGTAGCCCATTATCCCACTATCAGCGAAGCACGCACCGCCATGCAACGGGGAGAAATCTACGGGTTCTACTACATCCCCGAAGGCACATCGGCCAAGGCACAAGGCCAACGGCAACCCAAATTGTCTTTCTATACCAACAATACTCTACTGATAGCCGGTTCTCTATTATACAAGGATATGAGGATGATGAGCGAGCTGACGGCCGGTTCGGCAGCACGTACCACCTTGTACGCCAAAGGAGCCACGGAAGACCAAGCCATGGCCTTCCTGCAACCCATCGTCATCGATACGCATCCGCTGAACAACCCTTGGCTGAACTATTCCGTTTATCTGTGCAACACGTTTGCACCGGGTGTGCTGATGCTGCTTATCTTCATGGTGACGGTCTATTCCATCGGTGTGGAGATAAAGGACCGCACCGCCCGCGAATGGCTGCACATGGGCAATAACTCCATTTGGATTTCGCTGGCAGGCAAGTTGTTGCCCCACACGGCGGTATTCTTCCTGATGGGGGCGCTGTACAACTCGTATCTGTATGGCATTCTTCACTTCCCCTGCAACAGCGGCATCGGCCCCATGCTGCTGGCTACGCTCTGCTTGGTGCTGGCCTCGCAAGGAATGGGTGTACTGATGATTGGCACGCTGCCTACCCTGCGGTTAGGGCTAAGCTTCGCTTCGCTGTGGGGTGTACTTTCGTTCTCCATGTGCGGTCTGTCATTTCCGGCCATGGCCATGCATCCCGTGTTGCAGGCACTGGCCAACCTCTTCCCCCTGCGCCACTATTTCTTGATTTATGCCGACCAGGCACTAAACGGATACCCCATGATTTATTCGTGGATGAACTATGTGGCCTTGCTCGTGTTCATCATGCTGCCCTTCCTCATTGCCCACCGACTGAAGGGGGCACTGATTTATTACCGATATGTACCGTAATAATTATAAATTTTGAATTTTAAATTATAACCGGCCAAACACCGGTTGTGAGGCAAATAGTAAATCGTAAATAGTGAAAT
>JAUNJD010000363.1 GCA_030523205.1 Bacteroides sp.
TATCCGGCATTCGGTAACCTCGTTCCGCGCGATGTGGCCAGCCGTGCAGCCAAGGAACGTTGCGACAAGGGCTATGGCGTGAACAACACCGGCCTCGCCGTATTCCTTGACTTCTCCGAAGCCATCAACCGTCTGGGCAAGGATGTTGTGGCACAGCGCTATGGCAACCTCTTCGATATGTACGAAGAAATCACCGACGTATCGCCCTACGAAAACCCGATGATGATTTATCCCGCTATCCACTACACCATGGGTGGTATCTGGGTTGACTACGAACTGATGACCTCCATCAAGGGTCTGTTCGCCATCGGCGAATGTAACTTCTCCGACCACGGTGCCAACCGTTTGGGTGCTTCTGCCCTGATGCAAGGTTTGGCCGATGGTTACTTTGTATTGCCTTACACCATCCAGAACTACCTGGCCGACCAGATTACCGTTCCGCGCTTCTCTACCGACCTGCCCGAGTTCGTTGAGGCTGAAAAGTCTGTTCAAGACAAGATTGACAAGCTGATGAACATCAAGGGTAAGAAGTCCGTTGACTCCATCCACAAGGAACTGGGTCACGTGATGTGGGAATACGTCGGCATGGGTCGTACAGCCGAAGGCTTGAAGACCGGTTTGGCCAAGCTGAAGGACATCCGCAAGGAGTTCGAGACCAACCTCTTCGTTCCGGGCGAAAAGGACGGCATGAACGTGGAGCTGGACAAGGCTATTCGTCTGAACGACTTCATCACCATGGGCGAGCTGATTGCTTACGATGCCTTGAACCGCAACGAAAGCTGTGGTGGTCACTTCCGCGAAGAATATCAGACGGAAGAAGGCGAAGCCAAGCGTGACGA
The DNA here is from genome assembly GCA_030523205.1 of Bacteroides sp. Taxonomy (GTDB): domain Bacteria; phylum Bacteroidota; class Bacteroidia; order Bacteroidales; family Bacteroidaceae; genus Bacteroides. The sequence continues at coordinate 840 of JAUNJD010000363.1, forward strand.
CGAAAACTTCTTCTACGTTGCTTGCTGGGAATACCAAGGCTCCGACGAAAAGGCTCCGGTATTGCTGAAAGAGCCGCTGGTTTACGAAGCTATTAAGGTACAGACGAGAAATTATAAATCATAATAGTCAACAAGAGACAAGTTAACAAGGCTACAAGGCATGAGAAATCATAAAGATTTGATTGTTTGGCAGAAAAGCATGAAACTTGTCAAGGAGTTATATCAGATATCGCGTTCTTTCCCTAAAGAAGAAATGTACGGCATAACCTCACAGATGCGTAGGGCAGCGGTTTCGATACCTTCAAACATTGCAGAGGGGTATGGCAGAGGGCATGATAAAGAACTTATTCAATTTCTATATGTTGCTTTAGGTTCTGCTTCTGAATTGGAAACTCAGTTGGTTATATGTAAAGAAATTAACTATCTGACTCCCGAAGAATTTGATATGCTGAATAACTTAAATACTGAGGTCATACGGATGTTATCCTCGTTAATTAATAAGCGATATTATCATCCTTGTTGACTGTAGCCTTGTCAACTTGTCAACTAAAAATAAAAATTATGGATAAAAATATATCATTTACACTGAAGATATGGCGTCAGAAAGGCCCGAAGGCAAAAGGCGCTTTTGAAACTTATCAGATGAAAGATATCCCGGGCGATACTTCGTTCCTCGAAATGCTGGATATCTTGAACGAACAACTGATTTCGGAAGGTAAAGAACCGGTTGTTTTTGACCATGACTGCCGCGAAGGTATCTGCGGTATGTGCTCACTCTACATCAACGGACATCCCCATGGTCCGGCTACGGGTGCCACTACTTGCCAGATGTATATGCGTCGCTTCAACGACGGCGATACCATCACGGTAGAACCTTGGCGTTCGGCCGGCTTCCCGGTTATCAAGGACTTGATGGTTGACCGTACAGCTTACGACAAGATTATGCAGGCCGGTGGTTACGTCAGCGTACGTACAGGTGCTCCGCAGGATGCCAACGCCATCTTGATTCCGAAGGCAATAGCCGATGAGGCTATGGACGCTGCCAGCTGCATCGGTTGTGGTGCTTGCGTAGCTGCTTGTAAGAATGGTTCTGCCATGCTGTTCGTTTCTGCTAAGGTTAGCCAGCTGAATCTTCTGCCTCAAGGCAAGCCCGAAGCACTTCGTCGTGCCAAGGCCATGCTGAGCAAGATGGACGAACTGGGCTTCGGTAACTGCACCAACACACGTGCTTGCGAAGCCGAATGTCCGAAGAACGTGTCTATCAGCAACATCGCTCGTCTGAACCGCGACTTCATCATCGCTAAGCTGAAAGACTAATCACGTCCTTTCTACATTTGATTAATATCACAATGACGGGGTAGGAGCTAATCACTTTCTGCCCCGTCTGTTTTTTGTGGGTTTCCAAAGAATTAGCTCTTCTCGTTATGTCTTTTATGGAACCGCAAATTCACACTCTTTT
>JAUNJD010000364.1 GCA_030523205.1 Bacteroides sp.
CACCAAGTATCATATAACATTCCGCAATTTGGTATCTGTTCCAATTGATACCTCGTGAAATAAGATCTTGTTCTGTCTCATGTAGCGAGAATGGAGCGAGATAGATGCTTCGGGTAGTTCTATTGTACAATCCACCTTTATCTGAAAGTACATTCTCGCGCATCCAAGTGGTAGCACTGCCACAAACGATAAGTTTCAAGCGGTTGTTAGTTGCACCCCATGAGTTCCAGAAGTATTCAAAAGCTTTTATAAAACGGCTCTTTGGCGTATCCATCCATGGTAATTCATCAAGGAAAACAACAATGGGGCTATCTCCGTCTATTGATTCAAGGTACTCACGCAACTGAGCAAATGCATCAAACCAGTCTTTGGCAACTTTCCATTTGCGGCCCGAATAGTATTCTAACTGACGGATGAACTCACCAAGCTGTTCTTTCTTCGTACCTTGATAAATTCCGGTAGAATAAAAACTAAACGTATCATTGAAATATTGTCTCACCAGATAGGTCTTACCAATACGACGTCTTCCATAAATAGCAATCAGTTCTGGAGACTTTGACTCTATACGCTGACGCAGTATTTCCTGCTCTACCTTTCTGCCTATGATAACATCACTCATATTACAATCATTTAAGTTTATGCAAAGGTAAACAAAAATGCAGATTCTTTATCGGTAACTCGATTTTTTTTCGACTTACCGATAAGGAATCTGATGTTTTTGCAAAATGTTTTCTTTTGAGAAAATAAAAAACTCGTGGACTGAACGTCCAAAATCGCAGAGCTGAGCGTCCGAAACTCCATGAGTTTTCATACAAAATCCCACGAGTTTTTCTTTGTAAGTCACGGACTTAGGGAAGAAAACTCGTGGGATTTTGGTTGGCTTGTCTGCGGTAGAGGGGCAGACTTTTTTCTTATTTGTTGTCTCTTAAGTCTTTTACTCGGACGGCCTTTCCTTCGCTTTGCGGCAACGAACCCTTCTTGACCAGCTTCAGCTTCGGGGTCACCAGGATTTCGTCTTTCAGTTGGCGGGTGATGTCCTTCCGAATCCTTTCCAGTTCGATGTAGTTGTCCGTTGACAGGTCGCTGAGTTCTACCTCGACAATCATTTCGTCTTGGTTGTTCACCGTTTCCAGTGTGATGAGGTAGTTGCTGCCCAGTTGTGGGAACTGTACAAGGATTTTCTCCACCTGCATGGGGAAGATGTTGACACCCTTGATGATGAACATATCGTCGCTGCGTCCCTTGATGCGGTCGAGGCGCAGGTGAGTGCGGCCACAAGGACACTGACCGGGGATGATGCGGGTGAGGTCGCGCGTGCGGTAGCGCAGCAGGGGCATCATTTCGCGGTCGAGGGTGGTGAGCACTAGTTCGCCGATTTCACCGTCGGGCACGGGCTCGCCGGTTTCGGGGTTTACAATCTCTACGAAGTAACAGTCTTCCCAGAAGTGCATACCGTTCTGCTCCTTGCATTCGAAGCCTACGCCGGGGCCGTTCATCTCCGTCATGCCGAAGCTGTTGTAAGCCTTCACGCCCAGCATACGCTCTATCTTCTTGCGCTGCTCGTCCGTATGGGGCTCGGCACCAATCAGCAGGGTGCGCAGGGAGGTGGAGGCGGGGTCGATGCCTTCTTCCTGAAGTACCTCGGCCAGACGGATGGCATAGCTGGGGATGGCATGGAGGGCCGTTGTCTTGAAGTCGGTGATGAACTTAATCTGTCGCTTGCTGTTGCCGGCAGCAGCGGGTACGGTCAATGCGCCCAGACGTTCGGCACCGTACTGAAATCCCAGTCCTCCGGTGAACATACCGTAGCCGGAACTGTTTTGGAATACGTCCGTCTTGCGGACACCTACCATATAGAGGCAGCGGGCTACGAGGTTGGCCCAAGAATCGAGGTCGTGTTGGGAGTGTACAATGACGGTTGGCGCACCTGTGGTGCCACTGGAGGAGTGAATGCGTACACCGTCTTCGCGCATATTGCCTGCCACAAGGCCGAAGGGGTAGTTGGCACGCATATCGGCTTTGGTGGTAAACGGAATCTTACGGATGTCTTCGCGGGTCTGAATGCTGTCGGGCGTGATGCCGTGCTCTTCAAACACCTTCTTGTAATAGGGTGAGTGGGCTGCAATGCTGACAGTCTTTCTCAGTTTCTGAAGCTGTAGCTCGTGCAGCTTGTCGAGAGGCATGGTTTCAATGTCCTCTTCCCAGTATTTGTCGTTCATGGTAAACAATTTTAAATTTTGAATTTTAAATTAAGCTATGCAGATGGCTTCATTAGTGATGCATCATCCTATCATC
>JAUNJD010000365.1 GCA_030523205.1 Bacteroides sp.
ATCGCCAACGCCTCAGCCCTATATTTCCCGCATTTTATCCCATTGAGACCTCATTTCTTCACTTCTTTCCGTTTCTCAAACCACATTGCCCCGACAGAAAATCACATTCCGGTCAGGCATCACCTTGCATTTCCTCGGTTCCTCCCCTTCCTCCTCCCTAGAATTTTTGTATATATTTCGATAACACACTTACTGATAACCCGTTAATCACTTCCCGCTTCAAAAAAATCCACTGTTCCTACCTTTGGTCGGAAATATGCGATTCTCAAGCCATTTGGAAGGGAGAGGGCTGTGTAGCGTTTCTTTATGGAAGATGTAAAGTTTGTTGTCTATTGATGGGTATTCGGCTGTTTGCTCGTGCTCATTCAGGAAATTATTTCTCTACAAATGGTTTATCTTCTGACACATTTTATTTACCTTTGTAACAGAAAGTATGTTTTGTTCCCACATAGATAACATTTGATAGGAAGAACATTATGAAATATCCCATAGGAACACAGTCGTTCGAAAACTTGCGTACAGGCGGATATGTGTATGTTGACAAGACCGACCTTGTATATAAGATGGTGGATGAAGGAAGAATCTACATCCTTTGCCGTCCACGACGCTTTGGCAAGAGCCTGCTCGTCAGTACGCTAAAGGCGTATTTCAGTGGGCGGAGGGACCTGTTCGAGGGATTGGCCATCGACAAGCTCGAAAAAGAATGGGCGGCATATCCGGTGTTCCATTTTGACTTCAATGGTGCTAATTATGAGGACGATGAAACTGCGCTGGAGATGCGTCTTGATTTTCATCTGCGGATATACGAGGACATATACGGCTGCGACTCGCGCAATACGACGTTGGGCGACAGGTTTCAGTACCTGCTCGATGCCGCCTACCGGCAGACGGGGCGCAAGTGCGTGGTGCTGGTGGACGAATACGACAAGCCGATTCTCGACGCGCTCGATACGCCTATGGAGGACAAGAACCGGAATATGCTGAAAGGGTTCTACTCTACGTTCAAGAGTGCCGATGACAACTTGCGGTTTGTGCTGCTTACGGGCGTCACCAAGTTTTCGCAGGTCAGCGTGTTCAGCGGCTTCAACCAACCGGCGGACATCAGCATGAATCCGGACTACGACGCGATCTGTGGCATCACCGAAGAGGAGCTTTTCAGCGTGTTTGTCGAACCTATTGCAAGGATGGCCGACTTGTTCGGATATACGGTGGACGAGACGAAGCGGGAGCTGAAAAGAATGTACGACGGGTATCACTTCAGCAACGCCCTGCTGGATATTTACAATCCGTTCAGTCTGCTGAATGCTTTTGCCTCCAAGGACTTCCGTGATTTTTGGTTTGCCTCGGGCACACCTGCCTACCTCGTGAAGTTGCTCAGCCACACAAGGGAGAGCATCAACGAACTAACTGGCAAATACTACGATGCCGGAATGTTTGCCGACTATAAAGCGGATGTGGAACAGCCCTTGCCCATGATATACCAAAGCGGCTACCTCACCATTAAGGGCTATGACAGGGAAGATCGCACTTATCTGCTCGACTTCCCCAATAATGAAGTGCGCAAAGGGTTCCTATCGGTGATTGCGGCAGGCTACTTCAAGGTGGGCAATAACGATTATCCTACGACGTGGTGTCGCGAATCGTCCCGACAGCTTCGCAAAGGCGAGGTGTCATCCTTCGTCACCTCTATGACGGCTTTTCTTGCCAGCATCCCATACGATGCCCATCCTGCCCTGAAGAACATACAGGCTACCGAGAAGCATTTCCAATATACTTTTTATCTGATTCTTCGTCTCATGGGTACTTATTGCCAGCTGTTTATCGAAAAGGAGTACAGCCAAGGCCGAGTGGATTGCATCATGGAGATGAAAGACTATGTGTATATCTTTGAGTTTAAGCTGGACGGCAATGCCGATGAGGCAATAGCCCAGATAAACCAACGCGGATATGCCACTCCATACATCGCTGATGCCCGACAGGTGCGAAAAGTAGGAATCGTATTCTCGTCGGAGAGCCGCACCATTAGCGAATGGAAGGAGGAATGATATTAGCATTATGAGCCGCCAATCCTTTTACCGTCAGCAGATATTTCTGGCGCGGGTGTCGAGGCTTGTCGGGGTAGAGCATGGTGACAAAGCCTTCTTTAATGGCGGGATTCAGATAGTTTATCATAAAATTCTCTCGGTCTTTTAAATTTATGGCCGCAAGCATTTCCTTGATTGACAGTTGTTGTTCTGCCAATGCCTCAATTAATGTTTGAACGGTTGCTGAAC
>JAUNJD010000085.1 GCA_030523205.1 Bacteroides sp.
CCTGATGACTCCGCACTTCATCCTCCTTCTGACTGGCATATCGCCTTTCTGCCGTCATTCATCTTTTATTTCGGTGCTCTCCTTCAAGCCTTCCTTGAAGCTGCGCATACCTTTGCCCATGCCTTTCATCAACTCGGGGATGCGCTTTCCGCCGAAGAATAGGAGAACTACGAGGGCTACAATCAGCAATTCCTGACCGCCCAGGCCGAATAATAATAACAATAAGCTGTTCATATGTTTTTTTGGTTTATGGTGAAACGATATTGGTTGATTTGTCTTGGCTGTAAAAGGTCGGGCACACAGACGAAGCGGACGCTAACGGATGGATCACAGATTACTTTCATTATTCATTATGGCTCTATCAATCTACGCATTATTCAATCTTTAAAAGAATATTACCTCTGCGTCAGACCGTCGTGTCAGCCTCATCCGTGTGTCATTCCTCCCTTTAATCGATTATATATTCATATCCTGTCTTACAGGGTGAAGGTGTATGTATATTTCAGCAATACGGTGCTTGAGTTGAAGTTCGGGTAAACCAGTCCGGCACTGTCGCGGAAGCGGCCACAGTAGCGGTTGTCGTTGAATACGAGGTAGAGGTCACTACCCTCCTTCGGATTGTAGCGGATGCGGAAGTTGGTCGTGAGGGCATCCGTCTTGCAGGCATACTGCGTATAGAGGTCGGCAGACAACTTGGTGTTGAGCATGTACGTAGCCTTCACACCGAGGTTGTGCAGGTTGGTCAGCATGTGGCGCTTGCCGAAGGTCAGACGGTTGTACTCGTAGCTGATGGTCATCTGGAAGCTGGACGAGAAGGCCATCACCGGTGCCAACGTGGTCTTGAACTGACGACCGTCGTAGTAACCACCATATTGTACGGAGGCTTCCAGCTTATAGGGCTTCGTCTTGGGAGTAGAGGCCGTCACGCTACCATATACAAAGCGGTAAGTACCTGCGGGCACATAGATGCCTTCGTTGGACGATACGGTGAAGTCGTTGTTCAAGCCTTCGGTGTCGTGCGTCAGGTTGAGCGAGAGGGTGTAGCCTTTCTTGGAGTTCATGGACCAGTCGAGGGCGATGGTCTGCGATTCCAGCTTGTGGTCGGTCAAGCGGTCGTAACGTTTGAAGTCGATAGAACCTGCGTAGGTGAACCACTTGGAGTCACGTCCCGGCACCCAGCCATACTTCAACTTGGCTTCTTTCAGGTCCATGGCCGAACGCTGCAAGTAACCGATGCCCGGATTGAACTGTTCGCCCAGATAGTAGTATTTGAAGAGGTAGGCAAAGCCCTTTTCGCTACGTCTTTCCCATTGCAGATAGCCGTAGAGGGATTCGTTGAACTTGGTCTTGTCTTCGTTGTCGTAGTTAGAAGCCACCTTTACGTCCAGATAGTCGTCCTTGAAGAGGCGGAACGTACCATCAAGACCGTAGGCAAAGTTCTGATGTCCGTCGGCACCCAAGCGGGAGGTTACGATACCACCTACATACGAATAGGGGTTGATGACGTTGCGACGCAGACGCAGTACACCGAAGTTTTCGGCAGCCGTTTCGTCCTTCTTGGCAGTCTGCATATCCATGAATCCGAGGTCCCACTTGCTGCCAATCTTACCGGTCAGACGGGCACCACCGTAGATGGTAACTGCTTCGCCGGCCGAGGTCAGACCGATGTTGCGGCTGTAGAAGAGGTTGGAGGAAGAACCATCGAGGATGAAGTCGAACAAGCTGGAACGTTCTTGGAAGAACTGACGTTTCTCGGCCAGATAGAGGGAATAGCGGGTCAGGTTGACTTCCTGGTCGTCGGCCTCAGCCTGTGCAAAGTCGGGGTTGATGGTGACGTCCAGCGTCATCTTGCTGTTGATGGCATACTTCACGTCGGCACCGATGTCCCATGTCCAGTCTTCGCTCTTGCTGTAACCGGTCTTGTCCGCGTTCTGCGAATAAGCCTCCGTACGTCCGCCGGATACGTAGGGCGTGAAGTAGATGGGTGACGAAGGATGAACGCCCTGCACCGTCACGTCGCGTGCTTGCGAAGACTTATAGACGGCAGCATTACCATATTTGGAGTCGATAGGCGGCCAAGTGTCCTTCTCATTGCCATTACTGATGACGCGCGTAATGATGACACCCATGGTGCTTATGTCGTCCTGGTCGGGCTTGAACTTCATGCTGGAGAAGGGAATACGCATTTCCACGTACCAACCTTTATCGTCCTTCGAGGTCTTCACGTCCCAGAAGGTGTTCCAGGTCTTGTTCTCCCAGTTGTTCTGCCATACACCGCCCACACGTGCACCGCCTGTGGCAGCATCACCCGAAATGGTGGCATCGTAGCGCGAACCGGTAGGCGTGGTGTAGAAGGCCAGACCGTTTTCGTTGTCGTTGAAACCGTCAATCTGGATACCGAAGGCATCGGAGTTGTTGGGCAGGTCGTCGCGCTTCTTGGTAGTGGCGGTAATCTTGGATGCATCCCGCATATAGAGGCGGGCACCAATCCACAGGTAAGTGTTGTCGTAACCCATGCGCACGTCGCTCTCCTCGGTAGGTTCTATGCCGTAGGTAGGCTGATTCATGGTCAGGTTCAGCCGGGGCAGTTGGTCCCAAGCGGCTTCGTTCACCTTGCCGTCGAAGTTGATTTCCGAAGAAAGCCGTTGGATGGGCACGTTCTTTTCTTGTGCGCTTGCCACTGAAGTAAGGCCGAGCAAGCAGAGGCCTAATGAAATAAGTTGAGTTTTCATAGCAATTATTTATTTTTGAATTAAATACTGATTGATTTGTTTCACTAAAGTTCCCACTATGCCCTTCTCGGCGTGTCCGGGTTGCAAGCGGTTGCCCAGCACTTGGAAGGTATATTTACCGTAGTCGGAGTCGGTAACGATGTATCCGGAGTTGGTACGTCCGTTGGCCAGGGTGACAAACAGGGTGTTCGTCAGGGGCGACTGCTGCTTCAGCTCGATGCCAAACTTGCTGTAAATCTCGGCATCGATGGTAGAGAAGGCGATGTTGCCCACTCCCAGCAGTCCGAGGCGCAGCTTGATGGGTTCGCTGTCGGCATACGTGGAAGGCACGCCTTCGCGTCCGGCGTCTGATACCCGCTTGCGGCCCGGCAGGCTGATGACTTCCTGCGTACCCCAGATGCTGACGCTCTCCTGCCAGTCTTCCAAGTAGCTCATCACGCGGATGGTTTCTTCGCCCAGGATGATGCCCAGCGCGTCGATGTAGCGTTCGAGGACATCACCCACAGCGGGGTCGAGCTTGCCATGCGGAATGACACCCTTGCGCAAGGGGTATTCTATCGGTTCGCGCTCACGGTCGAAGCCTGTGATGGGGCTGCCACTCTTCGAGAGCAGGACATTGACAGCCGGACGAACCCAACGGGGATTCTGGTCACCCGATGCACCTTGGCTGAAGGCCATCACCATATCGTCGCCAAAGGCTTTCTCCACGTATCGGCAGGCAGCGCCGGGGAAGTCGGCGGTGGTGATGCCGGACAGATAGCCGTTGTTGGGGTGCATGGCGTAGTTCATATAGCCGGCTATGGGACGGTTGTCCGGCGTGGCAAATACGACTACCGCCAATGTCTTGTCCGAAGAACCGTCGAGGTTGGTGCCTTGCGTCCACAGGCGGGTGGTAGGACTGATGGCGTCGCGGTTGACGTTCAGGTGTGCCTCGCCTTTGCCGAATGCCACCTTGGCGGGTTGCATCTTGGCCTTGGCCTGCTTCACTGCCTCTACGATGGAAGCGGACATCTTTACTTCGTCGATGTCATTGAAGCGAGGAGGAGGAGGACCGGCCGGACAGGCGCTGTGCGAGTGGGTAGCCGACATGACGATATTCTCTACGGGGCAGTTCAGCAACTGTGCCACCTTGGGAGCAGCGTCATTCCAAAGTCCGGTGGTGATGTCCGCAATGTCGGCGGTTATCAGCGCACCTTTGGTGAGCGTGTTGTCCATGACGATAGCTCGTACGTAGAGCTGTTCATGGTCGTAGTTTCCCGAGGGCGAATACTGCGGGTTGACGGCAGGGGTAACGTCCACCCGGGCAGCTCCTACGCTCAGTTTTCCTTCTTCGGCCTTGGCCGGAAGAATACAAAGAGGGCTCAGGACTAACAGAATGACTGTCAGTCTGAAGATGTTTACCAATATGTTCATGACTGTATGTTAGGTGTTTATGTGTTCAGTACACCAAATGTGTAGATGGTGGTTTGTCTATAAGTCTCCCCGGGCCTTAACACGGTACTCGGGAAGTGTTGTTGGTTGGGCGAATCGGGGAAGTGCTGCATCTCCAAGCAAAGGCCATAGCACTTGCCGTAGCGCGTACCTCCGTGTCCGACGAAGTTGCCCAGGTCTATCAGGCCTACAAAGAGCTGCATACCCGGTTCGCTGGTATAAGCCTTGAGCGTGCGGCCGGTGGCGGGGTCCGATACATCGGCCACTTGGGTCAGTCCTTCGGGTCTGTCGGTATTCAGCTTATAGCAGATGTCGTAACCCTTGGGCAGGTTGCCGATGCTGTCGCCTATGTTGCTGCATTGGCGAAAATCGTAGGGAGTGTTGCACACGGCCTTGAATTCTCCGTTCGGTATGCCGTGGGCATCGGTCACGCAAAGCGAATCGGCATCGACTACCAACCGATGGTTGAGTACAGGGGCGGTGCATCCGTTCAGGTTGAAGTAGCTGTGGTTGGTGAAGTTCACCACAGTGGGTTTGTCTGTGGTTGCTTCGTACTCCAAGATGACTTCGTTGCGGTCGGTCAGCTTGTACGTCAAGCAGAAGCGCAGTGTACCGGGAAAACCTTCCTCACCGTCGGGGCTGGTGTAGCTCAGGCGTACGGCTGCCGTGTCGTTGGTGGTGTAGGCATTCTCTACACGGAACAGCTGCCGGTTGAATCCCTTGGCCCCACCGTGGATGATGCTGCCGTTGCGGTTGGCCTTCAGTTGGTAGAGGGTATCGTCCAAGGCGAAGGAGGCTCCGCAGATGCGACCGGCATATCGTCCGATGGTACTGCCGAAGTTGGGATGATTGTCAAGGTAACGCTGAAGACTGTCGAAGCCGAGGACCACCGACGCAACGTTTCCGTTGCGGTCGGGGGTCTGGACATCAACCAATGTTGCACCATAATCGGAAACCTTGACTGTCATGCCTGCCGAGTTGCAAAGGGTATAGAGGCTGACCTCCTGCCCCTCGAAGGTTCCCCACGCCTTGCGCTCAACCGACATTCGCGGGGTGCAAGTGGGGGAACAACCGAGACAAACCCAACATACAACAGCCATGAGTGCTGTTAAAGTACATTTGTTAGCATTACGGCACATACAACTTACTGCTTATTAATTGTCTATATAATCGGGTAAAGTCTTGCGGGCTTCTCTGTCGGGGTCGTATTCCACCTTCGAGTTGTCGGACAGCACCATGACTTCGCCTTTCTCCGTGGTATATTTGGGCCAGTTGGGCAGTCCGCCACCGTTGGGGTTGCCGGTCTTCATGAACTGTACGAGGCTCATGGAAATCTTGTGGGCCAATGCACGCGGACGAGGACCGCCACCGGTGAAGGTGTACATCAAGTCGGTGTTGTAGAACCAGAAGCAAGGATACCCCGGGTGGAAGGACGTCTGGAAGCCATCGTGCAGAGGAGCCTGCCAGTTGAACCATGCGTTCCATACCGGTGCACCACCCTGACGATACTTGGCATCGCAAACAGCGATGCTGCGTTGACGGTGCCAGCCTATCATGGCCATCAGCTGGAAGCCCTTCAGGTCGGGGAAGGCCTTGGAGTAAGCATCGACAATGGCGTCGGCACGGTCGCCCCATGCCTTGCTGAGGCGGCGTTTCTGCGGATTCTTCTTCAGCAGTTCGCGAACACCTTCTACGGTCAGGGCTGCTTCTTCGGGGTCGCGGTAGGCTTCGGAATCCTCACCGGTAGAGGTGACAACGATAAGCGGAATATCCTTGCCCAGCGGACAAGCCTCAGGTTCAAACGGATTCTGGAGGATAAGCTCACCATCGGGATGGGGTTCGAATATCTTCAGCGGATTAGCCTCCAAGCCCTTGTCGAGGAGGTGCTCGTCGTCACTCAGCTTCTTGGCGGCACGCTTGGCTATGTCATAGAACTGTTGCCACGGCATTTCCTACAACTTACCGGCCTCACCGGCCTTCAGTCCGGCTTCGCGCATGATGTATTCGCCACACTTCAAGGTGATGTCCTTCGGACGCAGGTACTTGATGGCACCACTCATCAGGACGGCCTTGTGGAAGAGTCCCTTGGCAGAGGGCATGGTCATCAGCGTACAAATCTTGTTGGCACCACCGGAGTGTCCGGCCAAAGTGACGTTGTTGGGGTCACCACCGAAATTCTCGATGTTATCGCGAATCCATTCCAATGCCAGTACCATATCCATGGCACCTACATTGCCCGACTGGGCAAAGCGTTCGTCGCCTACGGCTGCCAAGTTGGTATATCCCAAGGGGCCTAAGCGGTGGTTGATGGAGCAGAATACGATGTTGCCTTCGCGAGCCAAGTTTTCGCCGTTGTGGTCATCGTGCTCGATGCAGTTGCCGAAGCTCCAGCCACCACCGTGAATCCACAGCAGTACGGGACGCTTCACACCGTCGTTGTATCCGGGAGTCCATACGTTGATACCCAGGCAGTTCTCGCTGATGTCGTCGTAGTTTTCGTGGTCGCGGAATCCGCGGAAACGACCGAAGTAACCGGAGTGGATAGTGGGGCTCATCACCTGCGGAGCGCAGTTGGGATACCAGATGGCGGGGAAGGTCTTGCTCCAAGGTTCGGGCTTCACGGGCGGCATGAAGCGATTCTTGCCAGCTGTGTCGGCACCGTAAGGAATGCCCAGGAAGTAGTACATATCGCGCAAAATATATCCTCTTACTTTTCCGTTGGTTGTATTGGTCACGGCAATGTTCTCACCTATATACAATGCCTGCTCGTCGTACGTGAAGGGAAACTTCTGTTTTCCTAAGGGGGCACCGGCTGCTCGTGCTGCCTTTTCTACTTTCTCGGCGAATGCCATTTGGGAAGACAATGCGATACCTGCACCGCCAATACCCAATTTCTTTAAAAAGTCTCTTCGTTCCATATCTTATGTGTTTAATCGGAATTAAGTTATTAACAATAGGAGTAAGTTCTCGGTGTCTCAGCACTCGGCCGTGGTACTTGAGACACTGCAAAATTAGGGGTAAACAAGGAAGTTTTCCTAAATCTCCTTAGGTGATTGGCTTATTTCCCTAAAAATCTTATCTATTTCGTTGATTTATAGGCGATAGAACGGTTAATAAAAAAGTTAGGGAAATGCCGATTGGAACATTTCCCTAACTCATTTTATCTCTATTATCCCTTAAAGATAGTCTTATTTCGTGTTTTTCTCCATTCGTTTAGGCCGCTGTCCGTACAACTTCTTCAACGGAGGATAGACCTCGAAAAGCAAATCGACGAAAGCCGTGTATTCCTCCCAATCGGTCTTTTTGTAGAAAGCAATGTGCAGCGTCTTCGTCTTGTCCTTGAATTTGGAAATCGGATTTTCTTTCGAATCGTTTCCTTCCATCGTCAGGTAGAGCTTGTCCTGCAACAGGAGCGGACGCATATCGTACCGGGAAGCAGTCGCCGAATCGGCTCCCTCGCTGCTGCCCAAGAAGGTACTAAGCACCACAATCTGCTGCTGGAAATCGTAGAGGCTGTCGTACTTCCGTTCCTTGTCGTTGTAAGCAAGGAGATGGCAATCGTCCTTCACGAAGAGGGTGTAATATAAATAGGTAAGGAGATTCTTGTAGTAGTCTATCAGCTTCGACTTGACTTGGTCGGTCTGATGCTCCATGCCGACAATGCGCAGATAGGTGGCCCGCAAAGCATCTTCTACCGCTTCCTTCTCGACCGTGAAGCGACGGACAAGGCAAAGGCGGCTGGTGGGTCGGGTGGCATCATAGTAGGCGGTCAGGAAGGTGCGCAACACGGCGGAATTCTTTAAGATATACTCAGTGTCCTCCTCCCCTTCTTCCTGACGGGGCGGAAGTGGTATGTCGGGCCAATCGGAAAGGACACCGGAGGAAGTGGTAAAGAGCGGAGAAGAATAGTCGGCATCGGAATGATACTTCAGGACAGACCACACCTCGCGCTGCATCGGCTCACCAAAGGCAGGCAGATAGAGTTCCTTGACGTTTCCGTCCATAAACAGGTGCCACCAAGCAGGATTGGCCTTGCCTATCTTCTGTTCGTAGATGGTCAGGGCTGAGTAGGCTTCGGAAGCACGGCAAAGCCATTCTATCTCCATCCGGGCCACGCGGACAGCACGAATGATGTCAAGGCTCATGGCAGCATGGTTGTCGGCAGCGGCGTGCTGCATGGTGGACGGAAGCAATCCGAAGACTTCTGTGATGGTAAAGCGGCTTTCGTAGAGATGAGCCACGTGCTTCAACTCTTCAGAGAAATCGTAGGACGCTTCTAGGCGATGCTCGAACAAGCTATCAATCTCGGTTTTCAGGCTCAGCGTACTATGGGTGGTAGAGGTCCACCATTCGCAGAATTTCTTCATGCGGCGCGAGAGTTTCTCATGAGATACCTGAGAAGCATCTGCCGGGCGGAGTATATCTGACGTCAAGAAGTCAGGCAGAACGGAACCGAAGTCTTGAAGATATTTCGCGGCCAACTGGCTATGTATCGTCTTTCCCAATGCATAAATCTCGTTATCGGCCTTCAGCGTCTGAAACTCATCGTCAAAGTTATAGGCCAACGAAGGCAGATGCTTTATCAGCGAGGAGATACGTTCTTGGTAAATCTGCGAATCATCGGCTGGAAGTGATTTGTCCCACCACTTCAGCAATTTGCTGATGCGGCGCGATGTTTCTTCCAGCGTAATCGTCGTAAGGGGCTGCTTCAGCATGGGCAACACCATCGAGAACAAGGTGGGTTGTGACACCGTTCCATATACTTCCTGCTCCTTCTGCCTCAACCGCAGGGAAAGCCGACGGAGCTTGCGCAACCGGATGAACTTCACCGCAATGTTGTATCCCAAGGCCAAGCACACCAATGCCAATAACGTATATAATAGGTAGGTAAGCGGGCCGGGAGCATCGTCGGGAGTAAGGTTGAGCACGGTGAGCTGTTGAGTTGCCTTGTCGAACAAATAAGGTCCTACATTGGAATTGAGCAATACATGGGTCTCCATACTTGCCATCTGAGGCTTGAAGTGTATCTTCCGATAATGCGTATCGACGGAAACCAAGGTATCGGCCTGGGTATCGAACAGGGTTATACCTCCAAACTCGGACACAGCCAACACATGATGGTCGTCAATGAACCGGGCATTCTTGGCCGAATAGGGCTGACTGGCTACGCAATTGGCTGCATTGATGCTGAACGTCACCAAATAGAGGTTGTCGGCCGAGGCAACGGCAATCTTTATCCGATCATGGCCCTCCTCTATCAGTACGTCGATGGAACGGACATCCCAAATGGACTTATCGTTCAGCCCCAACCAAGACTCCGGCACCAAGGTGTTGATGGACTGCTTGTCGAAGGACAGGATGCCGAAGTCGCGCGTACCAACCAGCAGGTCGGCACTGTTCTTGTAAGGATAGCGGGCCATGCACTGCACATTGCCCGACTCGTATATATTCTCCAGATTCTGAAGCTCGTCGGAATAGGGCAACCGTGCCTTGATGTGGAGCTTGGTAGGATTGCTTGCCGAGAGTGGCTGACCGACATCGTAGTTCCACAGATTGGCCCGCGTAGCAATGATGAGCGAGGAGTTACGGTCGTGGTTGTAGAGGGCCATCATTCGCTCGGCCTGCGGATTGATGCCCTGTCGGTCTTTCAGCAGGTCGATGCGTTCGGCTTTGATGCGATTGAACAGGGAGGCTTCAGTGGGTATGTGGTAAAGCGAGTAGTCTGTAACAAGGTATATCTCATCGTTCATCACCACCATGTCGGTAATGGCTTCGTTGACACCGACAATGCGCCCGATGAGCTTGGAGTATGTATCCGACACGTTGTATAGGTTCCAATTGCGGTCTATCAGGTAAGCGGAATTGTCCTTCTTCCTTTCGCAAAGCCCCAAGACGGTGGCGGGGTTGTACATCATCACAAGCTGCACATCCACATAGATAAGGTCGTTGCCCTGTATCATGAAGACACCGTGCGGCATTCCTTGCCGTTCTATCATGGCAAAGGTGTTCTTGGCATACTGGGTGACGCGCAAGTTGAATCCTTCGGTCTGGTCGTTGACGTAGAGTTTGTTGTTGGAGAGGTAATAGGACGTAGAGTCATTGACGGGGATGATGAACTTTGCCTTGTGTTGGTTGGGCGACACCTGCATCTGTTCATGCTCGTCAATGGTCAGGATATGCCGGTCGTTGAAGGCAGTCAGACGGCCCTTGTCCTGAATCATGTTGTACTTCACGGTATCTTCGGAGATGCGACGAGGTTCATTGCCATCATATACCCAAAAGCCGTCTTGCGAGGAGAAATAAATCTTTCCGGCAAAAGAGGAGAGGGAAGTGACGGCATACTGCACTTTCTGTGCCCCCATCTGCCCCACCCGCTTCATGGTCAGCGTGTCCTGACGAAGGTTCAGTTCATCAAGCCGGATGCAGCACGACCATATTCCGTTGGAAGTGGCAAAGCAATGATCTCCATCAGCCTCACTAAACCAGTCGTATGCCGTATAGCGACCGTACTTATAAGGCAGGCAGTCGTTCTCATATACACAAATAATGTCTTTGCTTATCTTGCCTTCGCCGTTGATGCCAATGACGTGCAATCCTTTGTGACGCACGGACACCAAATAAAATTCCAGTCCGTCCTTCCGTCCCAGATATTCCAGCTTGTAGATGCGTTCGCCCAGATTGACACGCAGCTTCTCTATCTCCTCACCACGCATGAGGTAGAGTTTACCGTCCTCCGTCCCTATGGCAAGGGTGGAAAGGCTGTCAGTCAATACATTGACACAAGAAGGTTCGGAATTGAAAAACCAATGAGAGACCATGAGTTCCGGCTTTCCTTCGGCCTGCACATCGGGTCTGCACTGCACAAACAACATGACCGCCCAAAACACACATACAGCAGCACGGACAAAGGTTGTCAACAAAGGGGGACAGGGGTGTTTTTTCACTTTTCGGTTATCTATTTTTATATTCGGACATTGTTCATCCACCTGCAAAAATAGTGATTATCTCCGAATTAACAACTAATTCGTAGATTTTCCGTATCTTTTCATAAGACAAGCTGCATCTCAGCAAAATTTTTCATGCAAGCATGAAATTCTGCATTCGATTTGCATTATCTTTGTCCTACTCTATCCGAAGTAAAAATACAAGATGATGAAAGAAATAAAGACCAATTCCATCTATGCCTGGCTGTTAGCCGCCCGCCCCAAGACGCTGACCGGGGCACTGATTCCCGTACTCATAGGCAGTGCGTTGGCTTACGCCGACGGAGGATTCAACACTACGGCTGCCCTGCTGTGTGCCCTCTTCGCCTGTGGTATGCAGATTGCAGCCAACTTTATCAACGATTTGTTCGATTACCTGAAAGGCAGCGACCGTGAGGACCGGTTGGGGCCTGAACGTGCCTGTGCACAAGGCTGGATTACGCCGTCGGCCATGAAGATAGGCATCGGAACGGCGGTGGTGCTATCGTGCATCGTGGGACTGGCTATGCTGTTCATTGTTCGCGGAAACCTGCCTCACGGTGGTTGGGAGCTGGTGTTGGTGGGCTTGCTCTGCGTGATATTCGCTTTCCTCTATACCACGATCCTCTCCTACCGAGGCTGGGGCGACCTGTTGGTACTGGTGTTCTTCGGCTTCATCCCCGTGGGCGGCACGTACTATGTGCAGGCCTGCACACTGACAATGGATGTTGTGATAGGTTCCCTCATCAGCGGATTGGTGATTGATACGCTGCTGGTGGTGAACAACTACCGCGACCGCGAGCAAGATGCACTCAGCGGCAAACGGACGCTCATCGTGCGCTTTGGTGAACCATTTGGCCGCTACCTGTACTTGGGATTGGGCATTGCCGGCGTACTGCTCTGCCTATGGTTCATACACTCGGGCAAATTGGAGCCGCTGGCATTCATTTGGGCACCTTGCGTCTATCTCTACCTGCACGTACTGACGTGGCGCAAGATGGTAGCCATCCGCAGCGGTAAAAAATTAAACAGCATACTGGGAGAGACTTCTCGCAATATGCTGTTTATGGGGTTGTTGCTGACGGTGGCGCTCATTAGTTAGCGGCCGCCGTACATCCGTTCGTAATACTTCTGATAGTCACCGCTAGTCACCTCTTCTACCCAAGCTTGGTTGTTCAGGTACCACTCAATGGTCTTGACGATGCCTACCTCGAACTTGGTTTCGGGATACCAACCCAGTGCGTTGGTAATCTTGGTGGGGTCGATGGCGTAGCGTTGGTCGTGGCCCAAGCGGTCTTTGACGAAGGTTATCAGGTCTTCGTTAATCCAGCTGATGTCGATTTGCCCGTCGGCACCTATTTCTTTCTTCTTCAGCACTTCGCGGTAAGCGGGATTCTCGGTCATCAAGCGGTGGATGGTGGCGATGGTCAGCTTCACGATTTCAAGGTTGGTCTTCTCGTTGTGACCGCCTACGTTATATACTTCGCCTTCCACACCCTCACGCACCACGAGGTCGATGGCCTTGCAGTGGTCTTCTACGTACAACCAATCGCGCACGTTGCTACCGTCGCCATAGACAGGAAGGCTCTTGCCTTCGAGGATGTTCTTGATGATAAGCGGAATCAGCTTCTCGGGGAAGTGGTAAGGACCGTAGTTGTTGGAGCAGCGCGTGATGCTGACAGGCATCTTATAGGTGTCGTGGTAAGCCATGACTACCATGTCGGCACTGGTCTTTGAAGCACTGTACGGGCTGTGCGGACAGAGGGGAGTCTTCTCGGTGAAGTAGCCTTCGGCACCCAGCGAACCATATACCTCGTCGGTAGATACCTGATGATAGCGCACACCGCTACGCCAAGTGGGGTAGCCGGTCTCGCTCTTGCCCGTTACCCATGCACGGCGGGCGGCATCCAGCAAGTTCTGCGTACCCAAGATGTTGGTGATGAGGAAGAGTTGCGGGTTCTCGATGCTGCGGTCCACGTGGCTCTCAGCAGCAAAGTTCACTACATAGTCGAAGTTGTATTTAGCAAAAAGTTCGTCAGCCAAGGCACGGTCGCAGATGTCACCCTTCACGAAGATGCAACGCTCACCATCAATGTCGCCTACGATGGTTCCCAAGTTTCCGGCATACGTCAAGGCATCCAGAATCACTACTTTAATGTCGTTATGTTTGGCCAAAATATATTTGATATAGTTGGCGCCGATGAATCCGGCTGCGCCGGTTACAAGATAGGTCTTCATTAATTTTAAATTTTAAATTTAATAAGGAGTTAAAGAAGTTAAGGAGTTAAAAACCGATAGATTGAGCTTGCGCCCGCATGGCATTCTTCATTCTTAATTCTTCATTCTTAATTTTTATCTGTGCGAGTCAGCCAAGTCCATCAGATAGTGGCCATACTCCGTCTTGCCCAGTTGTTCGCCAAGGCGGTGCAGCTGGTCGAGGTCAATCCAACCCTTGCGCCATGCAATCTCTTCGATGCAGCTGACACGGAAACCTTGACGGTTCTGGATGGTAGCTACGAAGTTGCTGGCTTCGAGCAGACTATCGCAGTTGCCCGTATCGAGCCAAGCAAAGCCACGGCCGAAGAGTTCTACCTTCAGCGTGCCTTCCTCCAAGTAGAGGCGGTTGAGGTCGGTGATTTCATACTCGCCACGGGCAGAGGGTTGCAGCGCGGCAGCCTTCTCGGTAACGGTAGCATCGTAGAAGTACAGACCGGGAACGGCGTAGTTGCTCTTGGGTTGAGCGGGCTTTTCTTCCAGAGAAACCACCTTACCGGTAGCATCGAATTCTACCACGCCATAAGCACGCGGGTCTTTTACATAATAGCCAAAGATGCAGGCACCCTTCTCGATGGAAGCGGCACGCTTCAGCATGGCCGAGAAGCCTTGGCCGTAGAACATATTGTCGCCCAGGATGAGGCAGCCCGGCTCACCGTTCAAGAATTCGGCACCCAGCACAAAGGCCTGTGCCAGTCCGTTGGGTTTCTCTTGTATCTTATAGGAAAAGGACATTCCCAGCTCTTCGCCTGTACCCAGCAGTTCGCGGAACATTGGCAAGTCGCGGGGAGTAGAGATAATCAGCACTTCACGTATACCGGCTAACATCAGCGTAGAGAGAGGATAGTAGATCATGGGTTTGTCATAGACCGGCATGATTTGCTTGGAGATGGCCTTAGACAAGGGGTAAAGACGAGTGGCACTGCCACCGGCAAGAATAATTCCTTTCATATTTCAGTTCTTTTGGTTTTAGTAAAATCAATGGGAATAAAATAAGAAGGAGGACGATGCCCCACGGCTCTTCGTGCTATTCAGGCTGCAAAGATAGCGGAAAACAGACGGAGTACAAAATAAATTAAATTATTTTCTGAAAAAAGAAAGATTTAACGTCAAAGGGACAGCAGCCCAAACGACATACGGACTCAGCAGTACACCGTCAGTGCAAAGG
>JAUNJD010000366.1 GCA_030523205.1 Bacteroides sp.
TAAAAACTCAAAGATATGACGACCATCGACATTATCATAGTAGTAATCTTTGCCATCGGAGCCATCAATGGCTTCATAAAAGGTTTCTTGAAGCAATTGGCTTCTCTGTTGGGATTCGTAGTCGGATTGCTGGCTGCCAAGGCGTTATACATGGCACTGGCCGCTCATCTGCATCATAGTCTGGGCGGTTCGATGACGGTTGCCCAGATTGTGGCATTCATCATGATATGGATTATTGTTCCCCTGCTCTTTGCTTTGGTGGCTTCGCTGCTGACCAAGATGATGGAGGCCCTTTCCATCGGCTGGCTCAACCGCTTCTTGGGAGCCGGACTGGGCGGACTGAAGGCTATGGTGCTGATAGGTCTGCTGGTGGGAGTTGTGGAGTATATCGACGTCCACGACACTTGGATTGAGGAGACAGCAAAACAAGAGTCGGTGCTATACTATCCGATGAAGGACTTGGGCGAGATATTCGTTCCCGTGGCCAAAGAAGTGGCAGAAGGTATTGTGGCCGAGAAGCTGTGACGCTCCTTACCCCTCCCCTCTGCGTGCGCTGAATGTAAAATTGTAATGATTGATCAATTGTAATGATTTAAGCAATGCAACAAGAAGAAACTTATCATAAGAAGAATCCGGAAGAGACCGGAGGACGAAAGCCGGAAGAGAAGAAGCCTTCCAACGAATTTGTAAGGCAGATTGCAGAAGAAAAGTATAAGTACGGCTTTACTACCGATGTACATACCGACATCATCGAGCGTGGACTGAACGAAGACGTCATCCGCCTTATCTCGCAGAAGAAGAACGAGCCGGAATGGCTGTTGGAGTTCCGCCTGAAGGCCTACCGTCATTGGCTGACGCTGGAGATGCCTACATGGGCACACCTCCGCATCCCCGAGATAGACTATCAGTCCATTTCCTACTATGCCGACCCCACCAAGAAGAAGGAAGGTCCCAAAAACATGGAAGAGCTTGACCCCGAACTGGTGAAGACCTTCAACAAGCTGGGCATACCCTTGGAGGAACGCATGGCACTGAGCGGCATGGCCGTGGATGCCGTGATGGACTCCGTATCCGTAAAGACCACCTTCAAGGAGAACCTCATGGAGAAGGGCATCATCTTCTGCTCCTTCAGCGAGGCCGTGCGCGAGCATCCCGACTTGGTGCAGAAGTACCTTGGCTCCGTGGTGCCCTATCGCGACAACTTCTTTGCGGCCCTCAATTCGGCGGTGTTCTCCGACGGGTCGTTCGTATATATCCCCAAAGGTGTACGTTGTCCCATGGAGCTTTCCACCTATTTCCGTATCAATGCCCGCAACACGGGACAGTTCGAACGCACGCTGATTGTGGCCGATGATGATTCCTACGTATCTTATCTGGAAGGTTGTACGGCTCCCATGCGCGACGAGAATCAGCTTCATGCCGCCATTGTGGAGATTGTGGTGCACGATCGCGCCGAGGTGAAATACAGCACCGTGCAGAACTGGTATCCGGGCGATGCCGAAGGCAAAGGCGGTGTATATAACTTCGTGACCAAGCGCGGACACTGCAAGGGCGTAGGCAGCAAACTGTCGTGGACGCAGGTAGAGACGGGTTCGGCCATCACGTGGAAGTATCCTTCGTGCATCCTGTCGGGCGACAACTCCACTGCCGAGTTTTACAGTGTGGCAGTGACCAACAACCATCAGCAGGCCGACACCGGTACGAAGATGATTCATCTGGGTAAGAACACCCGCAGTACGATTGTCAGCAAAGGTATCTCTGCCGGAAAGAGTGAAAACTCCTACCGTGGCTTGGTGCGTGTGTCTGCCAAGGCCGACAATGCCCGCAATTACAGTCAGTGCGATTCGTTGCTGCTGGGCGATAAGTGCGGTGCGCACACCTTCCCCTATATGGACATCCACAACGAGACTGCCGTGGTAGAGCACGAGGCTACCACCAGCAAAATCAGCGAAGACCAGATATTCTATTGCAACCAACGGGGTATCTCCACCGAGGATGCCGTCGGCTTGATTGTGAACGGCTATGCCAAGGAGGTACTCAACAAGCTGCCGATGGAGTTTGCCGTAGAAGCGCAGAAGCTGTTGGCGGTGTCGCTGGAAGGAAGCGTAGGGTGAAATTAATGGATAATTGATAATGGATAATGAGGAGAATGCGGAAGGCTTTAATAATTTAGAATTTAAAATTTTAAATTTAGAATTGATGACTATCGGCTTCTAACTCCTTAAATATAAGAACTCAGATAATTTAAAATTTAAAAT
>JAUNJD010000086.1 GCA_030523205.1 Bacteroides sp.
CGCCCAACAGATATCCTGTACCATGACCTTGGCAATGCTCATCTACCGCCATCTTGGCCAGTTCGTAGCTGCCGGTATCAGCATGATGAACCAATGCGCAACAACCCACCGCATGATTTTCGTCATCTACGGCAAAGAATATTTGCCCGCCCTGATTCAGAATGTATCCCTCGGGGTCATTAAGTATAACATGGTCGGAATGTTCCAAATGGAAGAACTTCCTTATCCATTCTGAATTGAGGCGGACAAAATCTTTGCGGTAAATGAGTTGATAAAGTTCAATTCTCATTTTGAGTTTTTAAGTTTTTGAGTTAACGAGTTGACAAGTTAATGAGGCTACGAGGCAGAACTGCATACATCCTTGTTCCCTCGTCAACTTATTCCTTGTCAACTTAAACAGCTAACTTAAATTTTGTCGAAAGCCTGTGCCAAGTCGTCAATCAGGTCATCGATGTGCTCCGTACCGATAGACAGACGAACGGTGCCCGGCTTGATGCCTTGTTCGGCCAACTCCTGCTCGTTCAGCTGAGAGTGAGTTGTAGTGGCCGGATGGATGACGAGCGACTTCACGTCGGCTACGTTTGCCAGCAGTGAGAAGATTTGCAGGCTGTCAATGAACGTATGTGCTTCCTTCACACCACCCTTCACTTCGAAGGTGAAGATAGAGCCAGCGCCATTGGGGAAGTATTTCTCGTACAGTGCATGGTCGGGATGATCGGGCAGCGAGGGATGGTTGACGGCAGCCACCTTCGGATGATTCTTCAAGAATTCAACCACCTTCAAGGCATTCTCTACATGACGCTCTACGCGGAGCGACAACGTTTCCAGACCTTGCAGAAGGATGAAGGCATTGAACGGGCTGATGGTAGCACCGGTGTCGCGCAACAGGATGGCACGGATGCGTACAGCGTAGGCGGCAGCACCGGCAGCTTCTACGAAGCGTACACCATGGTAGCAGGGGTCGGGCTCAGTCAGCTGGGGGAACTTGCCGGAAGCCACCCAATCGAACTTACCGCTATCTACGATGACACCTCCAAGGGATGAACCATGGCCACCGATGAACTTCGTAGCCGAGTGAACCACGATGTCAGCTCCGTGCTCGATGGGGCGAATCAGGTAAGGCGTACCGAAGGTATTGTCGATAATCAAAGGTATCTTATGGCGGTGAGCTATTTCGGCTACGGCATCAATGTCGATGATATTGGAGTTCGGATTTCCCAGTGTTTCGATGAACACGGCTTTGGTATTCTCCTGTATAGCGTTTTCAAAATTTTGCAAGTCGGTGGGATCGACAAACGTAGTAGTCACACCGTAAGTGGGCAACGTATGTGCCAGCAGGTTGTATGTTCCACCGTAGATGGTTTCGGCAGCAACGATGTGGTCACCGGCAGCAGTAATGTTCTGGAAAGCATACGTAACGGCAGCGGCTCCCGAGGCTACGGCCAAACCGGCAACACCGCCTTCCAAGGCAGCTACACGGTCTTCAAACACTCCTTGCGTAGAATTGGTCAGACGGCCATAGATGTTACCCGGATCTTGCAAGCCAAAGCGAGCGGCAGCGTGAGCCGAGTTACGGAATACGTACGAAGTTGTCTGGTAAATAGGTACAGCACGAGCATCGGTTGCGGGGTCAGGCTGTTCCTGTCCTACATGGAGTTGAAGTGTCTCGAAGTGTAATTTTTTAGTTTCCATTGTCTTTCTATTTTTATGAGTTAATTATCTGTTTTGATTATGATGTTGCAAAGATATACATTTGCTGCTAAAGCTACAATGACACAAGATAGGGATTTTTATACCTACAATGTGGTAGATGAACGAACTATTCACTAAATTTGCGCACAGAAATCAATTATTCTACAGCAAATGAGAAGAAAAAACATATCATTAGGCCTCCTTTTGGGACTAATTGCACTGACTTCCCTGTTTTCCTGCGGTGAAGACCGATGGGCAGAATACTACCCATTGACGGGACGAGACCTATGGATAGACAGTGTCATGCGGGAGGACTACCTTTGGTACGACGAGATGCCTTCGTTCAACGACTTGAACTACTTCCAGACTCCGGCAAACTTCCTTGATGACGTCATTTCGTCCAAAGACGATGGTTTTTCTTCTGTCGATACGCTGAACAACGACCCCGTCATCGGCTATGGATTCGATTATACCTTGAGTACCGCTACCGACAACGATACGGCCTACTATGCCATGATTACCTACGTCATCCCCGACTCTCCCGCAGCCGAAGCCGGACTGGAACGTGGCGAATGGATTATGATGGTAGATGGTGATTATATCACTGCAGACAACGACTCGATATTGGACGATGGCGAAAGCCGCACCATTACCGTCGGCAAATACACCGCCACTACCGTAACAGACGAGGACGGCGAAGAGACTACCACCTATTCCGTCGTTGCCGACCGCGAGGCTACCTTGTCGGCTGCCCGGGTGGTAGAAGATGCCGTAATACCCATCAGCACGGTGCTCGATGGCAATGTAGGCTATCTGGTGTACAACAGTTTCGATGCGGATGCGGATGCCGACTTGCTCGAATTCTCCAGCCTCTGCCACAGCAGCGGTGTGACGGACTTCGTGCTCGACCTTCGATACAACACCGGGGGCAGCATGGAAAGTGCACAGTTGCTGGCCAGCATTTTGGCTCCTTCCGGTGCATTGGGCTCCACCTTCACAACGCTGGAGTACAATGACAAGAAGACCGACAAAAACCGTAGCCTGACGTTCGACACACAACTGCTGAGCACAGGCAGCAACCTGAATCTATCCACCGTCTATATATTGACCGGCAGTGAAACGGCAGCCACTGCCGAGATGCTGATTAACGGTCTGACGCCTTACATGAACGTGGTTCTCATTGGCGAAACCACCGAAGGTATATATATAGGTACGGAGGACTTCCTCAGCAACACCTATCTGTGGGTATTGCGTCTCGCCGTCTGCCAGTTGTTCAATGCCAACGGTGAAGCCGACTACACATCCGGCTTCTCACCCGACTACTCCGTCAGCCCCCTGAGCGACCCAACTACTGTGCTTCCATTGGGCAACTCGGACGAAGCTTTGCTAAGCGTTGCACTAGGCCTCATCGACGGCACAACAAGCGCATCGGCCAAAGCCACTACAACAAGCATCCCCGTGAAGAGCGTTAAAGTCCGAAGGCACTTCCGAGGAGGAATCTTGCTAAACAAATAAACAACAGGAAACCACACATTATAAATATATGGAATTCATCATCATTCTATTCCTATTAGTCCTCAATGGCATCTTTGCCATGTACGAAATCGCATTGGTATCTTCCAGCAAAGCCCGACTGGAAACCCTCGTAAGCAAAGGCAACAAACGGGCCAAGGGTGTTTTGAAACAACTGGAGGAGCCGGAGGAGTTTATGTCCACCATACAGATAGGCATCACGCTGATAGGCATCGTGTCCGGTGCATACGGAGGTGCCACGATAGCCGACGACGTAGAACCATTGTTTGCCCTCATTCCGGGCATTGCTCCCTATGCCGACACGCTCGCCATGATTACCGTAGTAGCCTTCATCACCTATCTGTCGCTGATTATCGGCGAATTGGTCCCCAAGTCAATGGCCCTAGCACAACCCGAAATGTGGGCCACGCGGCTCAGCCCCTTCATGATAATACTGACCAAAGTGTCCTACCCCTTTGTCTGTCTGCTCAGTGCTTCCACTAAACTGACCAATCGCCTGCTTGGCATGGCCGACGGCGAGGAACGGCAAATGACGCAGGACGAATTGAAAATGATTCTTCACCAAAGTTCCGAACAAGGCGTGCTGGACAAGGAAGAAACCGAGATGCTGAAAGACGTGTTCCGCTTCTCGGACAAGCGTGCCAACGACCTGATGACCTACCGTCGCGACATCATTGTGCTCTACCCCACCGACAGCCGCGAAACGGTATTGCGCACCATACGTGAACAACATTTCAGCAAATATCTGCTGGTAGATAAAGACAAGGACGAAGTGATAGGAGTGGTATCCGTGAAGGACATCATCTTGATGCTAGGCAGCAAAGACGGACGCTTCGACCTACGCAGCATTGCACAACCTCCCCTCTTCATTCCGGAAAGCCTGTATGCCAAAAAGGTACTCGAACTCTTCAAGAAGCACAAGAACAAATTCGGCATCGTGGTAGATGAATACGGTAATACCCAAGGCATCATCACCCTGCACGACTTGACGGAAAGCATTTTTGGCGACATACTGGAAGAGAACGAAACCGAAGAAGAGGAAATCGTCACCCGGCAGGACGGCTCCATGCTGGTAGAAGCCTCCATGAATCTGGACGACTTTATGGAAGCGATGGGCATACTCAATTACGACGACCTGCGCGAAGAGGATTTCAGCACACTCAGCGGACTTGCCATGTTCATCATCGGCCGCGTTCCGAAAGCCGGTGACTTGTTCAGCTACAAAAACCTTGATTTCGAGGTCGTAGATATGGACCGCGGACGAGTAGATAAGTTACTTGTCACCAAGAAGGAAGAGGAGGAAGAAGAATAAGCCCAGACATCCGTACATCGCTCTCTAAACAAATAAGGCACGGATTACACGGACTGTTCACGGAGATATTCCGTGCTTTTCCGTGTAATCCGTGCCTAAAAATTATTTTCGGATTACGTTATCGCTTTCTGTTATTTCTTTTCGGGAGAAGAATAGCGGGCATTCAGACCTTCCAGAATTTCGCTTGTGATGTTGTAAGTGCTGTCGGCATACAACAGATTGTCGAAACCGGTGTTGCTGATAATCAAGCTATAACCCTTTGTCTTGTTGTACTCCTTCAAGAAAGCGTTGATGGAGTCACGCAGTTGCAGGCTGTTCTTTTCGTTCTCGCTCATCAGTTCGGACTGCAATTTGTTGCTCAACTCCTGCAAGTCTTGCTCCAACTTGGCAATGCGGTTGTATTCCTGCTGAGCTCTTTCCTGCGACAGGTAAGCATTGTTCTGATATTTGGTTTGGAATTCTTGTTTCTGCTTATCCAGTTCTTTTGCCTTCTGATTCAGTGTGAGACGCACGTTCTCGCTCTTCTTCACCATCGCCTCGTTCAGGTCGATGCAGAAATTATATTTGGCCAAAAGCGTATCAACCTCTACGTACGCAATTTTCATTTCCGACAATCCGCCAGCCTGTGCAGAAGCACTTGCAGTTTGAGTTTCGGCTTTACCGGCACATTGAGAAAACAAAACGACCAAGGCCAGAGCAGCCAGACCGTTCATCAGGTAGTTCAATCTCTTCATAATTTGTAAAATATAGTTTTTA
Organism: Bacteroides sp.; assembly: GCA_030523205.1. Taxonomy (GTDB): domain Bacteria; phylum Bacteroidota; class Bacteroidia; order Bacteroidales; family Bacteroidaceae; genus Bacteroides. Next base: position 5,294 of record JAUNJD010000086.1, read on the forward strand.
GAATTAATTAGTTCATGCTGTCGCTCAAAGCTTTTTCCAGTTCGTCAATGGAGAAACGGGGTTTACGCTGTGCCTCCCTGTCTTGCGACTGTATGCATCCGATACCCCTGTCGCGCATGGCCTTATTGCTGCTGACGTGCCCGTTCGGGAAACGTCCGCCCTTCACAAAAAAGACTTTCACGCCCAATAAAACGACGCTAATAGCAACAATTAACAATGTTATCAATAAGGTATCGAGCATATTCATTAATTTTGTGTGCAAATATAGGGCTTTGGTCTGACTAACACGCCTTTTTTGCCGTAAAAAAGAGAAAGGTAAATAAAATAGTCAACCAATTTAACCATATTTAGCAAAACAGAAAGAATGAATGCAGAGGCACGGAGATGCAAAATCCGCATATCTGCACCATCCGTATCATCGTGAAGATGTGCGTCCTCGTCTTTCATTCTTCGTTCATCATTCTTCATTAAAAAAACTACAATTATGGAAAAGAAAGACTTAAAGCCGGCAGGCGTGTTCCATTACTTCGAGGAAATCTGCCAAGTGCCACGGCCTTCCAAGAAGGAAGAGAAAATCATCGCTTATCTGAAAGCATTTGGTGAGAAAAACAATCTGGAGACTTTGGTTGACGAAGTAGGTAACGTCCTGATAAAGAAGCCTGCCACTCCGGGACTGGAGAATCGCAAAACCGTGGTGCTGCAATCGCACGTAGATATGGTGTGCGAGAAGAACAACGACGTGAAGCACGACTTTCTGACCGACCCCATCGACACTGAGATAGACGGTGAATGGCTGAAAGCCAAAGGTACGACACTGGGTGCCGACAACGGCATCGGCGTAGCTACCGAACTGGCTCTCCTAGCTGACGACAGCATTGAACATGGCCCGTTGGAATGCCTTTTCACCATCGACGAAGAAACCGGAATGACCGGTGCCTTCGCACTGAAAGAGGGCTTCATGAACGGAAACATCTTACTGAACCTCGACTCGGAAGATGAAGGCGAACTGTATATCGGTTGTGCCGGAGGTGTAGACTCCGTAGCCGACTTTACTTATCAGGAAGTAGACGTGCCGACCGGCTATTTCTTCAGCAAAATACAGGTGAAGGGACTGAAAGGCGGACACTCAGGCGGCGACATCCACTTGGGACGTGGCAATGCCAACAAGATACTGAACCGTTTCCTCAACCAGACTTTCAAGAAGTATGATATGTATCTCTGCGAGATAGAAGGCGGTAATCTGCGCAATGCCATTGCCCGCGAAGCCCATGCGGTCATTGCCCTGCCGGAAGCCGACAAACATGCCTTGCGTGCCGACCTGAATGTATTTGCCGCCGAAGTACAAGCCGAATACAACGTAGTAGATCCCGACTTACAACTGCTGATGGAGTCGGAAGCTGCACGTGCCAAAGCCATCGACAAGGATACCACCAAGCGCTTGATACAAGCCATCTACGCCACTCCGCACGGTGTATATGCCATGAGTCAGGATATTCCGGGACTGGTAGAGACTTCTACTAACCTGGCCTCCGTAAAGATGAAGCCGAATCACATTATCCGCATCGAGACAAGTCAGCGCAGTTCCATCACCTCGGCTAAGCAAGACATTGCCAACATGGTGCGCACGGTGTTCGAAATGGCAGGTGCCGAAGTTTCGTTCGGCGACGGCTATCCGGGCTGGAAACCCAATCCGCATTCCGAGATTTTGGAGGTTGCTTCGGAGTCGTACAAACGGCTGTTTGGCGTGGATGCCAAAGTAAAGGCCATTCATGCCGGACTGGAGTGTGGTTTGTTCCTCGACAAATACCCCTCGCTGGACATGATTTCGTTCGGACCTACTCTGCAAGGCGTACACTCGCCCGACGAACGGATGCTGATACCGACGGTACAGAAGTTCTGGGATCATTTGCTGGACATCTTGAAGAACATTCCGGAAAAGAAGTCATAAGATTCTAGTCAACAAGTTGACGAGTTAACAAGGCTACGAGGCAAAGCATACGGCAATGCCCTTGTGGCTTCGTTAACTCGTTTCCTAGGCAACTTCCTTATTCCTTGTCAACCCACTCAAGATTCGTGCCTCTCCACCTTATTATATTTATCCTCCTCCTTCCCCTCTTCTGCCTGCAAGCACAGAATGGAAAAGATACACTTCGCTTTCGGGTGATGTCCTACAATGTGGAAAATCTGTTCGACTACAAGCACGATAGCCTGAAGAACGACTACGAATTTCTGCCCGAAGCCACACGTCATTGGAACTATCGCAAATACAAGAAGAAACTGGATGACGTGGCCCGCGTCATCATGGCGGTGGGCGAATGGAGACTGCCGGCACTCGTAGCCCTATGCGAAGTGGAAAACGACACGGTGCTGCAAGCCCTCACCCGCTACTCGGCCTTGCGCGAAGCCGACTATCGCTACATCATGACCGACTCGCCCGACGAGCGAGGCATCGACGTTGCCCTACTCTATCAACGACATCTGTTCAAGCCACTAACCCAACAAAGCATCCCCATCCGCTCGCCGAAAAGCCACTCCCGACCGACACGCGACATCCTGCACGTCAGCGGACTGCTGCTGAATCTCGACACACTGGATGTGCTGGTCTGCCACTTCCCTTCCCGCTCCGGAGGAGCCAAGGAGTCGGAGCCATACCGACTGTTGGCTGCCCAACAAGTGCGAAACGCAGTCGATAGTCTGTTTCGCACCCGGCTACGTGCGCAGATTCTGGTGATGGGCGACTTCAACGATTATCCCCGAAACAAGTCGATACAGGAAGTGCTGTGCGCCCAACTTCCACCGGAGCAACACTTGCCGGACGAACGGACACTTTATCACCTGCTGGCACGGAAGGCAACCACGGTTCGCCACTTCGGCAGTTACAAATATCAAGGAGAATGGGGACTGCTGGACCACATATTGGTATCGGGCAGCCTATTACAACCTGATGCTCCCTGCTGCACCAACGAAGCAGATGCACACGTTTTCCGTCCGCCCTTCCTGCTGACCGAAGACCGGAAATACGGAGGCGAGCAACCTTTCCGCACCTACTACGGCATGAAGTACCAAGGAGGATACAGCGACCATCTGCCGGTATGGGCCGAGTTCAGATTGCTCTACTAAATCTCGCCCATATACATACAAACAAGCATATATCTTACACAAATCGATAATTTTTATCGACGAATCGGATAAAGTTTATCATTAATTGATTTACTTTGTAACTTCATTTTAAACTCTATCCATTATGAAGAAAAGCTATCCCATTCTGGCTGTCTTACTCTTGCTCTGCACGTGTTTCAGCAGTTGCAAGGACGATGATGATACGTTGCCCTCGGAAGAACGCATCACTACAGAAGAAATCTATTACGCCAACCGTTTTGCTTCCGACATATTGTCCGACGTCTATCTGTGGAACACAGAAATCAGCGAAGACATCTCTCTGCTGGATCCCAACACCAACACCGACCCCATCAGCACCGTGGCCGACATACGTTATAGCGAAAACGGCAAGGAGGTGGACAAATGGACCGTGCTGACCGATGACTATGAAACTTTCATCAACAGTATGTCCGGCGTAGAGACTACCTACGGCTACGGATTGGCTATGGGAAGATTCACCAATACAGGCACTTACTTCTTTGTCGTGACGTACGTCTATGCAGACAGTCCGGCCGCCGATGCAGGCATCAAGCGGGGTGACATGATTATCAGCTTGAACGGAGAAGACATCACCGAGAGCAATTACCTGAATGTGCTGTACAGCAGCAGCGTCACCCTAGGCATGGGCACCTATACCAACGAGGGCATTGCGCAGGGTGGAAACATCCGGCTGACTGCTACCCAAATGTACGAAAATCCGATACTGGCCTATAAAATCTTTGAGAACGGCGGGAAGACGGTCGGCTATCTGGCCTATGCAAGTTTCGACCTGAGGTCGGTATCCCAACTTATCAACATTTGCAAGGAGTTCAAGGCGGCGGGCGTAACAGAGCTTATATTGGACTTGCGCTACAACGGTGGCGGTTACGTCATCACCGAGGAAGCGTTGGCCTCTATGTTTGCACCGGCTGAAGAAGTAGCCGCCAAGTCGCTGTATCAGACGGAGGTATGGAACGCCAGCTACACCGAATATTTCCGAGTAAACGGAATGGACCGGAATACCTACTTCAGCACCGACTTCACCGTGCAGGACCTCGCGGGCAATGACCTCGACGTAAGTACCGCCGATGCCAACATCGGCCTGAACAAGATTTATGCCTTGATAAGTTCGGGCACAGCCTCGGCTTCTGAATCGTTGCTGATAGGCCTGATGCCCTTCATGGACATAGAATTGCTGGGGAGCAACTCGCACGGGAAGTATTGCACTGGTGCCGTTCTGCAACCATCGGACGTCTATAAATCGGCTCCCGACGCCATTCACAACTGGGGCATATATGTCATGATAAACCGCTTTGCCGACAAGAACGGCAACAATCCCTGTATGCCCAACGGTCTGGCTCCCGACATCGAAGTAGATGACAATCTGTTTGATGGTTGCCAACTGGGCGATGAGCAGGAAACCATGCTGAATGCCGCACTCACCCAAGCCGGAATGACAAACGCCACAGGAACACGCACTATGGTGAAGTCACCATACGATACGAAGCTCATGCAGACAAGTCCGCTGTTCGGGAAACGAATTGACAACAGTATTATAGAGAAAATCAGAAAGTAACCCCCTCCGTCGACTCCCGATACTTCAACTCTGCATCCATCACGATAGTACGTATGGGAGTCGACGGGTCTTTTATTTTTTCCAAAATGAGTTCGGCACAAGCTTGCCCCATCTTGAAACGAGGTTGTTCCACTGTCGTTAGCGACGGATGAACAATCTCCGAGATTTCCGTGCCCGAGAAACTGGCAACAGCCACATCTTCGGGGATGCGTATGCCCTGCCGATGCAGGTAGTTCATACCGCCAATGGCAACGGTGTCAGTAAAGGCAAAAATGGCATCGAACCCCACTCCCCTTTCCTGCAAGACGCGAAAGGCATTCTTTCCATCTTCATATCCCATTCCACTACATTCCACCACCCACGATTCTTCAAAGGGTAGTTTGAATTTAGCCAAAGCATCTTTATACCCCCTTAGTCGTTCAGCGGAACTATACATATAAGAAGGTGCTTTGACGTGGGCTATCTTCTTCCGTCCACTCCGGATGAGATGTTCGATAAGGAAGAAGGTTTTCATATAATCGTCCACCAGCACTTGTGTAACGTCTATACCGGAAGGTTTCCGGTCATAGAACACCATTGGTATGCCTTCGTTCATCAAGCGAAGATACTCGTCACGGTTCTTGTCCTTGTGGGCAAGGCCGATGATGATGCCGTCCACCATGAAGCGATCCAGCATCTGCAAGTTCTCGCGTTCGCGAACGGGGTCTTCGCCAGACTGAGCAATGATGACTTTCAGTCCCTTGGCATACAATACGTCCTGTATGCCTTCGACAATGCGGAGGAAAAACGGGGTTACTATCTCGGGAATGATGACTCCCACCGTATTGGTGCGGCCCGACTGCAAATTCTTGCCGACCGGATTGGATTTATATCCCAACAGTTGGGCTGCTTCCAACACCTTATCGCGTGTTTCGCTCCGTATGTTCTTGTCGCCGGATAAAGCGCGAGAGACTGTGGCCGTAGAGACGGACAGGTATTTGGCTATATCTTTAATGGTAGCGTGGCTCATGGCATCAAATCATTTAATAGGATTCACTATCAGTGCAAAAGCAAAGATAAACATTAATGTGATACAAACGAACTCCATCGGGAATAAAGTGCAAATCCGCAATTCCGCTTGCTTGTAAACGTTTGCAGATTTTGTAAACGTTTACGTAAACGTTTACATGAAAACTGAAGTATTTTCATACAAAAAGCCTGAAAGCTTCTTCTAACTTTGCTCTCGTTATCAGAGAAATACTACTACCATGGAAACAACTAAAAGCAACACATTAGGTCCTTTCGTCCTACTGGCCTTCACATTTTTCATTGTGGGTTTCATGACGGTCATCAATGGACAATGCCAAGGGCCACTGAAACAAACCTTCTTGGCCCATGCCGGAGAACTAAAGAATACGCTAACCACGCTGATTTCTTTCTTCTTCTTTCTGGGCTTCTTGGTAAACGGTTCCACCGGTGGACGCTGGATTAACCAACATGGATACAAGACGGCCCTCTTGCGAGGATTGGTACTGATGATTACCGGACTGCTGACATACCTCGCAGCCGCCTTGTTTGCCGAACATCTCAACGGATTGTGTTTGCCTATCGGGGCCGAGCGCATCCCATACGGATTCTTTATCTTCCTGATGGGTTCTTTCTTGATAGGTTCGTCGGCGGCAGTGCTGCAAACGGTCATCATCCCATACGTATCGGCCTACGAGCTACCTCATACACAGTCGGTGCAACGGGTCAACATCACGTGTGCGGTCAACTCGTTGGGCACTACCATCGCTCCTTTCTTCGTCACGGGCATCTTGTTTGGTGGAGTCTCGCTCACAGAGATAGAGGCCGGACAGTTGCAGCTTCCCTTCCTCATCATAGCCTTGTGCATTGTCGGGATTCGATACGTCATCAGTCGCCTTCACCTGCCCGACATGGCACACACACGAATGATGAAGCACGAGCAACAACGAATGAGACGCAGCATTTGGTCTTTCCGCCACTTGAAGTGGGGTGTTGTGGCCATCTTCTTCTACGTGGGCGCAGAAGTGGCAGTTGGCACCAACATCAATCTTCACGCCATGGAGACAACCAACTCTGAAGAGGCTCTATCACTATCGGCCTTGTTGGCTACACTGTATTGGAGTGGCATGATGATAGGAAGAATCGTCTCCGGCTTCCTATACAATGTATCGGCACGCACCCAGTTGACGGTGACCACCATCATAGCCACCCTACTCATCCTCGTAGGCACGGCGACCAACAATCTTTGGATACTGGTTTCTGTTGGCTTGTTCCACTCCGTCATGTGGGGGAGCATCTTTACATTGGCGGTGAAGGGACTGAAGAAATACACTTCCAAAGCATCGGGACTCTTCATGACGGGTGTCTTCGGTGGAGCGGTCTTCCCCATTCTGCAAGGCATTGCGGCGGACTTATCCGGGTCCTGGCAGTGGACATGGCTGCTGATAGCTGTCTGCGAATTGGTGATGCTTGGCTATGCTCTATTCGGATCGCGCATCCGACAAGCCGACTTGGAGGACATTGACTGATCCCATACCGACGGCTCAGCAACAGAACGATAACAATATCAATAGGTTACAATATATATCATATCTTAAAAACTAACTAAAAACAAAATCATTATGAGTAACAAGATGAAAGCGGCTTTCTTGCCGGGCAACAGCACTGTTGTATTGAAAGAAGTAGAAATCCCCGAACCGGGACACGGTGAAGTATTAATCAAGATGAAGTCGTCTACCATTTGTGGAAGCGACATCCGTGCCATCTACCGCGAACATTTGGGCAAGGGTCCCGAAGGCTATCAGAACAAAATCTGCGGTCACGAGCCCAGCGGACAGATTGTAAAGGCAGGACCGGGCTTGCGACGTTTCAAGGAAGGCGACCGTGTCATCGTCTATCACATCTCGGGTTGCGGCGTATGCAACGACTGTCGCCGCGGATACATGATAAGCTGCACCAGTCATTTCCGCCGGGCTTACGGTTGGCAACGCGATGGTGGCATGGCCGAATATCTGTTGGCCGAAGAAAAAGACCTCGTACTCCTGCCCGACTCACTGACATACACAGACGGTGCGCAGGTGGCTTGCGGTTTCGGGACAGTATACGAAGGACTGGAGAAAATCGGCATCAGCGGAAATGATGCCGTGTTGGTGGTTGGCCTCGGACCGGTGGGATTGGCGGCATGTATGCTGGCCAAAGCAATGGGAGCACAAAAAGTTATCGGCGTAGACACCGTGCAGGAAAGGATTGACATTGCCATAGCCAAAGGACTGACCGACCATGCCTTCTTGTCGGACAAAGAGGCGTTGGGCAAAGTACAAGCACTGACAGGCGGTAATGGCGTAGAGAAAGCCGTAGATTGTTCCGGACACACATTAGGACGACAATTGGCTATCCGTGCAGCCCGCAAGTGGGGCAAGATTGTGTTCATCGGTGAAGGTGGTACGGTAGAATTCAACCCAAGTCCGGACATCATTCACGAACAGAAGACCATCTACGGTTCTTGGGTTACCAACATCTGGCGCATGGAAGAATTGGTAGAGCGCATTGTCCGCTGGGGCATACATCCGGAAGACCTCGTAACCAATCGCTTCCCCTTGGAGAAGGCATCAGAAGCATACGCATTAATGGCCGAAGGCAAATGCGGCAAAGTAGCCATTGCCTTCGATGAAGAGCTGAAATAAGCCAGTCTCTACATATCAGTATCAGCTAACAGGGACCGTCAGCCGATACCCCTTCTTCATCAACGACTCTATCTTCACGGTAGGGTCGTTTTTTAATGCCCGCCGCAGGTAGGTGATTTGCACGTTCAGTGCCAGCGAGTTGGTGTAGGAGGCATTGCCCCATACGGCACGGAGCAAGCCATCGCGTTCCACTACTCCATTCAGGTTGCGGACAAGCAAGCGCAGTATGTCGGCTTGGCGGGAGGTGATGAGCACCTTGCTGTTGGCGGTGCGAATCTCATTGGTACTGTAATTGAAGACGGAGCGGCCGAAGCGATAAATTTCTTCTTCCGTCACACCGTCTATGCGGGAGGCAAAGCGTTCGCGGATGCGGGCTATCAACTCCTCGGGATAGAAGGGTTTGGCTAAGTAGTCGTTGGCCTTGAGTTGAAAGCCTTGCAAGCGGTCGGCCTTGTCGCTACGGTCGGAGAGGAAGAAGATGAGGACGTGCTTGTCCGTCGTGCGAATACGTTCGGCCACCTCAAAGCCGTTGAAGCCGGGCATATTGATGTCCAACAACACCAAGTCGGGCTTGATGATGGGAAACTGTTCAAGGGCTATCTGTCCGTTTCCGGCGTATGTCACCTCGTAGCCTTCCTTTTCAAGAAAGCGTTTCAGAAGCATGGAATACTTCAGGTCGTCGTCGGCAAAGAGTATCTTCAAAGGCTTTTGGTTTGGCATAGGCAAATATTACTAATATCGTATAGCACACAGATAAAACGGATTTATACAGATGAGCACGGATTAAAATAAAAATAATCTGCATAAATTCGCAACATCCGTATGTCATTCTTAATTCTTCATTCTTCAT
>JAUNJD010000367.1 GCA_030523205.1 Bacteroides sp.
AACAGTCAATATACACGGCGTTTCGGTGGTTCTGCACATAGTATCGAGCCGTGAATGTCTTGCCGATGTTAGGAATGTCGCACAGTATCGCTGACAGGCTCGACTGCTGCGAGAACTCCAGCTGCTGTGTGATATACTCGAAGGTCGGCGTTTTGGCAGCCTTCCATTCCATCTCGCCACGTAAGCTCACGCCCAAACGACGGGCTATGCCTATCCAGTTGGCGTCGCTCAGTGCTTTGTCTGTCTGACCGTTCTTGATGGCACTGTACACGGATGTACTGATGCCAAGGGAGGCGGCGTGCTTAGCATCGCTCGGATAGTTCACACGGTTCGTGGCTATCGCCCCCAGGATTTTCTGTTTTTGCGTTTCTGTAATCATAATTCTAACGCTGTTATAATGTTATTCTAATTATCGTGCAAGCAAGTGCCATCGAGCTTGCTCGTTTGGCCGAGCGCAGCCGATAATCAGCTTGCTAAATATCTTCTAACGCCGCTGCTGCAATGTTCACCGATGGTCGCCAGTCGTAGTCCGAAGGATCGTCCACTTGCGCCACTTGGGGCAATACGAGGCTTTCTGCGGCCTTTTCTTCTTGCTGCTGTATAATTGCCGTACCGACCTTCCCAATTGCGTTGTCGCGGACGTATTTGCTGAAACGGCTTATCTTCTTCTGCTGCTCTATATAGTTGGCAACGTCCTCGTCCGTCTGTTCAGCCATCACGCGGTTGTAAGTCTCCACTTTCTCCACCTTGTCAATGTAGCGTTCGCCCTGAAACAGGTAAACATCCGTCGGCCGCCCTTCTTCGTCTGGGAGGTAATAGGCGGTAACTTTGTAGTCGCCAGGCTGCAGACGTTCCAGCACCGACGTGTCGCTCAGCCACCAGTCCTCGTAAGCCACGCGGACTGTAGAGTTGCGCCGGATACTGGTTTCCACCTTTTCGCCTATATACCGACTCAACGTCAGCTTGTCGAGAGGTCTCAACAATGGGTTTATGTTGGCAACCAGCACTTGCCACCTCGTCATGCCCGGATATTTTTTCTGGTTCGGGTGCAGCGTGTTGTTCCACTCTTGATTGTCTTTGCGGTCTTCTTCCACAAGCTGCTCATAGCTGAAATATTCCGCATCTTCCCATGTGTCGTTCGTCTCGTCACTCACCTTCTTCGCCTCCATGCGCCACTTGCCCTTGCCGTAGAACTTGCCGATGCCGGCGTGGTTCTTATGGATCACGCTGCGCTTTTTGGCGCCATTCAACGGTTCTGCATATTTCTCCTGTGAGTTCTGTGGGGCGCAGAAGTGTACGAAGTTGAAAGCCACGCCAGCCTGAAGAAAACCTTCCTTGTACTCGCTCATAAGGTGATTCTCCACCTCTATGCCGGCAGGAATCCCCCAGCCGTTGCGTTCTATCAGGCGGAACATGTCCCTGAAGCAGTCCACAACCAGCATCTGGTCTTTCTTCCTGCCGTAGCTGGCGCCAATCACACACTGGCTCACTACGTCGTAGGCATAATAGGCGTGTACCCGCTGCTTCGTGTCCTTCAGCTTGCGTGTCAGGTCCACGTCGTCCATCGTGATTTGCGACAGGGAGAATTCTCCGTTGTGGCGGTGAACGTGTGGCATCTGCTCGTGCATGAACGTGGTGTAACCCATCAGTCTGTGATCTATCAGCATCTTGTTGTTCGGCTTGTTCAGCACGTTGTTGATGGTGCTCTCGCTAAGCTCTTTCGGGTCACCGTTCTTGTCGGTAAAGTCGTCAGGGTTGAATATCTCGCCGGTTTCCAAGTCCCACACGTCACGCTCGCCACACACGAAGGCGATATACATCTCATGTACGTTGCTGTTGTACGGCTTGTTGTCCTGCACGGCCAGGCTAAGTATCACCCTCTCCGTCTTGTAGTCCACCTTTAGGGCACTCTGATTGCCGAACTTCCCGCTAATCAAGCATTCGTAGCCATACTGCCGGTACTCGTTCACCTTCTTCCGGAACCGCAGCGTGCTGGCCGGTAGGTCATGCCCGAACTCCTCGCGCAGCGTCTCAATCACGGTCGCCATCATGTCCCAGTTATACTTCTCGCCCATCAGCTTGCGATACTCGCGGCTGCGGTTGTACAGCCGGATGCAAGTGTTCAGCACAGAAGCGTTCACGGCGTACTTCTTGGCAAGCTCGGCGGTGGCCTTGTCGCTATGTTGACCGGTGGAAAAGCCACGCAATTTTGACCCTTTCAGCCAAACAGAAATTGTCCCCTT
>JAUNJD010000087.1 GCA_030523205.1 Bacteroides sp.
GTTGATGAGTTTTTGAGTTTTTAAGTTTTTAGTTGACGAGATAACAAGTTGACGAGGGCACAAGGCTCCGGTTATTCATTCCTATATATAGTCAATGGATAACTGACAATTGACAATCTGCTTTATTATCAACCATCAATTATCCATTGTATTTATTGTTTTGTCCGGGCGACGGAGGAACCGACTGACGGATTAGCAACTCCGGTTGTCGTTACAGCGTCGTCTTTACTTCTACTTCTTCGTAGGACTCGATGACGTCGCCTTCCTTGATGTCGTTGCATCCCACCAAGCTGATACCACACTCGAAGTTGGTACCCACTTCCTTCACGTCGTCCTTGAAGCGCTTCAGGGCATTGATGGCACCGGTGAAGATGACGATACCGTCGCGAATCAGACGGGCCTTGTCGCTGCGTTTCACCTTTCCGGTCTTCACCATGGCACCGGCCACAAGTCCCACCTTGCTGATGTTGAACACTTCGCGAACCTCGATGGTGGCCGTCACCTGCTCCTTCAGCGTAGGTGCCAGCATACCTTCCATAGCGGCCTTCACCTCTTCGATGGCATCGTAGATGACGGAATACTTGCGGATGTCCACACCTTCCTGCTCGGCCAGCTTGGCTGCCGCACCCGAAGGACGTACCTGGAATCCGACGATGATGGCATCCGAAGCAGCGGCCAACGATACATCCGACTCGGATATCTGACCCACGCCCTTGTGGATGACATTGACCTGTACCTGCTCGGTGGAAAGCTTGATGAGCGAGTCGCTCAATGCTTCGACGGAGCCGTCCACGTCGCCCTTGACGATGACGTTCAGTTCGTGGAAGTCGCCCAAAGCCAAGCGGCGGCCTACTTCGTCCAGCGTCAGCATCTTCTGCGTACGCAAGCCTTGCTCGCGCTGCAACTGCTCGCGCTTGTTGGCAATCTCACGGGCTTCCTGCTCGGTCTCTATCACGTGGAAGGTGTCGCCGGCAGCGGGAGCACCGTTCAAGCCCAATATCAGGGCAGGTTCAGAGGGGCCTGCTTCCTTCAGGCGCTGGTTGCGCTCGTTGAACATGGCCTTCACCTTACCGTAGTTGGTACCTGCCAGCACGATGTCGCCCATCTTCAGCGTACCGTTGGATACGAGCACCGTAGCCACGTAGCCACGGCCCTTGTCCAAGGACGACTCGATGATAGAACCCGTCGCACGGCGGTTGGGGTTGGCCTTGAGTTCCAGCATTTCGGCTTCGAGCAGCACCTTCTCCATCAGTTCGGGAACGCCGATGCCTTTCTTGGCCGATATATCTTGCGACTGATACTTACCGCCCCACTCTTCCACCAGGAAGTTCATGTTGGCCAGCTCCTCCTTAATCTTGTCGGGGTTGGCACCGGGCTTATCAATCTTGTTGATGGCAAATACGATGGGGACGCCGGCTGCCATGGCGTGGTTGATGGCCTCCTTGGTCTGAGGCATCACGCTGTCGTCGGCAGCCACGATGATGATGGCGATATCCGTCACCTTGGCACCACGGGCACGCATGGCGGTGAAGGCTTCGTGACCCGGCGTATCGAGGAACGTTATCTTGCGTCCGTCTTCCAGCGTCACGTGGTAGGCACCGATGTGCTGCGTGATACCGCCGGCTTCGCCCGCAATGACGTTGGACTTGCGGATATAGTCGAGCAACGACGTCTTACCGTGGTCAACGTGTCCCATGACGGTGACAATCGGTGCACGCGGTTCGAGGTCTTCTTCCGCATCCTCTTCTTCGATAATGGCCTGTGCCACCTCGGCGCTGACGTATTCCGTCTTGAAGCCAAATTCATCGGCCACGAGATTGATGGTCTCGGCATCCAGTCGTTGGTTGATGGAAACCATGATGCCCACGCTCATACAGGTAGCGATGACCTGCGTCACAGATACGTCCATCATGCTGGCCAACTCGTTGGCCGTCACAAATTCCGTCAGCTTCAGCACCTTGCTTTCGGCCATTTCCTGGTTCTCCAGCTCCTGCATACGGCTGGACACCATTTCACGCTTCTCCTTGCGGTACTTGGCACCTTTGTTCTTGCCTTTCGAGGTCAGGCGGGCCAAGGTTTCCTTTACCTGCTTGGCTACGTCTTCCTCGCTTACCTCCTGCTTGATGACAGGCTTCTTGAAGCGGTCTTTATTCTTCTTTCCGCCGCCTTGGGGATTGTTGCCGCCGCCCTGCGGGTTGTTGTTGCCACCCTTCGAGCGTTCGTTCCCTCCGCGTTGGAAGTTGGATGCGTTGTTGATGTCCACCTTCTCCTTATTGATGCGGACACGTTTCTTCTTGCCATTGTCGCCGTCCTTCGTCTCCTTTATCTTGCTGTCTTCGCGACGAATTTCCTTGATGATGGCTTCCTTCATCTGCTTGCGCTGGTCCATGCGCTGCTTCTCCTTCTCCTCGCGCTCCTTCTTCTTCTCTTCTTTCGATTTCTTCTTGGGGCGTGTCGATTGGTTCAGCGCAGCCAAGTCGATTTGTCCGATGACGTTAATCTTCGACACGAATTCGGTCTGGCGAATCTTGAACACAGTATCTTTTTCCTCTTCCTTGGTTGAGGATGCCTCATCTTCGGTCGATGCGACGGGAGCAGGTGCTTCCTGCGGTTCTTCCGGCTCCACTTCCTGCGGAACTTCCCGAAGTTCGGGCTGGGGTTTCTCGGGGGCCGTGGCAACGGGCGTTTCCACCGGAGCTTCCTTCACTACTTCCGGCTCAGGCTCGGGCTGAGGTTGCGGCTCAGGCTGTGGAGCTGGTTGCGGTTCGGGCTGCGGTGCCGGTTTCTCGTCGGGCTGTTTCACAGGCTCTTCCACGATTCTTTCTTCGGCGGTTTTTTCTTCCACTTTTATCTTTTCGGGTTCTTTTTCTGTCTCCTTCTCAACCATCGGTTTGCGGTTTTGTCTATCCAAATCTATTTTTCCGACAAGTTTAAACTTCGGGCGTATGTCATCCGATACGGCTGTCTTTACTTCTTCGGTCTTCGTTTTTTCCTGCGTCTCCTTATCATAGCCGTCAATAGACACGGACGCCTTGTTGCGGTCCTTGCTCTGACGTTCCTGACTGAAGCGTTCCGACTTAATCTTAAGGTCCTTGTCTGTACTAAACTCCTTCTTGAGCATTTCAAACTGTTCGTCCGTAATCTTGGTGTTAGGGTTTGGCTCAACGGTAAACCCTTTCTTCTGCAGGAATTCAACAGCCGTTGTAATGCCCACATTCAAATCTCTTGTTACTTTGTTTAACCTTATCGTCATTTAAATTTTTAAGTTTTTTGAGTTTCTAAGTTAGTTGACAAGTTGACAGCCAACGAAGGGGCAACGTAAGTCCCCTTCTGTGACGGTTGTCATTCATCCTCAAACTCCTGTCGCAGGATGCGAAGCACGTCGTCAATCGTTTCTTCTTCGAGGTCCGTCTTTTCAATCAGCATTTCGCGCGGAGCGTTCAGCACAGCCTTGGCCGTGTCGATGCCGATGGCCTTGATGGCGTCAATCACCCAGCCGTCTATCTCGTCACGGAACTCGTCGAGGTAGATGTCTTCGTCTTCGACGGACTCATCCAGTTCGCGGAACACGTCGATGGTGTATTCGGTCAGCATACTGGCCAGCTTGATGTTCATACCACCCTTACCGATGGCCAGCGACACTTCTTCGGGCTTCAGGAACACTTCGGCCTTGTGTTCTTCCTCGTTCAGGCGAATGGAAGAAATCTTGGCGGGGCTGAGGGCACGCTGTATGAAGAGCTGGATGTTGGACGTATAGTTGATGACGTCGATGTTCTCGTTGCGCAGCTCGCGCACGATGCCGTGAATACGGCTACCCTTCACGCCCACGCAGGCTCCTACGGGGTCGATGCGGTCGTCGTACGACTCTACGGCAATCTTGGCACGTTCGCCAGGGATGCGGGCAATGCGCCGGATGGTGATAAGTCCGTCGTTGATTTCGGGCACTTCCATCTCGAACAGGCGTTGCAGGAACACGGGCGACGTACGCGACAGGATAATCTTCGGATTGTTGTTCTTGTTGTCCACACGGGCCACAACGGCACGGGCCGTCTCACCCTTGCGGTAGAAGTCGCTCGGTATCTGTTCCGTCTTGGGCAGCAGCAGTTCGTTGCCTTCGTCGTCCAGCAGCAGCATTTCCTTCTTCCATATCTGATAGACCTCGGCATTGATGACGGTGCCTACCTTATCTATATACTTATTGTAGATACTGTCTTTCTCCAGCTCCAGAATCTTGGAAGCCAGCGTCTGACGCAGGTTCAGGATGGCACGGCGGCCGAACTTGGCAAAGTTCACCTCGTCCGTCACCTCTTCGCCCACTTCGTAGGAGGCGTCAATCTTCTGTGCTTCGCTCAGCGGAATCTGCAAGTTGGGGTTCTCCAAGTCCTCGTCGGCCACCACTTCGCGGTTACGCCATATCTCAAAGTCTCCCTTGTCCGGATTCACGATAACGTCGTAATTCTCATCGGTGCCAAACATTTTCGCAATCACGCTGCGGAACGACTCTTCGAGTACGCTCACCATCGTGGTTCTATCGATATTCTTCAGTTCCTTAAATTCCGAAAATGTATCTATCAAGCTGACAGTTTCTTCTTTTTTGGCCATAAGTCTTATTTAAAACTGATTAAGTATTTAGTATATTTTATTTCATCGTAAGCAAATGTGAGGTCCTCGTCCACCATCTTGGGTCGCTTGGCGCCTTCTTCCTTCACCTTCTTCTGCGTGGTGACGGTGAATTGCTGCTCGTTGGCATCCTTCAGCACGCCGCACAGCTTGCGTCCGTCCTTGGTCTGCACTTCCACTTCCTTCCCGATGTGGTTGATGTACTGTTGCAACACCTTGAAAGGCTGTCCTATGCCGGCCGAACCGACTTCCAGTTCATAGTCCTCATCTTCGCGGCTGAGCTTCGTCTCGATGTAGCGGCTCAGCTCCACGCAATCCTCAATCCAAACGCCTTCCTTGTGGTCAATCTCCACCACAATTTTATCATCCGGGCTGATGGTCACCTCCACCAGGAAGTAGTCTTTCCCCTCCAGCCACTCGTCAACAATCTGACAAACTGTTTTCTTTTCTATCATAGATTCACTAATAAGAACAAAAAAGAGGAGCTTAATCGCCCCTCCACCTTTCATCCGTTTTCGCTTGCAAAGATACAAATAATATATTCGACTACAAATTATTAGAAAGAAAAAAGATTATTTAGCACTTTATCCTCCATTCGCCAATCGTACGGGTACCACTATCGAAGTTGACACCCACTTTGACGATGCGCTTGCCGTCGGACTGATAAGGCAGTCCGTATTGTTTGCTTTCTATTTGCTCCAAAGCCTCCTCGGGAGTTCCATCGAACTTAAACTCAAATACATAGACAGCATCCTGCAACTTCACCACGGCATCGGCCCGCCCTACGGCACTCTTCACTTCCGTATCTACATACTGCCCCATCAGCCTGAACAGCAGGTAGAAGATGGTCTGATAGTGCTTTTCCGTCTTGTTCTCAAGGTCGTTGGGGATGGAGGCAAAGAAAGCCTTCGTGCGTTCCAGACAGCTTTCGATGTCGCCCTCCATGAGGTCGCGAAGGAAAGAGACGATGTAAAAAGTATTATCAATCGGCGAACGATGTACATAAGCCGGAAGCAAGGATTCCGTCAGCCCGTACCGCACTTCGCCATTGGGATATGCCAACTTATATTGCCGGAATACAGGGTCGTATTCTTTTATCGTCAGATACCCGCTCTGATAAAGCACAGGGATGGGGTTCGTTATCTGCTCGGTGGGGGCATCGAACTGTTCCTCGGTGGCAGTCAGACCATCCAAGCTGCGGACATCAAAGTCCGTGCGCCTCAAGATGTCTATCAAGAAAGTCGGTGTGCCCGTCGAAAACCAGAAGTTCTTATATTCCCTTGCCGAAAAGGCATTGAGCAAGCTGAAGGGGTTATAAATATCCGTGCAGTTCTTACTGAAATGATAGCCGTCGTACCGATGTTTCAGGTGGGCACAGGCTTCGTCATACGTCTCACCGTTTTTCTCGGCCAGCTGCTCGATGTCCGGCTTCAGCTGCGTCAAGAGTTCTTCTTCGGTAATACCGCAAATCGCGCTGAATTCATCGAGCATACTGATGTTTTGCAGATTGTTCAATTCGCTGAATATGCTCAGCTGGCTGAACTTGCTGATACCTGTAATGAATAGGAAACGAAGATGTTGCCCCAGTCCTTTAAGCGGACTGAAGAACTTGCGCACCTCGTTGCGGAGCTGTTGCTGCAAAAGTGAATCCGAATTGCTGTCGAGCAAAGGGGCATCGTATTCATCAATCAGGACAACCACCTGCCTGCCGGTTTGCGCATGAGCCCGCAATATGATTCCTTGCAAGCGTTCGGCTACGGTTGTTTCGGCCTCATCCCGACCGTAGAGTTTCTCCCACCGACGCAGGAAGAGGTTCAGTTGTCCCGTCAGGTCGGACAATTCGGTGTACTTCGTCAGACTAAAATCGACATGTAGCACGGGGTAGGCCGTCCAGTCCGCCTCCAGCCGTTCCATGGCCAATCCCCCGAAAAGTTCCTTCTTTCCCTGAAAATAGGCTTCCAGCGTAGAGACCAGCAAGCTCTTGCCGAATCGCCGGGGGCGACTAAGGAAGTAGCTCTTGCCGACGTGAGCCAACCGATAAATCAGCTCCGTCTTGTCTATATACACGCAGTTGCGGTCACGCAACTCCTCAAAATTCTGTATTCCTATCGGGAAACGCATTCCTATCGGTTCCATCTTATCTTTTCTGTTTACGGATTATAGCCTGACAAAGATAACATTATTATTTTTCTTTTCCGCAAAAAGCATGAAGTTATCTGACAAAGCAGGTTCCGAAAAGGCTTGCGGCACTGTGTGACTTCCGGCACATATACATCCCACTTGAGGGAAATATATGCCTGTCGCGTCAGATATAGTTATCCGGCGGGAGGGAAATATAGCGCCAACAGGAGGGAGATATATGCGCCGGAAGGCGACGGGCGACGTCAGAAGAGCATCGTTATGATGGGGATGGTGAAGATGGACAAGACGGTGGTGACAAACGTCCCTTCGGTCATCAACGCTTCGCCGTGGCCGTACTTGATGCAGAACATGGTGCCGTAGGTGGCTACGGGCATGGCGGCCAAGACGGTGTTGATGTCCACCACCGTACGGTTGAAGCCCATGAAAACCAGAATCACCCAGAAGAGGGCGGGCAGGATGAGCAGGCGGAAGACGGACATCAGGTAAATGCTGCGGTTGCCAAGCATCTCCTTCAGCGGCATCTGTGCCATGGATGAACCAATGATGAGCAGGGCGGCAGGCACGGTGATGTTACCCAGGAACTGCAAGGGGGTGCTGATGATGGTGGGCACGTTGTCCCATCCGAGGAACACAATCAGCATGGAGAGGTAGGAGGCCACCAAGCCGGGGCAGAAGAAGGTGCGCCAATGCAGGTGGATGCTGTCCTTGTCGCCCGAGATGAGCATGGAGCCCAGGGTGAAGATGAACACCGTGTTGGGGAAGTTCAGCAAGCTGGCATAGAACACGGCACTGTCGCCAAAGATGGAGGCCGTGACGGGATAGCCGATGAACCCTACGTTGCCAAAGGCCAACATGAAGCCGTACAGCCCGCGATTCTCCACCTTCGAAGTGATGATGCGGGGCAGGAAGATGGCGGCTATGGTAAACAGCACGTAGGTGATGAAGCCCACCACCAAGACGGGAAGAATCAAGTTCTTGTCGGGAAACGTATCGCCCATGACGGAGGAAAGAATCAAGCACGGGCAGGAAAGGTTGATGACGAAATTGGAGAGTTTCTTGTCGAAAGTGGCATCCATCAGCCGACATTTATTGGCGACATATCCTGCTATGACAAGGATAAACAGGATAAGCATCTGAGTCATGACATTGTTCATCGTTCACACATCTCTTTGTTTCGGGGTGCAAAATTAATGCTTTCTTGCATTGGATGAACAAAAAAGTGAAGGGATTTCTGGTTTTTACTATACAAATGGCACACAGATGAGACAAAATGTTTCATCCGTGTGCCATTATCAATGATCCATTATCAATTATTTATTCGGTGTTTCCCACTTCTTCGTCTGTGTGCAGGCGATGTTCGTCACTTGGTCGCCCGCCTGTATGCGGAAGTCACCCTGCTCCAGCACCCACTTGCCGTCGTAGCCCACGAAAGCAAGGTCGGAGGCCTTCAGTTTCAGCGTCACGGTTTTGGTTTCGCCCGGTTGCAGTTCAATCTTCTCAAAGGCACGCAGGCGGCGCGTGTCGGGCGTGAGCGAAGCCACGAGGTCGCTGCTGAACAGCAATACGCTTTCCTTACCCACACGGTTGCCCGTGTTCTTCACATCCACGGTAAAGGTCAGCACGTCGTCGGCGGTGAAGTTGGCCTTATCCACCTTCAGGTTGCTGTAAGCAAAGGTGGTGTAGCTCAGTCCGTAGCCGAAAGCCCACTGCACAGACACCTGTGCGTCGTAGTTGTAAGCACCCTCCATGGCCTTGCCGATGTGTTCGCAGGGCTTGTAGTCGTATGTAATCAGTGAGTTGATTTCCTTGGGATAGGTGTAAGGCATCTTGCCGCTGAAGTTGGCATCACCTGCCAGGAGGTTGGCCAATGCGTCGCCACCGTAGTTGCCCGGCAGCATGATGTTGACCACAGCCTTGGCCAGCGGTTCGATGTCGGCAATCAGGCGCGGACGGCCTTCGTTCAGAATCAGGATGATGGGCTTGCCCGTCTTGGCCAATGCCTTCACCAAGTCTATTTGGTTCTGCGACAGGAAGAGGTTGGTCAGGTTACCCGGTGTCTCGCAGTAGGAGTTCTCGCCGATGCAAGCCACAATGTAGTCGGCACCCGCAGCGGCAGCTACGGCCTTGTCTATCTGCGGCTCGTTCTCCTCCCACCAGTTGCCACCTTCCTTATAGGTCACACCGGCTTCGTAGATGATGTTCTCGGCTCCGAACTTGTTGGTGAACGATTCCAGTATGGTGTTATAGTCGGCACCGCAAAGGTCGGCCTTGTCGCCCTGCCATGAGTACGACCAACCGCCGTTCAGCGTACGGATGGAGTTGGCGTTCGGTCCCGTCAGCAGCAGCTTCTTGCCCTTGGCCAGCGGCAGGATGTTGTCGGTATTCTTCAGCAATATCAACGATTCTTCGGCAGCTTGCAGGGCAGCAGCGGCGTGCTCGGCACTGCCAAACAGGGGGAAGTCCTTCATGTCGTAGTACGGCTTGTCGAACAGGTTCAGGCGATACTTCAAGCGCAGAATGCGGCGAACGGCATCGTCGATGCGGCTCATGGGTACCTCGCCTTCCTCTACCAATTGTTTCAGCAGTGGGCAGAAGTTCCAGTTATAGGGGTCCATGGACATATCGATACCGGCATTGATGGCCAGCTTGATGGCTTCCTTCTTGTCCTTGGCTATGTGGTCGCGCTTCCACAGGTTGTCGATGTCGGCCCAGTCGGTCACAATCATGCCGTCCCAGTTGAGGTCTTCCTTCAGCCACTGCGTCAGCAGACGGTAGTTGGCATGGAAGGGCAGTCCGTTGTTCATGGCGGAGTTAATCATGATGGTGAGTGCACCGTTGCGCACCATTTCGAGGTAGGGAGCAAAGTGCTTCTCGCGCAGGTCCTGTTCGGTGATGGACGAGGGTGTGCGATCCTTGCCCGATACGGGTACACCGTAGCCCATGAAGTGCTTCATGCAGGCAGCCACGTTGTTCGTACCGATGTGGTTGGGGTCACTGCCTTGGAAACCGAGCACCGACTCGCGTCCCATCTCGGCATTGAGGTAGCAGTCCTCACCGTAGTTCTCCCACATACGCGGCCAACGCGGGTCACGACCGAGGTCGGTAACCGGTGCATAGGTCCAAGGGATGCTTCCGGCCTTCGTTTCGTAAGCCGAGATACGGGCACCCTCGCGCGTCAGCTCGCGGTTGAAGGCTGCTCCCATGTTCACGCCTTGGGGGAAGAGGGTGCCACCCAGCGTATAGGTGGTGCCGTGTATCTGGTCAACGCCATACACACAGGGAATGCCAATCTCCTTCATGGACTTTTCCTGTATGCGCTTGATGATTTCCTGCCACTTCTCCACGCTCTGGGCCACACCGTTGGGCACGTTCAATATGGAGCCTACCTTGTATTTGCCGATGACGGAGTCCAGCATGGCTTCGCTCAATTGGAAGCCCTTGGAGGGGTCGGCCGTGCGGTCTTGCAGCACATCGATGGTGAGTTCACACATTTGGCCGATTTTCTCATCGAGTGTCATCTTCTTCAACAGCTTTTCTACCTGCTTCTCTATTTTCTCGTCTCTCGGAATGGCAGGTGCCGTCTGTGCCACGGCACCCAATACAAACCCGGATAGGGCTAAAGATAAGATTAACTTTCTATTCATGGTTATGATTTTAATGTGTTATGCGTGCAAAGATAAAAACATCCCACCATCTTTTAGGGAATAGTGGGATGATTTTTAGGGTACAATTTGTTATCTTTTCATGATTTTGATGGGTTGCTGCAACTTCAGCACGTCGTTTGTCTTTGTCGAAGAGGCGGTGACCTCGGCTTCCAGCGTCGCCTTGATGTCGCGCGAGGAAGCGCCCACCAGGAACTGATAGGTACCGGCATCTACCACCCACGAGGCTGTGGCTTCGTCGTAAGAGGCCAGGTCGGCGGCTTGCACCTTCAGCGTGACGGTGACCGTTTCGCCGGGCTGCAACTCACGTGTCTTGGCGAAAGCCTTCAGCTCCTTCTCGGGCTTGTCCATCTGCACGCGGTTGGGAGCGGCGGCATAGAGCTGCACCACTTCCTTGCCCGCACGGCGACCCGTGTTCGTCACGTCCATCGTAACGGTATATGTGCCGTCGGCAAAGGTGATGGTCGGATTGGTGTAGGCAAACGTGGTATAGGACAGTCCGTAACCGAAGGGATAGGACACCAGCTTGTTGAAGCTGTCGAAGTAGCGGTAACCCACGAAGATGTCTTCTTCGTAGCGGGTGTAATCCACGTCCTTTATGTTATATGCCTTCTCCTTGTCTTTGAGGGCAGCCGATATGTCGAACTCCACCTTCTGGTCGATGGGGAAGTTGGCCGTCGATGCATGGTCTTCGTAGCGCAAGGGGAAGGTCATGGTCAGCTTGCCGCTGGGCGAGGCCTTGCCGCTCAGCACGTCCACCACACTGTTGCCGCCCTCTTGTCCGCCCTGCCAAGCGCAAAGGATGGCATCGGGCTGCGACTTCCACGAAGCGGTCTCGATGGCTCCGCCGATGTTCAGCACCACGATGACCTTCTTGCCCACGGTGTGGAAGGCCCGGCATACGTCCTGTATCATTTGTTGCTTCTCGCGACTGAGGTAGAAGTTGGACGACTCGCGGTCGAGGAACTCACCCGAGCCACGACCGATGGTTATCAACGCTACGTCCATGCTCTCGGCCAATTGCTTGATGCGGGCAGGGCTGAACACTTTTTCCTTGGGCAGCACCACCGGCATGTACTGGGCAAAGTCGCCCGAAGCGGCTTTCTGACGTTCCTTCTCGGCTTGGATGTGTGCCTCGTACTCGGCTTTCAGTTGCTCGTCGGTCTCGTATCCGGCATTCTTCAGTCCGTCCAGCAGAGAGACGGTGTAGGCACGGTTCACGTTGCCCGACCCTGTTCCACCGGCAATGAAGTCGTAGGACGTGCAGCCGAAGAGGGCTACCTTCTTCACGTCAGCCTTTAGGGGCAGGGCGTCGCCCTCGTTCTTCAGCAGTACCATGCCTTCCGTGGCGCTCTGCCGGGTGACGGCGGCGTGCGCCTTCAGGTCGGGACGGTTGGAGTAGGCATATCCCTTGAAGCGGGGTGTCTTCAGGATGAGTTGCAGCACGCGCTTCACGTTGCGGTCCAGTACGGCTTCGTCCAGACGGCCTTCCTTCACGGCTGCCACGATGTCCTGATACTGCTTGTCGTAGCCCGGCTGCAACATATCGTTGCCTGCCTCCATCTGGGCTACGGCATCCTTGCCGCCAAACCAGTCGGTCATCACCATGCCCTCGAAGCCCCACTCATCGCGCAGGACGGTGGTCTGCAACTCGGGATTCTCGGATGTATAAATGCCGTTCAGGTAATTGTAGGAGGACATCACCGTCCACGGTTGCGACTCCTTGACGGCTATCTCGAAGCCCTTCAGATAGATTTCGCGCAGGGCACGAGGCGACACTTGTGCGTCGTTGGCCATGCGGTTGGTCTCTTGATTGTTCACGGCAAAGTGCTTGATGCTGGTACCCACGCCGTTGCTCTGCACGCCACGCACGTAGGCGGCGGCTATCTTTCCGCTCACCAAGGGGTCTTCGGAGTAATACTCGAAGTTGCGCCCGCAGAGGGGATTGCGCTGTATGTTGAGGGCCGGCGCCAGAAGCACGTCGGCACCATATTCCAGTACCTCGTTGCCGATGGACTGTCCTACGCTCTCCACCAATGCCTCGTCCCACGTGGAGGCCAGCAGGGTGCCGATGGGGAAGTGCGTGCAGTAGTAGGTGGCGGTATCGCCGTCGCGCGTGGGGCTGATGCGCAGTCCGGCCGGTCCGTCGGCCAGCACGATGGCGGGGATGCCCAGCCGTTCGATGGGGTACGTGGTTCCGGCAGCGCCGGGCACGATGTTCTTTGTTTCGCCCACTACGGCGCTGTCGCCGCTGTTGAATCCTTCCATACCGGTACCTATCAGCAGGTGGGCTTTCTCTTCGAGTGTCATGGCGGCTATCACGTCGTCCAGCGACGACTTACCCAATTGGGGCACGCCGGGACCGCAAGCCGTCAACAGGGTGGCGGTGGTCATTGCTAGGGATGCTAGTTTTTTGTTCATAAATGCTTTTTTTAGTTGACGAGTTGACAAGTTAACGAGGCCACGAGGACAGAGTATACCGAAATCTCCTTTTAGTTGACAAGTTAACGAAGCCACGAGGACCTGACTTGTTGCCTTGTCAACTCGTTCTCTTGTTAACTTCTATTTGAATAACTGCGGCGCAAACTCCGTCAGATAGATGCGCCAATTCTTCCAGATGTGGCCTTCGCCCGTTTCGTAGTAGGTATATTTATAACCTTTCTCGTCCAGCAGCTTGCGATAGGCGGTGTTGGCCTCGTAGAGGAAGTCCTTGTTGCCGATGGCAATCCAGTAGAGGGCGGGTTTCTTGTCGAACTGCGTCTTCAGCTTGGCTTCGAAGTCGTCGTAGATGGCTGACTTCACGCCTTGGTTCGGCATGATGGCGGCAGAGAACAGACCTACGTAGTCGAACATATCGGGGTTCTGCTTGGAGATGTGCAGGGAGTGGAAACCACCCATCGAGAGTCCGGCAATGGCACGGTGATGCTTGTCGGCCTTCGTGCGGTAGGTCTTGTCGATGAAGCTCACCACCTCGGGGAAAGCCGTCTCGAAACTGCCCTCCATGGTGCGTGGCAGGTTCATGCTGGGCTGTGCGAAGCCTAAGGACGATTCGCCCGGAGCAGCCTCCTGCGAGGCATTGCCGTTGGTCATCACCACAATCATCGGTTCGGCCTTGCCCTGCGCAATGAGGTTGTCCATGATTTGTGCCGTGCGGCCCAGCTCCGACCAGGCATTCTCGTCACCGCCCATGCCGTGCAGCAGGTAGAAGACGGGGTACTTCTTGCCGCTCGTCTCGTAGCCGGCAGGGGTATAGACGGTGAGGCGGCGGTCCAAGCCCAGCGCATCGCTGTGGTACCATATCTTGGATACAGTGCCGTGGGGCACCTTGTTCACCCGATACAAGTCGGCACGGTCGCCGCCGATGATGAACACGTTGGTCACGCTGGCCACGTCGCGAATCTGATAGACGTTGCTCGGGTCGGTAATCTTCAGGTCATCCACCAAGAAGGAGTAGCTGTACAGTTCGGGCTTCAGTGCCTCGGTGGTGGTGTATTCCCACACGTCGCCTTCGCCTTTCACGAGGTCGGCCACGCCCGGTCCGTCAAACTCCCCAAAAGGAGTCTTCA
The DNA here is from genome assembly GCA_030523205.1 of Bacteroides sp. Taxonomy (GTDB): domain Bacteria; phylum Bacteroidota; class Bacteroidia; order Bacteroidales; family Bacteroidaceae; genus Bacteroides. The sequence goes on from JAUNJD010000087.1 coordinate 13,991, forward strand.
TCTTCTGCGTAGGCAGGAAGTCGCCGGTCACCTGCACCTTGGCGGCCTTGGGAGCCTTGAGGCGGAAAGTGACGGTGTTGTCGCTGTGGATTTCGGGGGACACCACCGGAGCGGCTCCCCATAGGGCCTGCTGTGCGAAGCCTGTGGCGCACAATAGCAGGGCAAAGAGTAAAGAAGATAATCTTTTCATTGTTTATGCTATGCTTATAAGTTATATATTATCTGCCATAAGGCTGATGATTGTAACAAAATATATCAGCCTATTGCGGCAGCGTGATTCACCTAAAAATAGACAAGCCGAATCAGTCGTATAGTTAGGGTATCTCAGTCGTATAGTGAGGGT